>CAZZDB010000006.1:0-41358 GCA_964652485.1 uncultured Oleiharenicola sp.
ATGTCGGTCGTGATCGACTACGAGGACCGCCACGTGCTGATCTGCAAGGGCGCGGTGGAGGAGGTCATCGCGGCCTGCGTCAACTACCAGGTCGACGAGGACGTGAACCCGCTGATCCAGCTGATCCGCGACGACCTCCTGGACGAGTACCGCACGCTGAGCGCCGAGGGCTACCGGGTCCTCGCGATAGCGTACCGGGAGTTTGACCGGACCAAGCCCGTGTTCTCGGTGTCGGACGAGTCCGAGCTCATCCTGCTCGGCTACATCGCCTTCTTCGACCCGCCGAAGGACACGTCCGCCCGCGCGATTGAGGCGCTCGGGCGCTCCGGCGTCGCGGTCAAGATCCTGACCGGCGACAACGAGCTCGTCACCCGGAAGGTCTGCAACGACGTGGGCATCAAGATCGCGAAGATCGTCACCGGCCCCCAGCTGGCGGCGCTCGACGAGGCGGCGTTCGCCCGCGAGGTCGTCGAGGGCAACGTGTTCGCCCGGCTGACGCCGGACCAGAAGGAGAAGGTGATCAAGAGCCTGCGCGCGCAGGGCCACGTGGTCGGGTTCATGGGAGACGGCATCAACGACGTGCTGGCGATGAAGGCCGCCGACGTCGGCATCTCGGTCGACACGGCGGTCGACGTCGCGAAGGAGTCCGCCGACATCATCCTCCTCGAGAAGAGCCTCCTCGTCCTCGAGGACGGGATCATCGAGGGGCGCAAGGTCTTCGGCAACATCATCAAGTACATCAAGATGGGGGCCAGCTCCAACTTCGGGAACATGTTCAGCATGCTGGGCTCGGTGTTTGTGCTTCCCGCCGACCTCCTGCCGATGCTCCCGCTGCAGATCCTGATCAACAACTTGCTTTACGACTTCTCGCAGGTCGGGATCCCGCTAGATCACGTCGACCAGGAGTACCTCGACAAGCCGCGCCGCTGGAACATCAAGAGCATCCAGAAATTCATGGTCTTCATCGGGCCGATCAGCTCGATCTTCGACTACGCCACGTTCTTCTTGATGCTCTATTTCTTCGGCTGCACCAAGCTCGACCTCGCCGCGCCGGCGGCGCTCGCCCGCTTCTTCGCTCATCCGGCGAATCCCGACGCCACCTACGCCGCGGCTCTCTTCCACACCGGCTGGTTCGTCGAATCGCTGCTGACCCAGACACTCATCGTGCACATCATCCGCACCAACCGGATACCGTTCATCCAGAGCCGCGCGAGCAAGACCATGTGCTTCACCACGCTGCTGATCATGGCGATCGGCATCTGGTTGCCGTTTTCGCCGCTGGCCGGCTATCTGGGCTTCATCCCGCTGCCCGGCATCTTCTTTGCCTGGTTGGCTGGTTTTCTCCTCGCCTACAGCATCCTCACGCATCTGGTGAAAATGTGGTTCATCCGCCGTTTCGGCTCTGACTAATTATGCGCAGCATTCTCAACGCCCTTCAGGACGGCCGGCTCTTCGAGCTGCCGGACAACAACAAAGCGCGCGCGCTCGAGTTTCTGGCACGCATCCTCGATGCCAACCCCAACATCGAGGTGGGCACCGACGCCATCGAGGAAATCCAGCGGCGCGAGGAGGAGTGCAACACCGGCATGGGCCTGGGCGTGGGCGTGCCGCATGTGCGGGCGAAGCGCGAGGAGGGCGAGCTTTTCTGCGCCATCGGCTGGTCGCCGGCTGGCATCGACTACGGGGCGGCGGACGGGGCGCCGGTCCACCTTGTGTTCATGTTCTACATTCCCGGAGCGCAGAAGAACGTCTACCTGAAGGAAATCTCAAGCCTGTTCAAGGCCATCAAGAAGAGCGGCAGCATCAGTCCGATCGCGCATGCCGAGGACCTCAACGCGGTGCGCAACCTGCTCCTCGACTGGGTGAGTGCGGTCTTGGGTGAATCGGGCCCCGAGGCTGTGGCTCGCATGATCAAGCTGGAAGTCAGGCAGGCGCAGGCACCGGTCGCCGCGGCCACGCCTCCGAGCGGGGTGGTTCCCGCCGCCGGCCCGAGGCAGCTGGCCCAGATTGCCGCGTTTGGCGTCCTGGTCTCGCCTCCGGCCGCGCCGATCGTGTTGTCGTCGGATGGGGCCTGGACGGAACTGCTCGAGAAACAGAGCCAGCTGGCGGCCAGCCTTTCCTGCGGCCTTTCCTTCGAGGCTGGCGGCAAACAGATTGTCGTGACCGGGGTCAAGTCATACCCCAACGGCCGCGTACTATATGACTGCATCGCGGTGGCCACGATGCCAGTCACGGGCAGTCAGCCCACCTGAGGCTATTCCACCCGGGGACGGTGTGGGCGCTTCGCGGGCTCCTCCGCGGGTCGAGCAGCTCTCCGAGAACCGGTTTGTCCCGTCGGGGCGCAGTCTTGCTGCGCCCCTGCTACGATCAGGCGACTAAGCCGGAACGGATCATGGTGAGGCCGCCGGATCTTTGGGCTGATCCGCGGGGCTGAGCTGCGCGAGGCAATCGCTGACCAACCGCGCCCAGAGCGGATACGCCTCGGATTTGAGATGGGTGCCGTCCAGGCTGAGCTCCGCGCGGAGATGGCCGGCGGAAGCCAGCACGGCGTTGAGGTCAGGGGCATCGACTTGGAGGATCGTGGACTCGATGACGGGCGTTACGTGGTGCGCGCGCCACCAGGCGATGGCTTTGACCTGGTTCTCATAGACGCGGTCGGCCGGCACGCTGAGGGAGAGATCGTTGATACCGCCGTTCAGGAAAACGATCTTTACCGTCGGGTGTTCGCGGACGACATCCTTGACTGTCCACGCCAGCTGACCGGTGGTGTAGCCGGGAATGCCCCAGCTGAGCACCTCCGGCCGGGCGAGAAGCTCGTCCCATTCTCGGCGGGCAGCGGCTGGTTCACGGCCGCGGCCAGCCGCAAGGAAAGCGCGAACAACAGGGTGATGCGGAAGGCGGCGGGCATGTGAACGATGGTGATTTCAGCGATTGACGGTGGCACCTTCGATTTTGAAGACGAAGGCGTGGTGGCACGGTGCCTCGTCGGGGCCGAGGTCGGGCGGGATGATCGTCAGGGTGTCGCCGGCGCGCGCGGTGGAGAGTCGGCCGGGAACTCCGAGCATCGTGACCATGGCACCGGCCGGGACCTTGATTCCATGCAACACGAGTTGTTTGCCCGGCCAGCCGGCGGTGATGGCGTAAAGCGCATCGGGCTTCTTGGTGAAGAAGACCTGCTTCACCGCCCGGCCGTCTTTCGGGGTCTGACCGACCTGATCGAGCAGGTTGTATTTTACCATGAACTCGCCGTATTCCTGCTTCGGCCGTTCGCCCTCGGTCCACTGACAGGAGCGGCCGGCGAAGCGGGTGCCGTAGATCGCCTCGCCGTTGACCTTGAGCCAGTCGCCGATCTCGAGGAGACGCTGCTCCATGAGCGGCGGGATCGTGCCGTCGGCGGCCGGTCCGATGTCGAGCAGGAGGTTGCCACCACGGCTGACGAGGTCGATCAGCACGAGGACCAGTTCCCGGCCGGTCTTGTAATCGTCCACGCGTTCGGCGCGGTTGTAGCCGTAGGAGAAGGCCATGCCGCGGCTTTCCTCCCACGGGTGCGAATCATCCTGCAGGCCGGCGGCGTACTCGGTGGTCCAGTAGCCGCCGTGCTGGTGGCGCGTGTCCTTGCCCCAGCGGTCGTTGACCACCACTTCCGCTTTCGAGGGTGAATCGTTGAAAAGCCAGGCGAGCAGCTCCTCGCTGCGCCAGTCCTTCGACGACATTTCCCATTCGCCGTCACTGAAGATGATCGAGGGCTGGTAGCGCGTGACGACATCCTTGAACTGCGGAAACATGTGCTCGGCGACGTAGCGCTGGCGGTCTCGCAGCCAGAGCGGATTGAACCACTCATAGAGCGAGAAATAGAATCCGAACTTCAGGCCCTTCGCCCGCGTGGCGTCCGCGAGCTCGCGCAGCAGGTCGCGTTTCGGTCCGATCTCGGCGGCGTTCCACGGCCGGCCCCAAGTGCGGCTGGCTTCCGCGCTGGGCCAGAGGGCGAAGCCTTCGTGATGCTTTGAGGTGGGGACGACATACTTGATGCCGGCGCGGACGAACAGGCTGGCCCATTGGTTCGCGTCGAACAGCTCGGCGGCGAATCGCGGGGCAAAGTCCATGTAGTTGAAATCGGCCCCGTAGTTCCTCGCATGAAACGCGACGGACGGAGCCCACTTGGGATCCTTGCTCGGCAGCCGGTTCCAATACCACTCGGCATATTCGCCCACCGGGCCCCAGGCCGGCACGGAGTAAACGCCCCAGTGGATGAACACGCCGAACTTCGCGTCGAGGAACCATTCCGGCGTCGGCCGGCGGTCAAGCGATTCCCAGCTGGCTTCATAGGCCGGCTGGGCGGAGGCGGCAGCGTTGGCCAGTCCAAGGCCAAGGCACAATAACAGGTGGAATTTCATGGAGGAACAAAAACGTGTCGGGAGACCGCACCGGCCGGCGCGACGAGCTAATATCCGCCGGGGCCGGACGGTGGTTTGCCCGGCGGGTCGATACCGGCCGGCACCGGGCCCGGCAGGCCGCGCCGCACGGCCTCGTTGAGCATCGCCTCGGTCGCCGTGGCGCCGATCCGGGTCACGCCGAGCGTCCGGACGCGCAACAGATCGTCGAGCGTCCGGATGCCGCCCGCGGCCTTGATCTGCACGTTCGGCCCGCTGTGCTTCCGCATGAGTCGGAGATGGTGGTCCGTCGCACCGTGGTAGTTGTAGTCGCCGCCCGGTTGCTTGACGAAGCCGTAGCCGGTGGAGGTCTTGACGAAGGCAACCGCATGGGCGGTGCAGATTTCGCAGAGCCGGATGATATGCTCGTCCTGCAGGTAGTCGTTTTCAAAGATGACCTTGAGGATGGCGCCACGGGCCAGACAGGCGGCGTTGACCGTGACGATGCCTTGTGAGACATAATCCCAGTCTCCCCCGAGGACCTTGCCGGCGTTGGCCACCATGTCGATTTCGGTGGCGCCTTCATCGATGGCCCGCACCGCCTCCGCCATGGTCACATCCGCATGGCTGTTGCCGTGGGGAAAGCCCGCGACAGCGCAAACAGCCACGCCGGAGCCGGCGAGGGCCGCCGCGGACATCGGTACGGCGTAGGGCTTGACGCAGGCCGTGGCGCACGCACAGCGGCGGGCCAGGGCCAGGCCGTCGCGCAGCTGCCGGTCGGTCATGGTGGGGTGGAGGAGCGAGTGGTCGATCATCTTGGCCAGTTGCGAAACGGTGGGAAGGAGGGAGGTCATGGGAAAACGGGTGGTTGGCCGGCCGGGTTGGCCGGCGCATCAGAAAAGCGAGTATATGAACGGTGAGACCGCGGACACGCTCACGACAAAGAGTGCCACCAGCAGCAGGATCACGACTGTCGGGACGATCCACCAGGCCTTGTGCTCCCGGGCAAACGCCCAGAGTTCGCGCAGTAGGCGGGTGAGGTTCTTCAGGGCACGCATGGGTCAGTCGGGGGCAAAATGGCGGGGGAAGGCCGGCCGGACCGATCCGGCGGGCAGGAGGCGTTTCTCCACGAAGAAAGGCCCGAGGGCGAGCGCATCCATGTCGGTGGAGAGAAATCCCTCGATGGCCTCGCGCGGATGACACACCGGCGGCTCGCCCCGGACATTTAACGATGTGTTGACCAGCACGGGGCAGCCGGTCCGGGCGGCGAAGGCGGCCAGCACGGCGTGCAGCGCGGGATTGGCGGCGCGGTCGACCGTCTGCACCCGCGCGGAAAAATCCACGTGGGTGATGGCCGGCAGGCTGGAGCGCACGGCATCCAACCGTTCCTCCCAGGTGCCGGCGGCGGTGACGGGCCGGCGCTGGGCCGCCGCGACCGGGGCGGTGAACAGCATGTAGGGCGATGGCGCGGGCAAGTCGAAGAACTCGGCGGCCCGCTCCGCGAGCACAATCGGCGCGAAGGGCCGGAACGATTCGCGGAACTTGATCTTCAGGTTCAGCCGGCGCTGCATTCCGGGCGGGCGGGCATCGGCCAGGATGGAACGCGCCCCGAGGGCGCGCGGACCGAACTCGGCCCGGCCCTGCACCAGGCCGACGACGTCACCGGCCTCGAGCCGCTCCGTGAGTCGGGCGAGAAGCACGTCGGATGAGAGCGGCACGGCGGGCAGGCCGCGGGCCTCCAGGGCCGCGGCCATTTCGGCGGCCGTATAGTCAGGCCCGAGGAAGGCGCCGCGCATGGCGTCGTTGATGCCGTCGGCGGGGCGCGGCGCGGCGGCCTGCGCATGGTGAAAAGCGAGGGCGGCACCGAGCGCGCCGCCGGCATCACCCGCCGCCGGTTGCACCCAAATGTGCCGGAAGGGCCCGTCGCGCAGCAGGCGGCCGTTGGCCACGCAGTTGAGCGCGACGCCGCCGGCGAGGCAGAGGTTCTCCTCTCCGGTCGCCGCTTGCAGCGTGCGGGCGAGCCGGAGCACGATCTCCTCAGTGACGTGCTGGACGGAACGCGCGAGGTCGCAGTGTGCCTGCGTCAGCGGCTCGTCGGGCCGGCGCGGGGGCACGCCGAAGAGCGCGGTGAAGCGGTCGTTGGTCATCGTGTCGCCGTGCAGATAGCCGAAAAAGCCGAGGTTGAGCCGGAACGAGCCGTCGGGCTTGAGATCGAGCAGCTCCCGCAGGACGGTGTCGGCGTGTCGCGCCACGCCATAAGGTGCGAGGCCCATGAGCTTGTATTCGCCGGAGTTGACGCGGAAACCGCAGTGGTAGGTGAAGGCGGAGTAGAGCAGGCCGAGCGAGTGGGGATAGCGCAGTTCGCTCAGCAGCTCCAGCCGGTGGCCGGTGCCGCGACCGAAGGCGGTCGTGGTCCACTCGCCGACACCGTCGAGCGTGAGGATGGCCGCACGCTGGAACGGCGAGGGGAAGAACGCGCTGGCGGCGTGCGCTTCGTGGTGTCCGGAAAAGTGCACGGGCACTGGCGCCACCCCGAGCGCACCGAGTTCATCCTCGATCAGCCCGGGCAGCCAGAGCTTTTCCTGCAGCCACGAGGGCAGGGCGGCGGCGAACGCCCGGAAACCACGCGGCGCGACGGCGAGCGAATTGGCGAGGATGCGTTCGAATTTCAGCAACGGTTTCTCGTAATAGACGACCGCGTCCAGTGGCCCGCGGGCCTGGGTCAGGCACCAGGCTGCGGCGGCGCGAGGGAAGGAGCTGTCGTGCTTGATGCGGCTGAACCGCTCCTCCTGGGCGGCGGCAGCGATGACGCCGTCTTCCAGCAAGACGGCCGCGGAATCGTGGTAATAGGCGCTGAGGCCGAGCAGACGCATCAGAATTGGCGATCGAAGCGACCGGGCACGGCCGGGGGCAGCGGCCGCAGGTAGGTGGTGGCGGCGGGGTCGACGTGGCGTTGCAGGGGATCATGGCCCGTGAGCCCGCGCCAGAGACGCAACGGAGTGAAGAGGAAGAAATAGATGACGGCCAGCAGCAGCCAGGTCAGTCCGGCCAGCAGGACGTGCAGCACCCGGTCAAAGACCCGCTGCACCGGCGCATAGTGCGGCGGGTTCGTCCACGCCAGCAACGCGAGGCTGCCGGCGACTCCGGCGAGCACCGCCGGGATGGTCCCGCCGACGCGCCACCAGAGAAGCAGGGTGCCGGCGCACGCCAGCGTGGCCTGTAGACGGGCTCGGGCGGGGTTGGAACGGACGGCCATGGGGCAGGGTGAAAACAGGAGTGGCCAACGCCAATAAAAAAGCGGAAGGCCCGACGACGGGCTCGCGAGTTCAGGGCTCGCGGATGACCAGGGTCTGGTTGATCGCGTCAGGCCTGAGTTCCTGCCGTGTGCCCGACGGCCAGCGAATGACGATCTTGCGCACCCGGGCGTCCTCGCCGAGGCCGAAGGTCAGCTCCGGCTCAGACTGGGCCATGAAGCCCATGGCCGGAGCCACGGTTTGCACGAGGACGCGGCGGGGGGTGTGCACCTCGACCCGCGCGCCCCCGGCCTCGGGCTGGCTGCGGGTGGCAACGAGCTTCAGGCGCAGCCAGGGCAGTCCGCTGCGCTGGTCATTGCGCAGCACGATCGCCGGGCCGTTGTTCTGGGCAATGATGATATCGTCGTCGCCGTCGCCGTCGATGTCTGCCACGGCGATGCCCCGGGCGACCACGGGTTTGGCCCAGCGGCCGACGGCCGGCGCGGGAACCCAGGTGCCGCCGCGCTGGAGCAGCAATTGCGGCGTGGCTGAGAAATCCCGTCCGTCCTCGAATTTGTTCACGTCGGGTTCCGCCCGGCCGTTGCCCGTGAACAGCGCGAAATGGCCGGCCAACTCGTAGTCGAGGAGCGCGCCGCCAAGTTTGCCACTCAGATGGAGTTGGTTCCGGTTGCGGGCGTCGGCCGCCACGGCCGCCTGGAGCGCGGCGAGCCGCTGGTCCGCGCCCGGTGCCTGGACAAAGGGCAGGAGGCTCGCTGATGCGAGTCCGGCCGACGCGCCCTCGTGGCGGTTGTCCGGACCGGCGGCCCATTGCCGGAAGGTGCCGTCGCCTTGGTTGAGAAAGAGCACATTGTCGGTGGTGTGGTACGTGAAGAGCAGATCGAGCTTGCCGTCGCCATTTGCATCGACGGGCGTGACCGCCAGGGCCTTGGCCGCCGGCAGGCCGGTCGTCGGGTCGATCGGATGGACGCCGGCGGAACCGGGGACACGCGTGAACCGGCCGCCACCTTCGTTGTGATACACCGTCGGGAAAACACCGATGAATCCCGCCGGCGCGCCGTAGGAGCGGCCGACGTCGGCGATCGTGAAAGCCATCGCGAGGCTCACTTCCTGCGGCCAGCGCGCGTAGTGGGCGACGACGAGGTCGAGCCGACCGTCGCCGTCGTAGTCGATCCAGGTCGCCCCGGTGCTCCAGGTGTTTTCGTCGCCCCCGACCCCGGCCTGCTCCGTCACGTCCTCGAACTGCCCGTGTCCCCGGTTGTGAAAGAGGTGGTTCGTCCCGACGCAGGTGACGAAGATGTCCGTCCGCCCGTCGTTGTCGAAATCGCCCGCCGCCGCCGACATGCCTTGCAGCTCGACATTCAGTCCCGCCGCGGCCGTGACGTCCGTGAAATGTCCGTGCCCGTCGTTGTGCAGCAGGACGAGGCTGCCGCGGCTGGCGCGCTTTGCCATTTCTTCCTCCCATGGCCACGGGGCCCCGTTGACAAAAAGCAGGTCCGGGTGTCCGTCTCCGTCGTAGTCGAGCACGACGACGGCGCCGCCGAGCGTGGTGGGCGACTCCGACGATCCGTGGGTCTGCACGAACTGGACGCCCGACTCCGCGGTGATGTCGGTGAACCGGGCGGCCGGGACCGCCTGTGCCGGACCGGCCGTCGGGAAAGCCCACGCGAAGATCACGCTCAGCACAATCGCCGCGACCACCAGCGTCAGCACCACCGGCAGCAGGGGCGGCATCGCGGGCGGCGCGTGAGTCCCTCCAGCCTCGCCGGCCGGTAGGCCGGAAGGACCGGAGTAGGCACGGGGAAGGGCCGGGGGGGAACTCATGCGATTGGTGCGAAAGGGCGGTGGACAGTATTGGTTGTCCATCCTACATACACCGCAACCCATTTTGCGCGATGTCCGCCGCCCAACCGTTTTATCGCTCACTGCCCCGCCTCGGTGGCATGCTCATCTTTTGGACCCTGGTCGGGCTGGCGTTCGCGAGCCAGTTCTACCTGTCGAGCACGCTGCTCGGTCGGTCGCTCACCTGGGGCCAGGCGATCAGCTACTCCCTTGGTGACTGGTATGTCTATGCGCTGCTTTCCGTGCCGAGCCTCTGGGTGGCGCGGCGGTTTCCCCCCGAGGGCGCCAGGCCGTGGCGCACCGCCGGGATCCATCTGGTGGCCGCGTTGATCTTCTCCCTCGTCTACATCGTGCTGCGCACGGCCGTCGGCCAGGTGCACAGCCTGCTGATCGACGAGCCGGTGACCTTCCTGGAGGTTTTCCGCCCCCTGCTGGTGAACACGTTTCCGTTCAATCTGCTCATCTATGGCGTGATCATTTCGGTCAGCCACGGCATCGACTATTACCGGAAATACCATGAGCGCACCGTGCACACCCTCGAGCTCGAGAAGCACCTCGCGGAGGCCCGGTTGCAGGCCCTGTTGCGCCAGCTCAAGCCCCATTTCCTCTTCAACACGCTCAACGGCATCGCCTCGCTGATGCACAGCGACGTCGACGCGGCCGACCGCATGCTGGTCCGCCTCGGCGAACTGCTGCGGCTCACGATGAGCCACCCGGGCCAGCCGCTCACTTCCCTGCGCGACGAGATCGCGTTCATCGAGAAATACCTCGAAATCGAACGCATCCGCTTCCGCGATCGCCTCGCCGTCGACTATGCGATCGAGTCCGGTGTGCTGGAAGCCGAGGTGCCGAGCCTGATCCTCCAGCCCCTGGTCGAGAACGCGATCCGGCACGGCATCGAGCCGCACGCCCGGCCGGGGAAGCTCGCACTCACGGCGCGTCGCATCCCCGGTTTCATCGAGCTGGTCGTGCGCGACAACGGTGGCGGCCAGCCCGCCGCCGGTTTCGTGCGCGAGGGCATCGGGCTGGGCAACACCCGCGCCCGCCTGCGTGAGCTCTACGGCGACCGCCACCGCTTCGAGCTGGCCAACGATCCCTCAGGCGGGTTAGTCGTGAGAGTGCTGCTGCCCGCCCCCTGAACCCGTGTCCAAGCTCCGCACCCTCATTGTCGACGACGAACCGCTGGCCCGCGAACGCCTGCGCACCCTCCTGCAGAGCGAACCGGCGGTCGAGATCGCCGGGGAATGCGCCAGCGGCACGGAGGCGATCGCCGCCATCAAGGGCGCGCCGCTTGACCTGGTATTCCTGGATATGCAAATGCCCGGCTGCGACGGCCTGCAAGTATTGGCGCAGATTCCCGAGGCAAGCCGCCCGGCCATCATCTTTGCCACGGCCCACGAGCGCTTCGCCGTCGACGCCTTCGATGTCGCCGCAGTCGATTACCTGTTGAAGCCCTTTGACCGCGAGAGGCTGCAGACGGCGGTCCGCCGCGCGCAGGAGGCCATCCGCGCCCGCCGCGCCGGCGACCTCGGCGACAAGCTGGAAAACCTGCTCGACGCCGTGCCCACCCCGGAAAGGAAAAACGAGCGCCTGACCGTCAAGACCGATGGTCGGCTCGTCTTCCTCAAATCTGACGAAATCGTCTGGGCCGAGGCGGCGGACAATTACGTCGTCCTGCACCTGGCGACCGGCCGGCTGATGGTGCGGGAAACCATGGCGGCGCTCGAGGCCCGGCTGGGCCCGCAGAGCTTCACGCGCATCAATCGCTCCGCCCTCGTGCACCGCGAGCAGATCAAGGAACTGCAACCCGGCGCGCATGGCGACTACGTCGTGCTGCTGCGCGACGGCACCAAGCTGCCGCTCAGCCGCAACCTGCGCGGCCAGTTGGGAAAATTCGCCACCGACCGGTAGCCGATGGCCGGAGGCTGCGGCCGGTGACTCCGCCGCAGGTTGCCCGGGATTTCTTGGCCACGCGCCGGCGGCCAGTCACCCCCGTTTTTTGGCGTTTGACCACGGAACTGTTTGCAGCGTCCCCCGGGCGCATAGCTTGCCGGGGTAATGTCCATCCACGCGGACCTATCGTTGCAGGTATTTTTGCGGCCGGCCGGCCGGCGGTCGCTTGTCCGGACCATCGGTACACTGGCCGCCGCCTTGGGGCTGGCCGTCACGATGGCGGCGGGACCGGCGAAGAATCCCGAGTTCTGCGCACCGGGTGGGGTGCCGACCCCGGAACAGGCCGCGAGGATGGCGGCCGCCCTGCTCAACGAGCCGGCGAGCACCCAGCGGATGGCCGCACTGCTGCAAAAGATCGCGCGGGAATCCAACCCGGGACGCAATCCGTTCCGTTCCACGGAGAAGGCCGCCCTCACGCGCGAGATGCTCGCCCGGACGACAGATCCGCAGAAGATCTTCGAGCTCAAGGTGGAGTTGACCCAGCAACTGCTGAACGCCGGCCGACCGGAAGAGGCGCTCGAGGAAAACATGGACACTGAGCGTCGGATGAAGGAACTCAACGTCCCCGAGGACGATCTGGGTATTCTGCGGGACCTGCTGACGGCCCGGGCCATCTGCTACCTCCGCATGGGCGAACAGGAAAACTGCCTGCTCGGCCACAACAATGATTCGTGTATCTTCCCGATCCAAGGCGGCGGGGTGCACAAGCTGCAGCGCGGTTCGCGCGGTGCGGTCGCCGTGCTGACCGAACTGCTCGACCGGCTTCCGGGCGATCTGCGGGCGCGCTGGCTGATCAACATCGCCTACATGACGCTGGGCGAGTATCCCGGCGCAGTACCCTCCAAGTGGCTGCTCGACCCGAAGCTCTTCGCGTCGGAATACGACATCAAGCGCTTTCCCGACGTGGCCGGCGCGATGGGGCTCGACCTCGACGACCTCGCCGGCGGCGTGGTCATGGAGGATTTCGACAACGACGGTCTCCTGGACCTGATGGTGTCCTCCTGGGGGCTGACCGACCAGCTGCGCCTCTTCCACAACAACGGCGACGGCACCTTCACTGATGTCACCGAGAGGGCGGGCCTCATCGGCGAGACCGGGGGGCTCAACATGATCCAATGTGACTACAACAACGATGGCTTCATGGACGTGCTGGTTCTGCGGGGCGCGTGGCTCCGCACCGAAGGCCATTATCCGCTTTCACTCCTGCGCAACAACGGCGACGGCACCTTCACCGACGTGACCGAGGAATCCGGGTTGCTGTCGCATCTCAAGCCCACGCAGACCGCTGTGTGGTTTGACTACAACGGCGACGGTTGGCTCGATCTGTTCGTCGCCAACGAGTCGGTCGGCCGGGACGTCAATCCCTGCGAGCTCTTCCGCAACAACGGCGACGGCACGTTCACCGAATGCGCCGCCGAGAACGGCGTGGACTTCGTGGGATTCTACAAGGGCGTCGTGAGCGGCGATTTCAACAACGACGGGCGTCCGGACCTGTTCCTTTCCAACCGCGACGGGCCGAAGCTGCTCCTGCGCAACGACGGTCCGGCCGGCGCCGACAAGTCCCCTCGCGCGCCCTGGCGGTTCACCGACGTGGCCGAGGCGGCGGGCGTGACCGAGCCGGAGTACAGCTTCCCCTGCTGGTTCTGGGATTACGACAACGACGGCTGGCTCGATCTGATGGTCACCGGTTACTCGATGCGGGATGTCGGCGACGTGGCCGCCGACTACCTCGGGCGGCCGCATACCGGCCAGCGGGCGCGGCTCTACCGCAACAAGGGCGACGGCACCTTCGAGAATGTCAGCAAGGAGGCCGGGGTGAGCAAATTGCTGCACACGATGGGCTGCAATTTCGGCGACCTCGACAACGACGGCTGGCTCGACTTCTACGTGGGCACGGGTGATCCGGATCTGGCCACGCTCATTCCGAACCGGATGTTTCGCAACGACGGCGGCAAGCGCTTTCAGGATGTGACGACCTCCGGCGGCTTCGGGCAGCTGCAGAAGGGGCATGCGATCGCCTTTGGCGACATCAACAATGACGGCACGCAGGACATCTATTCGTCGGTCGGCGGGGCGGTCGAGTCGGATCACTATCCCAACCAGCTTTTCGCCAATCCCGGCCACGGCAACAACTGGCTCAAGCTGAAGCTAGTGGGCGTGAAGACCAACCGCGCCGCCATCGGGGCGCGGGTCAAGGTCGTCGTCGAGAACGAGGGGGGCGAACGCGCGATCTACAGTACGGTGGGCAGTGGCGGCAGCTTCGGTGCCTCGCCCCTGCGGCGGGAGATCGGCCTGGCGCAGGCCCGGCACATCAAGCGCGTGGAGGTATTCTGGCCGGTTACGGGGATCACTCAGGTCGTGACCGGATTGGAGATCAACCATCTCTACGAGATCCGCGAAGGCGTGGCGACCCCCACCTTGGTTAAACTCAAGAGCTTTCCCATGCCTGTCAGCAAATCATCCCTGCCATGACCTCCCTGCGTTTCGCCCCGATTCTCTGTGTGCTCCTGTGGTTCCCGTTGGCCGCGAGCGCGACCGGCAGTGCACCGCCCGCATCTTCCGGCGAGACTGGGGCTCCGATCCCTCAGGCGGCCGCTCAGGTCTTTCCCCTCGCGGCTTTCGCGGCCATCGGTTCGTCCTTCGCCCAAAGCAGCCGTCTGGACTCCCTGGGCTGGAGTGAGGAGCAGATTGAGGCCTTCATCGAAGGCGTGCGCGGGGCCTTTCATGGCAAGGCCTATCCCTACGACGATGCCGCCCGGCAGGTGAGTTCCGAAATGGGCCGGCGGGTCCAGGAAATCGAGACGCGCGAGAAGCAGCAAGCCGCGGCCGAACTGACCCGACCCGAGCGGCTCAAGCAATACATCAAGGAGGTGCGGAAACACTTTAACCTCCACGAAACCGACAGCGGTCTCTGCTACAGCGTCCAAGGAGGCAACGTTGGAGCCAGGCCCGGTCCCGACGATACGGTCGTCGTGAGTTGCATCGCGACCGCCGCTGACGGTAAGACCCAGTTGCCCCAGGTCAGTTTTGAACAGGCCCGGGTGAAGCTGGCGGACTTGTTGCCTGGTGTAGCGGAAGGAGTCCAGCTCATGTCCCCCACCAGCCAGGCCATCCTGGTCCTTCCGCCCGACCTTTCGTTCGGGCAGAAAGAATGGCCGCAAGGGATCGATCGCGGCACGCCGCTCATTTTCTTTGTCACGCTTCACGAGGTGATCAGCGCTCAATCCCAATCCAAGTGAGTTCCGGAGAGAAAAAAGCGGGTCTGGATGTGCTCCGGGCCCTCATTGTCGACGATGAACCGCTCGCCCGCGAACGTCTGCGCACTATGCTACGTGACGAGCCGTCGATTGAGATCGCGGGGGAGTGCGCCAGCGGCACGGAGGCGATTGCGGTCATCAAGGAAGTACCGCTTGACGTGGTGTTCCTCGATATGCAGATGCCTGGCGGTGACGGCCTGCAGGTGCTGGAGGAAATCCCCGAGGCGAACCGTCCCGCCATAATCTTTGTTACGGCCCACGTGCATTTCGCCCTCGATGCGTTTGACGCCCAGGCCGTCGATTATCTGCTGAAACCATTCGACCGTGCCCGGCTGCAAACCGCGGTCCGGCGCGCCGCGGAGCATCTCCAAGCCAGGCGCGCGGGCGACTTGGGACGAAGAATCGAGAGTCTGCTCCGGACCGCGGCTGCACCGGAGAAGACGCCCGGACGGCTGGCCGTCCGGGCCGACGGCCGGCTCGTGTTCCTGAAGTCCGACGAGATCCTCTGGATCGAGGCGGCGGACAACTATGTGGTCCTGCATCTGGCCGCCACGTCCATGATGGTGCGGGAAACCCTGTCCGCTTTGGAGGCCCGGCTCGGCCCGGTCAGTTTCGCCCGGATCAACCGCTCCGCGCTGGTGCATCTCGACCAGATCAAGGAGTTGCAGCCAGGCGTGCAGGGCGACTACGTCGTGCTGTTGCGCGATGGCACCAGGCTGCCGCTCAGCCGCAACCACCGCGGCCGGTTGGCGAAATTCGTTGCTGGCGAGGCCGCCGAATAGCGGACCGCTGCAGCGGCCCACCTGGGCTGGCCGGCTGGCACGCCGGGAAGGGGTGGTCTCCGCATTTCGCCACAGATCCTCGGCGGGTGGTCCCAGATGAGTTTACTCGGTGAATGCGTTCCCCACATTCATCGCTCATGTAGCAGTTCTGATGGTTTAGTTTTTTAGGTCTAGTTTAGGGTCATGGCCCCGGTGAGTATCGTCGCTCCCGGGGCCGTGTATTTTCGGGCGGACAACCGTGGCGGTGGCACGAAGGTGAGGGTGGGTGGGTCCTCGGGTCACACCGAGCTGCCGGGCGTCTTTCATTTCGCCCCAAAATCGCGGCACTTCGTCCCTGCGGGGTTTCCAGATACATTGAAATCTCCCAACTTCCGCCCGTTTTCATTCGCTGCACGCAAGCGAACCGACCTCCACCTCCTACCCCAAGCATGAAACTACCACGCATTATCGTGATGGCTCTGGCCGCCATTGCGCTCACCAGCCCGTTTGCCTTTGGCGACAACGCCGTGCTCTATTGGAACAATCAGGCCTTGGATGCCACGCGGCTGGCGCGCAATCCGCCGCCCATGTCGTCGTTCTTTTTCGCCACTTTTCACGCGGCGATCTTTGATGCGGTCAACGGTATAACCCGCACCCACCACGGCTGGCTCGTCAACGATCCCGCCCCCGCTGGCGCGGACATGGACGCCGCCATTGCCGGCGCTGCGCACACGACAATGGTCGCGCTCTGGAGTGCCACTTCCAATCCGCACAACCTGCAGGTCGCCTATGAGAAGGCGCTTGCCGCGATTCCCGACGGGCCGGCGAAGAAGGACGGCATCGCGTGGGGCGAGCATGTCGCCCAGCTCGTGCTCGAGAAGATCTCGAAAGCCGGCTACAACAAACCGATTCCGGGAAATTATTCCAGCACTGAGCCCGGCAAATGGCGGGAGACGCCATCCCAGTTTCGTCCGCCCCTCCTGCCGTTCTGGGGCCGGGTGACGCCTTTCGTGCTAAGCTCGCAGGATCAGTTTCGTTGCCCGCCGCCGGAGTCGCTCGGCTCGGAGGCCTATGCCGAGGAACTCTCCTTCGTCGCCAAGCACGGCGGGCGCGACCACGCCGACCGCACTGAATACGAAACGCTGAGCACGCCGTTTTGGAATGATGACCTGGGCACCAGCACCCCGCCCGGCCACTGGAACATGATCGCCGAAGACCTGGCACGAAGCAAAAATCTTTCCGTGCCCGAGGCCGCCCGGCTCTTTGCGCTGCTCAACTTCGCCGAGGCCGATTCCGCCATCTCCTGCTGGGAGACGAAATTCTACTACAACGTCTGGCGCCCTGAGACGGCGCTGCGCGAGGTAAACCAGCAGCTTAACCCCAAGGCGGAAGCCATCCCGGATTTCATTCCCAACATGCCCTCGCCGCCGTTCCCCTCCTACACGTCGGGACACAGCACGTTCTCGGCGGCCGGTGCGCGCCTTCTGGCCGTGTTTTTCGGCTCCGATGACATCGAATTCTCCGTTACTTCCGATGCCTTGCCGGGTGCCGTGCGCACCTTCAAGAAACTCTCGGACGCACAAAAGGAGGCGGGCATGAGCCGGGTCTGGGGCGGTATTCACACCATGTCCGACAATCTTGAAGCGCAGAAGGCCGGGACGAAAATCGCTGACTGGACCCTCGGGCACGCCCTGTTGCCGTTGCAATAGCATCTGCCGTTCCTTTGTCCGCATGCAGAGTGCGACCATCCTTCACCCGTCCGACCAGTCCGCCGGATCACTGCTTCCGTGGATTCTCCGCGCCGGTGTGGCCGGCTGTTTCGTCGGACACGGGGCTTTCGGCCTGATTACCAAGGCGGCATGGGTGCCTTATTTTGCCGTCGGCGGCGTCAGCGAGCCTTGGGCCTGGCGGCTCATGCCCTGGGTCGGCGCCATGGATATCACTGTCGGCTGCCTCGCCTTGGTCTGGCCGTCCCGCGCCCTGCTCCTCTGGGCCGCCGCGTGGGGGGTGTGGACCGCGCTCCTGCGCCCGCTTTCGGGTGAGTCGTGCTGGGAATTCTGGGAGCGAGCCGGCAATTATGGCGTACCAATGGCGCTCCTGGCGGTTGCCGGGTGGCGCGGTGCATGGTTCAGCCGTCTGTTTTCGCCGGGAACGACGGGCGTCGTTTCCCCCGGGCGGCTGAACTGGATCCTGCGTCTCGTGACATTTACGCTCCTCGCGGGCCATGCGGGTTGCACGCTGCTGGATGCGCACCCATCCTTTGCACGCAATTTCGCGACAGTCTGGCCGCACGGCCCAGTCGGTTTCATTTCCGCTGCCGGGTTGCTCGATCTGGTGCTGGCGTGCGGCGTTTTGGTCCGTCCGTCGCCGGCGCTGCTCCTCGGCGTTTGTGGGTGGAAGCTCGCCACTGAAAGCCTTTTTCTTTTTGCCGGCGCTCCAGCCTGGGAGGTCGTTGAGCGCTTTGGTAGTTACACGGCTCCACTCGCGCTGGCCTATTTGCTTGTCCACCCAAGTCCGGTTGGCAGCCAACGGACCATCCTCTCCAATTCACTCAACCACGCCTAACGTCATGTTCAAATCCACGCTCCTCGCCGCCCTGCTCGCTTGCATGGCCTCGCTCGCCCTCGCCGCCGACTACACCGCCGTCCCGTTGCAGGCGCGCACTCCCCCGCCGGCCGGCGCCAAGGCCTTCTCGGTGCTCTCGCCTGCTGAAACCGGCGTGAATGTGCCCAACGTCTTCAACGATCCCCGCATGTGGGGCGCCCGTTTTCGCGAACTCACGCTCGGTGCCGTCGAGACCGGCATCGCAGTGGGCGACTTCTTCCACGACGGCCGGCCGGGGATATTCGCGGTCTCGAAAAACGGCCCGTGCGCGCTCTACCGCCAGACGGCACCCTTCAAGTTCGTCGACGTGGCCGCTGCGGCTGGCGTGACGTGCAACGAGGAGGGCTCGAGCAAAACGGGAGCGACAGTGGTGGATATCAACCAGGACGGCTGGCCCGACATCTACGTTTGCCGTTACGACGCGCCGAATCTGCTTTTTATCAACAATCATGACGGTACATTCACCGAAAGCGCCAAGGCTTACGGGTTGGACGTCAAGGACGCCTCCGTGCACGCGATTTTCGCCGACTATGATCGCGACGGCTACCTCGACTGCTACATCGTCACCAATATCCTCGATTTTTCCAAGGCGCCGCAGGGCCGTCGCGCCTATCTTTTCCACAACGATGGCAACGGTCATTTCACCGATGTCACGACCAAGTCCGGCATCTGGGGCCTCACGCAGGGTCACACGGCCATCTGGATGGATATCAATCACGACGGCTGGCCCGACATCTATGGCGCCAACGATTTTGAGACGCCCGACCGGCTCTATCTGAACAAAGGCGACGGCACGTTCACCGATGTCGTCGACGAGCGCCTGCCGCACGTCACTTATTTCTCCATGGGCGCCGATGCGGGCGACATCAATAACGACGGGCTCATGGATTTCATCATCACCGACATGCGCGACCGCAACCACGCGGAGTTCATGACCGGCATGGAGGAGATCGGCCGCGGGCTGTGGGAGATGGAACGTGTGACCGAACTCATACCCCAATACATGTGGAGTGCCGTCTATCTCAATACCGGCACCGACCGCTTTGCGGAGGTCGCGCACCTCACGGGCATGGATGCCACCGGTTGGACCTGGTCTGCCCGCCTCGGTGACCTCGATAACGACGGCCGCCTCGACGTCTTCGAGACCGCCGGGATGATCCGGAACTTCATCGATGCCGACCTCGTCGACAAGCAAAACGTCGCCCCCACGCTGACCGCGCGCGCCAATGTCTGGAAAAACGCCCAGCCGCGTCGTGAGAGCACGCTGGCCTACCAGAATCTCGGTGACTTGAAATTCGCGAACGTTTCCAAGGAATGGGGCCTCGACCATGTCGGTGTCAGCTTCGGCTGTGTCCTCGCCGACCTCGATGGCGACGGTGATCTCGACATTGTATTCGCCAACTACGGCGAGCCCCCGACCGTCATCCGCAACGACACGATCAGCGGCCACCGAGCGGTCATCAAGCTCGCTGGCCGCGCCCCCAACCTCGACGGCATCGGCGCCGAGCTCCTGATCGAGACGGCTTCGGGTGTTCAGGTGCGGCAACTCTTCACCGAGCGCGGCATCGCGTCCAGCGAGCTCCCGCTTGTGCACTTCGGCCTCGGCCAAGACACTGCGATCAAGAAACTCACCATCAACTGGCCGCGCGGCCAGGTGCAAGTGCTGGAGAATCTCCCCGCCGACCAGCTCCTTACCGTCACGGAGCCGGCACTGCCCGAGGGCTTCAAGCCCGCGCCTGCCGTCTTCAAGATGGCGGCGGCCCCCGGCGCACTCTTCACCGAGTCCGCCGCCAGCCATGGCCTCAAACACAGCAACACGCTGCGCCCGTTTGACGAGTTTACCCGCCAGCGGCTCCTGCCGCGCAGGCTCAACGGTCTGGGCCCCGTGCTGGCCACCGCGGACGTCAACGGCGACGGGCTGCCGGACCTCTTCGTGACCGGCACCGCCGGTCAGGCGGGCGAGCTGTTCCTCGGGCAGGCCGACGGCTCTTTCAAGCCCGCAACGTCCCAGCCGTGGGCGCAGGCCACGGAATCCGACGACGTCGGGGCGACCTTCCTCGACGTCAACGGTGACGGCCATCCTGACCTGTTCATCTCCGCCGGCGGCGTGCAGAAGCCGCAGGGCGATTCCTCGCTCAACGACCGGCTCTACCTCAACGACGGCCACGGCAACTTCAGCCTGGCTCCCGCCGGGACGCTGCCGGCCGACGGCGAGAGCACGGGCGCAGTCGCGGCGGCGGACTTCGACGGCGACGGCAAGGTGGATTTGTTCGTCGGTGGTCGCGTGGTGCCGGGCAAATATCCCGCGACGCCCCGCAGCTTCCTTTACCACAATGTCGGCGGGAAACTCGTCGACGTGACGGACACACTGGCCCCCGGCCTGCGCGACATCGGCATGGTCACGGCCGCGGTGTGGGCCGATGTGGATGGGGACAAACGCCCCGATCTGCTGGTCGCCACGGAGTGGGGACCAATCACCTATTTCCATAACACCGGCAAGGGTTTCGAGAATCTCACGGCCAAGGCTGGCCTCGCTGGAGTCACCGGCTGGTGGAGCGCGCTGACGGTGGCCGACGTCAACGGTGACGGCCGGCTGGATTTGGTGGCGGGCAATGTCGGCCTCAACACCAAGTATCACGCCTCCGCCGCCGAGCCGACCGTGCTCTATGCCGGCGACTTTGACGGTACCGGCAAGGAACAGCTCATCGAGGCGCAATACGAGGGTGGCAAGCTCTACCCGTTGCGCGGCCGGAGCAAGCTGGCCTATGTATTCCCGTGGCTGCCGAAGAAATACCCCACCTACCTAGCCTATTCCCAGGCCACGGTGGAGGACATCTTCGGAGCCGATCATTTGGCCAAGGTGCGGAAACTCGCCGCCACCGAACTGGCCAGCGGGGTGTTCATCCAGGAGAAAAACGGCAAGTTCAGGTTCCAGCCGTTGCCGCGGACCGCGCAAATCGCACCGATCAACACCATTATTGCGCGCGATCTTGATGGTGACGGCAAGCTCGACCTCTTCGTGGCGGGGAACAATTTCGGTCCCGAACCCAGCACCGGACGCTTCGACGGCAGCCTAGGGTTGCTGCTCAAGGGCGACGGCCATGGCGGCTTCACGTCGCTTTCCCCCGCGCAGTCTGGCCTCAGCGTCGTGGGCGAGGCCCGCTCTGCCGTGGCCCTGGCGGCCCCCGGTGCCAAACATCCCGCCATCGCCGTGTCGCGCTGCGACGGGCCGGTGCTCCTGTTTACCCCTGCCAACCCCTAATCCAAACACTACGCATTCATGAAACATTCCACGCTCGGAGCATTCGTCTCCCTGTTGCTGTTCGGTGCGGCCCTGACCGCCCGCGCCGCCGATGCCCCCGCCCCGGGGCTTCCCGCCACCCTGAAGCCGCTCACCTTCGATGACGGACGAGGAGTCGTCGAGATCAGCGAACGCCTCCGCTACGAGGACCGCCAGGAGAATTTTGATTTCAACTCGGCGGCGCATTCCCCCACCGACGGCTCGTGGTTTGTCCAGCGTCTCCGGATGGGCTTCACCTGGAAACCGGATTCCAGCGTGACCCTGCAACTGCAGCTGCAGGACGCGCGGGAATGGGACTCCGAGCGACCCAAGGTCCCCTTCATTCTCGGGGCGGAAGGCAATGATGCGTTGGACCTCCGGATCGCAGCCGTGACGTGGGCCGACCCCAAGGATCCGTCCTTCAGCATGACGCTCGGTCGCCAAGTCCTTGCCTTCGGGGAGGAACGGCTGGTCGGTCCGGCGGAGTGGAACAATTTTGCCCGCACTTTCGATGCCGGCAAATTCACCTGGACGGTGGTCCCCGGAAAAACCACCGCCACGCTCTTTGTGAGCAGTGTCGTCAACATCGACGGCACGAACCTGGGCGATGGCTGGAAATTCGATCGTTCGAGCGCAAACGACCTGTTCAGCGGTCTCTACGTCACCTCCAAGCTCGACCAGACCAGTTCGCTCGAAGGCTACCTGCTCTGGCGCGACAAGAAGGACAACAGCCCGGTCTACAACGCGCCGACCGCGGCGATCCCCGCGGCGGCGCGCACCGCTGCGGCATATGACATCGGGCAGGATATATTCACCCTGGGCACCCGGTTCGTGCGTCCGCCCAAGGAGGGAGAGGTCGATTCTGAATTTGAGGGCGCGTGGCAATGGGGCAACGTAAACCGCCAGACCACGACGGCGATCGGCTCGTATGCCGGAAGCACACCGACGCTGCAGCAACAGGCCTGGGCTCTCCACACGCTGGTTGGCTACACGCCGGCGGGCGCTCCCGGGAAACTCCGCTTCGACGTTGAATATAATGTCGCTTCCGGCGATACCAACCGGAAGGATGACAAGAACGGTTCGTTCATGACGCTCTTTCCCAGCGGCCACAAATGGTATGGCTTCATGGATTTGATCAGCTGGAAGAACATGCGCGAATTTGTCGCCACGATGCGGGCCACGCCGCTGCCCAAGACGCTCCTGCGCCTGGATTACCACTGGTTCTCTCTCTATTCATCCCAGGACGCGTGGTATCGCAAGAACGGCGTCGCAACCGTACGCCCCCTCAATGCTGCGGCGCAAGGCGCTCCGACCCGTCTTGGCGGCGAGCTGGACCTGACCGCCAGCTGGACGCCGCGTTCGTGGGCGGCGTTTGAGGTGGGTTATTCGAAATTCTACGCCGGCCCGTATTTGGGCGCCACCGGCGCGAGCAGCGACGCCAATTTCTTCTATCTCCAGACGACCCTGAAAATGTAGGCCGGGCATATCTTTGCTGCTCCCACCGGCGCCGGCCTCCGCTTCATCGGTCTCCGGCGGCCTATTTGGGCTGGCCACCTTTCGTGGCCAGCCCCTATTTTTTCCCGGTGCCTGCCGCTCTACCGCTCGGTCCCCTGCCCACTAAGCCGTCATCCGGCCGCCGGTGGAGTCGCGCTTGGCTTCTCATCGCCCTCGTCGCGGGCCTTGGTTCCGGCTTTGGGGCGGAACGATTGAAGAACGAGCCATCCGCTTTTCTGCGTGCGAGCGCCGACAGTCCGGTCGAATGGCAGAAATGGGACGCGGCGGTGCTGCAACGTGCCAAGGCGGAAGGCCGGCCGGTGTATGTCTTCATCGGCTCATTCCTCAGCGAACTCAGCCGCGCAACCTGCCGGCAGACGTTCGCCAACGCCGACACCGCGGCCTTCCTGAACAAGAATTTCATCTGCGTGATCGTCGATCGCGACGAGCAGCCGGCCGTGGCGGCCCTGGCCCGGTATTACCTGCGCAATGTGAAGCAGGTCTCCACCTGGCCGGCCCACCTGTGGCTCACGCCCGAGCTGCAGCCCTACGAGGGCTCCGGCTACCTGCCGCCCACTGAGGAGTGGGGCAAGGCGAGTTTCATGAAATTTGCCCAACAGGTGCAGAGCGCGTGGGCCACCGATCCCGCGGGTTGCCGCACCCGCGCGGCCGAGGCCGTCGCTTCGCTGATGGCACCCGAATTGCCGGCCGTCGCCGGGCCGGTGCTGGCGGAAAGGATCAAGGGGCAGCTGGCCGCCGCGGCGGAAGCATGGCGCGCCTCGCTCGATGCCACCCATGGCGGCTTCGGCGAGGCACCAAAATATCCCGAACCTGAACTGCTGCGGTTTCTCCTGCGGGGATCACCCGCGGACCGCGCCGCGGCGCAGGCGACCCTGCGGGCGCTGGCTACGAGCGCGCTGCGCGATCCGCTCGACGGCGGATTCTTCCGCTACGCCACGGATGTCGCCTGGCGGATTCCCTACCAGCAGAAGTCAGTCGCTGATCAGGCGCGGCTCGCGCTGGCCTTCCTCGATGCGGCGCAGGGCGACGACGAAAAGGCTTTCACCGCGGCAGCCCGCGGCGCACTCGACTACGCCCTCAACCGGCTGGGCCATGCCGACGGCACCTTCGCGGCGGCGGAGGATGCCACGGGCGACGAATTTGCGGGTTATTATGCCTGGACCGAGGCGGAGATTGATGCCGCGCTCGGCAAGGACGCCGCGGCCTTCAAGCAGACCCACGGCGTCACCGCGGCGGGCAACATCACCGCGGAAGATGATTCCTCCGGGCGTCTGAAGGGAAGGAATCTGCTGCATGCCACGGCGTCGGGCGAGGCCGAGGTCACGGGCTCCGCCGCCCGTCTGCTGGCGGTGCGGTCGCAGCGCCCGGCGCCGATCCGCGACGAGCGCGCCACGGCCGGGGCGCACGGCCTGCTTCTGGCAGCATTGTCGAGGGTGGGTGCCCAGCCGGGCGGAAAGATCTATCTCGATGCGGCGACCCGGACATTCGAGGCCTTGAAAAAACAATTTGGGCTCGGGCCGGATGGTGAACCGCGCCGCTTTGTCGCGGCCAACGAAACGGCGGCCCCGGCGGACTGGACGGCCCTTGCCCTCGGTTGCCGCGAATACGGTCGCGCCGCCCGTCGCCCCGAGGTGGAGGCGCTGGCCGCCAGCCTGCTGGAGCGGGCCGGGCAGACGTATCTTGATGGGAAGAGCGGCGTCTATCTGGCCGTGGCGGCCGGATTGCCGGCGGGATTCTTTGTGCGCCCGCCCGCCGGGGGCGATGCCCCGTCCGCGGAATCGCTGGCACTGCAGGCGGGGGTGCCGCCCGCGCGGGCCCGGGCACTGGCGGCCGGCTTGTCGGCCACGCTGGACGATTCGGGTCCGCCGCCGGCCGGCGATGCGCTGCTGGCGCTGGCGCTTTTCCCTTCCAATTAATCCGCCGCCGGCAAGTCTTGGGGCATGAGCGTTTACACCCCGAACCCGCAAAGATATGCGTCGATTCCCTACGCGCGCAGCGGCCGCAGCGGCCTCAGACTCCCGCGCATATCCTTGGGTCTCTGGCACAATTTCGGTGGCGCCGATCCCCTGCAGAACCAGCGCGCGATGCTGCACCGCGCTTTCGACCTCGGCATCACGCATTTCGACCTCGCCAACAACTACGGGCCGCCACCGGGCTCGGCCGAGCAGAATTTCGGCCGGCTCCTGCGGGAGGATTTCGCCGCCCACCGCGACGAACTGATCATCTCCACCAAGGCCGGCTACCTGATGTGGCCCGGGCCCTACGGGGAGTGGGGCTCGCGCAAATACCTGCTCGCATCGCTCGACCAGAGCCTCAAGCGCATTGGCCTCGACTATGTGGACATCTTTTACCACCACCGCCCCGATCCCGACACGCCGCTGGAGGAGTCGATGACCGCGCTGGCGGATGCGGTGCGCTCGGGCCGTGCGCTCTACGCGGGCGTTTCCAACTACCAGGCCGCCGAGACCCGCCAGGCCGCCGCCATCTTGAAGAGCCTGGGCGTGCCGCTGCTCATCCACCAGCCGGTCTACAACATGTTCAACCGCTGGGTGGAGCCGGAACTCCTGCCGGCGCTCGCCGAGGTCGGCGCGGGCTGCATTCCCTTTTCGCCGCTGGCGCAGGGACTGCTCACCAATCGCTACCTGGCGGGCATTCCGGAGGGCTCACGGGCAAGCAAGCCGGGCGGATTCCTCCGGGCCGAGCAGATTACACCGGCGGTCCTCGCCAAGGTGCGCGCACTCAACGAGGTCGCCGTGGCGCGCGGCAACACGCTCGCGCAGCTCGCCACGCTCTGGCTGCTGCGTCGCCCGGAAATCACCACCGTGCTTATCGGTGCGAGCAAGGTCTCGCAGATCGAGGACATCCATGGCGCGCTGCAACACCCGGCGTTGTCCGCCGATGAACTGACCCGGATTGAGGGAATCCTGGCCGGTTGAAACAGCCTCGCGCCCTAACATGCGACCCGGCCTGATCATGCTTTCTCTCGCGGCGGCGGCGTCAGCCTCGGCCGGCACTCCGCCGCCCACGCCCGCGGACTTTCGGGCGCTGTCGACGAGCGCGGAAAAGGAACTGCGGGGGAACATCCTGCCATTCTGGCTGAGGAACGCGCGCGACCGCACGCGCGGTGGGTTTCACGGTGCGATCGACGAGCAGATGAGGATCGACGACGGCGCCCCCCGCGGCGCGTTGCTCACAAGCCGCATCCTGTGGACTTTCTCCGCGGCCCACCGCCGCTACCCGGATCCCGAATATCTCGAGATGGCGCGCTGGGCCTACCGGGACCTGATGGACCGTTTCCGGGACCGGGAGCAAGGCGGGCTTTACTGGTCGGTCTCGGCGGACGGCCAGCCGCTCGACCGCCGCAAGCAGGTATACGGGCAGGTTTTCGGCATCTATGGCCTGAGTGAATATTATCGCGCCACCGGAGAAAAGGCCGCGCTCGACGAGGCCATCGCGCTCTACCGGGTGATGGACCGGCATGCGCACGACGACAAATACCTGGGCTATTTCGATGCGTTCACCCGCGAGTGGGCGCGGCCGGCGCGCGACGATCCCAGCATACTCGGGTCGACCAACGTGCCGAAATCACAGAATTCACACATTCACATCCTCGAGGCCTTCACCAACCTGCTGCGGGTCTGGCCGGATGACGGGCTCAAGGCCCGCCAGCGTGAGCTCATCGGGCTGATGCTGACGCACATCGTGGACGCGCGCACCCACCACCTGGTGCTCTTCATGCAGGCGGACTGGACGCCCATCGGGGAGGAGTATTCCTACGGCCACGACATCGAGCTCAGCTGGCTGCTGGTCGAGGCGGCCGAGGTGCTGGGCAACCCGGCGGTGAGCGAACAGGTCAAGCCGGTGGCGCTGGCCCTCGCGCGGGTGACCGCGGAGCAGGGGGTGGACGCCGATGGCGGGGTGTTCAACGACGGCAACGCCCGCGGGCCGGCCAACACCAACAAGGACTGGTGGTCCCAGGCGGAGGCGGCGGTGGGTTTCCTGAACGCCTACCAGCTGTCGCAGGACCCGCAGTATTTCGCCGCGGCGCAGCGCAGTTGGGATTACATCGGGCGGAAATTCGTCGACCGGAAGAACGGCGACTGGCTCGGCTCGGTCCAGCGCGACGGGACGCCCGTACCCTACGCCAAGCAGAGCGTCTGGAAGTGTCCGTATCACAACAGCCGCTCCTGCCTTGAACTGATCGAAAGGCTGGAGCGGCTGGGTGCCGCCCGGGCCGGGCAGTGAAGCCCGGCGCTCCTCCATGCCGGACGCCGCTTCATTAACCGGTCAGCGGACAACACGAAGCGCCCTTCGAGGCGGTCTGCTCCTTGCGACCGTGGCCGGCTGCCTGACGGCCACGGCCGCAACCCGGGGCGAGACGGGAATCTCCGGCCGCCCGCTGGCGGCCCGGTCGGTGCCCCGTGGCACCACCCTGTTCACCCAGCTGACGCCCGAGGAGACCGGCGTACGGACCGCCAATGACTATGCCGACCCCCGGATGTGGAACCAACTCTACCATGAGTTCGAACTCGGTCCCATCGGCACCGGGGTGGCGATCGGCGACTACGATGGCGACGGCCGGCCCGACATCTTCGTGGTGAGCAAGACCGAGAGCTGCCGGCTGTTCCGCAACCTGGGAAATTTCAAATTCGAGGATGTCACGGAAAAAGCGGGGGTGGGCGACAAGGGCGAGGCGGCGAAGATCTGGAAGCAGGGCGTGACATTCGTCGACGTCAACAATGACGGCCGGCTGGACATCTACGTCTGCCGCTTCGGCGCACCCAATCTCCTCTATATCAACCAAGGCGACGGAACGTTCAAGGAGATGGCCCACGCCTATGGTCTCGACGTGAAGGATGGCTCGCTCATGGCCGCCTTCTGCGACTACGACCGCGACGGCTGGCTCGACGTTTATGTCCAAACCAACCTGCTCGACAACGCGGGGCATCCGGGCGGTCAGCCTGACTATCTCTTTCACAACAATCGCGATGGCACCTTCACGGATGTGACCGCGCGTGCCGGCATGGCGGGCGGCGATACGCAGGGCAATTCCGCCACGTGGTGGGACTACAACAACGACGGCTGGCCCGATCTCTACGTGGCGAACGATTTCGCCATGCCCGATTTTCTCTACCGCAACAACGGCGACGGCACGTTCACCAATGTCATCGACCAGGTGGTGCCGCACACGCCCTATTCCTCGATGGGCGCCGACCTCGGCGACCTCAACAACGACGGACTCATCGACTTCATGGTGGCCGACATGGCCGCGACTTCGCACGAAAAGGACCAGCGTTCGATGGCCGAGGCGCGCAGCCGGAACCCGGATCCCGCCGACACGGCGACGGCCGTCCCGAATTACCTGCGCAACGCGGTTTACCTGAACACCGGCACGGACCACTGCCTCGAGGCCGCCGGCCTGACCGGTCTCGGGGCCACCGACTGGACCTGGTCGGTGCGGTTCGAGGACCTGGACAACGACGGCCGGCTGGACCTGTTTGTGACGAACGGCATGCACCGGGAAATCCATAACATCGATCTCATGCGGCGCATGATGACGGCGGAGAGTGCGGCTGAGCGCGTGCGCATCGCGCGCAACAGTCCGGTGCTGGCCGAGACCCATCTCGCGTTCCGCAATCTCGGCGACCTGCATTTCGAGAGCACCGGCGCGGCCTGGGGTCTCGACCAGAAGGGCGTGAGTTTTGGTGCAGCCTTCGGGGACCTCGATGGCGACGGGGACCTCGATCTCGTCTACGCCAACTACCAGGGCGGCGTGACGGTGCTGCGCAATGACAGCACGACCGGACACCGGTTGGTCCTGGACCTGCGGGGCACCACCTCCAACCGGTTCGGCATCGGCGCCACGGTGCGGATCGAGAGCGCCTCCGGTGTCCAGGTGCGGCAGCTCGTGCTGGCCCGCGGCTACATGTCGAGCAGCGAGCCCATCGTGCACTTTGGGCTCGGGGAGGACGACGTGGTCAGCCGCATGGTCGTGACCTGGCCAAGCGGGAAAGTGCAGACCTTCGAGAATCTCGCCGTCGACCAACGTTACACCGTCACGGAGCCGGCCGGAGCGATCAAACCTGCGGCGCTCCAGCCACCGCCTCCGGGACAGTTTTCGGAGGTGAGCCAGGCGGAGAATCTCTCCTGGCCCTCCCGCGAGGAACTGGTCGACGAGACCGCGCAACAACGACTGCTCCCGATGCGATTCAACCGCCGTGGACCCGGCCTTGCCGCGGGGGAGGTCAACGGTGGTGGTCGTGACGATCTGGTCATCGGCGGCACGACCAAGGATCCCGCGCGCCTGCTGCTCGGTTCGCCCGCGGGAAAGTTCATCCCGGCGGATGGCGCCATCACGGACAAGGGGATGCCGGTAAACGACGGCCCCGTGCTGCTGCTCGACGCCGACGGCGACGGACGCAACGATTTGCTGGTGACCCGCGGCGGCGACAACCTGCCGGCGGGCTCGCCCGGATATCAGCCGATGCTGCTGCTCAACCGTGGCGACGGGTTCCACGCAGCGCCCGCCGGGACTCTGCCGGTCCTGGCCTCCAGCATCGGGGCGGCGGTCGCGGCGGACTTTGATCGCGATGGTAGGCTGGATGTGTTCCTCGGCGCGCGGGTGCTGCCGGGTTCCTACCCGCTGGCACCGCGCAGCGCCCTGTTCGCCAATCGCGGCGGCCGCTTCGAGGATGTCACCGACACGCTCGCCCCGGGGTTGCGCGAGGTCGGCATGGTGACAGCCGCATTGTGGAGCGACGTGGACGGCGATGGTTGGCCCGACCTGCTGGTTGCCCTCGAATGGGGTCAGGTGAAATATTTCCACAACGACGCGGGCCGCGGGTTTTCTGACTGGACCGCGAAGTCCGGCTTTGCCAGCGCCGGCACCGGCTGGTGGAGTTCGATCGCCTCGGCCGACTTCAATGGCGACGGCCGGCCTGACTATGTCGTCGGCAATGCCGGGTTGAACACGCCCTATCACGCCGATACCGCGCACCCGGCGTTGATCGTCTACGGGGCATTCAAGGAGGACCGAAGCCCGCTGGCGATCGAGGGCTACTATGAAGGGGACAAACTCTACCCGCGGCTAAGCCGCCAGGAGCTGGGCGCCTTCCTTCCTTCCATCCTGAAGCGGTTTCCGCGAAACGACCTTTACGCCCGGGCCTCGCTCGGCGAGGTGCTGGGGGAGGACAAACTGGCTGCAGCCCGGCGCTTCGCCGCGACCGAGCTCAGGAGCGGGGTGTTTCTGAGCCAGCCCGACGGCACCTTCCGCTTTGCACCATTGCCGCGCATCGCACAGATCGCACCGCTGCAGGGAATCGTGGCCGGCGACTTTGACGGCGACGGCAACGCCGATATCTACGCGGTGCAGAACAGTTACGCACCGGCACCCGTGGTTGGACGTTTCGACGGCGGGCTGAGCCAGTTGCTGCGGGGCGACGGCCACGGGGGCTTCACGGCGGTGCCGCCGGTGGAGAGCGGTCTTGTCGTGCCGGGGGACGCCAAGGGTTTGGTGGTGCTCGATATCGACGGGGACGGCTGGCCGGATTTTGCCGTCAGCCGGAACAACGGCACGTCACTGGTCTTCCGGAACAAGGGTGTCACCCACCGCCACTCGCTACGGGTGTCGCTGCGAGGAGCGGCGGGAAATCCCACCGCCGTGGGGGCGCTTCTGACCCTGATGCTGGCCGACGGCTCAAGCGAGTCCGGTGAAATCGAAGCCGGCTCCGGCTATTACAGCCAATCCGTGGCGGCGTGCTTCTTCGGTTATCCGGACTCGAATCCACCCCGCAGTATTCGCGTGCGCTGGCCGTCCGGGGCCGTCACCGAGCACCCGGTGCCCGCGCAAACGAGCACACTCACCCTGGCCGCCCCGGGGCAATGACCTTCCTTCAGGAGCCGATCAGGGCGCGGTTGGCGCGGATCAGGGCGAGGCGCTGCTCGACCGCTTTGCGCGTGGTCAGTGCGTCTTCGGGCGTGTGGCAACACCAGTCCACCAGCTTCGCCACGGTCGAGCGCGCGACATAGCAGCGGGTGTCGGAACCGCCATAATAGATGAGCACCGTCTTCTGCCGGTCCGGCAGTTCGACCCAGCCGTTGGAGAAGGTGACGTTGGACACGTCGCCGAAACCCTCGTCGCCATAGGGCGCGAGGAAGTGGCCGCCGGGCCGGGCGATCACCCTCGTCGGATCTTCGAGCGAGGTCATGAACAGGTAGAGCACATAACGCAGGCCGGCGGCGCAGGCGCGGACGCCGTGGGCAAGATGCAGCCAGCCTTGTGACGTCTTGATCGGGACCGGGCCCTGGCCGTTCTTCACTTCCTTGATGGTGTGGTAGGCCCGGCCGTCGATGATCTGCTCCGGGCCGGTCACGCCGGTGTTGATGTCCTTGCAGAGGGTCCAGCCGATGCCGCCGCCGGCGCCGACGTCGATGAAGCCATCCATCGGCCGGGTGTAGAACGCGTATTGACCGTCCACGAATTCCGGGTGCAGCACGACGTTGCGCTGCTGCGAGGCCGGGGTCCGGAGGTTCGGCAGGCGCTCCCACTTTCTGAAATCCCTCGTCCGGACCAGGCCGGCCTGGGCGACCGCGCTGGAGAGATCGCCGGCTTTCGCGCCGGGATCCTTCGCCTCGGCGCAGAACACGCCGTAGATGCAACCATCTTCATGGAACGTGATGCGCATATCGTAGACGTTGGTCTCGGGCTTGAGCTCCGGCAGGTCCACGGGTTCCGGCCAGAAACGCCAGCCGTCGATGCCATTCGCACTCTCGGCGATGGCGAAGATGCTCTTGCGGTCGTAGCCCTCGAAACGGACGACCAGGTGGACCTTGCCCTTCCAGAAGAACGCGCCGGGGTTGAGCGTAGCGTTGACGCCGAGGCGCTCCATGAGGAACGGATTGGTCTGCGGGTTGAGGTCATAGCGCCACTCGATCGGGGCATGCCGGTAGGTAATCGCGGGGAACCGGAAGCGGTCGAACACGCCGTTGTCCCACTCGGGGTCGACGGTATTCCTGCGCCCGAGGAATTTCTCGTGCTGCGCGTGGATCCGCCGGAGGCGTTTGGTCCAGGCGGCGGGGGCCTTGATCCTGGGCGGGGAGATTTTCGTTTTCATGACGGTAACTGGTCTGGCCCGGCTGTCGCCTCCGATTCGGTGACGATCGCTGGCCGTGTTCGCGGGCAAGGATCAGACGGGCACATTGCCGTCGGCTTCGCGGCGGGCTTTCAGGTCGGCGGCGATTTGGATCATCTTGGTTTCGTTGAGTGGGTAGAAAATCAGGAAGATCAGGATGGCGAGCGCGCCGAAGGCCGCGGGGTAGAGGCTCATCAGTTTGACCAGTCCGTGCAGCGCGGCCGGCGTCTGGACCTGATTGGCGACGAAACCGACGCCATTGAGCATGATCAGCGAGAGACCGCCGCCCCAGCCCCAGCCAAATTTCTGGGAGAAGATGGAGGCCGAGAAAACGAGCGCGGTGGCCCGGCGGCCGGTCTTCCACTCCGCGTAGTCCGCCGTGTCGGCATACATGGCCCAGAGCAGCGCGCTCAGCGGGCCGCCGGTGATCGACGCAATCGTATTCACGCCAAAGATCAGGAAGACCTGCTCCGACTTGCATAAATAGAGCGCCGCGGTGCCGATGATCGCGACGACGAAGAGCAGGACGAAGGCGGGCTTGTTGCCGATGCGTCTGGCCAGCAGCGGCACCAGCATGGCCCCGATAAGCGACAGGACCTGGTTCATGGTGTTGTAGATCGAGACCAGACTTTCCCAGCTCCACGTCTGTGTGCCGGCGATCGAGGCCGGGAGGAACGAGGGTAGCGTCAGAGACTGCGAGCCTACGAAATACTTGAAGTAGTGCGCGGTGGCGTTGCCCTTGAGGGCGACGAAGAAGATGAAGGTGATGGTGGTCGCGAGCAGGATGAGCCAAGGGCGGTTCGTTACCAAATCGCCGAGGTCCTTGAGCACCGTGGTCTCCTGCTTTTGGGATGGCAGCACGCGTTCCTTCGTGTTGAAAAACACAATCAGGAAGGAAACCACTGACGCGACGCCGATGATCACAAAGGACATCTGCCAGCCCTGCTTGGCCGTCGTCGCTCCGAGCCAGCCGCCCACCTTCGCCATGGGCAGCAGCGTCGCGGAGATGATGATGCCGCCCGCAAACGCGCCGACAAACTTGATGGAGGAAAGGGCGGTGCGCTCGATCGGATTCGGCGTGATCACCCCCAGCATGGCCGTGTAAGGGATGTTGATCGTGGTGTAGATGAGCATCAGTGCGTTGAACGTCGCGTAGGCCCAGATCAATTTTCCCTTGTCGCTGAAATCGGGCACCGTGAAAGTCAGGAAGCCCACGACGGCCATGGGCACACAGGTGTAGAGCAGATACGGGCGGAATTTGCCCCAGCGTGACTTGGTCCGGTCGGCGAGCATCCCGATGACGACGTCGAAGAAGGCGTCGAACGAGCGGCTGAGCCCGATCATCGTGCCGGCGGCGAGCGCAGTGATGCCGAAAATGTCCGTGTAGAAGATGGCGAGATAGACGGAGATCGTCTGCCAGTAGAGGCAGGACGCCAGGTCGCCGAAGCCATAGGAGATTTTCTCGCGGACGGTGAGTTTTCCGAACGGGACGGGGGTGGTCATGGGTAGGGTAAGGTCTGGCTGGGCGGGCAATCGGTCCGGGCGGAGCCGCGGCTATTTCTTGAGCGGGTGGTCCTTCATGAAGCGGACAATCTCCGTGGCATCGCCAAAGCACACGGCGGAGACCGTGTCGGCCGCGCCGTAGTAGATCGCAAGGCGGCCCGTCGCACTGTCGCAGAGGCAACCCACCGGGAAGCACACGCCGGGCACAAAGCCGGAGAGTTCATAGGGCGCCTCCGGGCAGAGCAGGGCCTGCTTGGCCGAGACAATGACCTTCCAGGGCTGCTCCAGGTCGAGCAGCATCGCGCTGATCGAGTAGACGAAGCCGTTGCACGTGCCCGTGACCGCGTGATAGATGAGCAGCCAGCCCTCGCTGGTTTCGATGGGCGAGGGACCGGCGCCGATCTTGACGCCTTGGAACCACGGCCAGCCCTTGCCCATCACGTGGCGGTGTTTGCCCCAGTGGATCATGTCGGGGCTCTCGCTCGTGAAGATGTCGCCAAAGGGTGTGTGGCCGGTGTCAGACGGCCGGCTGAGCATGAGATATTTCCCGTTCACCTTGCGGGGGAAGAGCACGCCGTTGCGGTTGTAGGGCAGGAAGGCGTTCTCGATTTGCTCGAAATTCACGAAGTCGGTCGTCTTCGCAATGCCGATGGTCGGGCCATGGTAGCCGTTGCACCAGGTGATGTAGTGGACGCCGTCGATCAGCGTGACGCGCGGATCGTAGGCGTACTCATGAGGAATTACCGCGGGGTCACCCTTGAAATCGATCGGCTTGGGCTCGAAGGTGAACTTGTAGCCGTCGGGGCTGCGGCCGACGTGGAGATGCGGCACGCGGTCCATGCCCTCGGTGCGGAAGACGCCGATGAACCGTTTCTTCCACGGCACGACGGCACTGTTGTAGATGCCGGTGACGTGGGGAAGCGGACGGCGGCCGATAACGGGGTTCTGGTCATAGCGCCAGAGGAGATCCGAATTGCCGGCGGGGCGGGGTTGCCAGGGGATGTTGGGCAGGGCGGGACCGACGATCTTGAGCTTCATGAGGTGGTTCGGGGAAATTCTTGGCGGGTTATTTTTTCACCGGGGTCAGCCGGAAGAGCAGGACATCATGCGGAGCGACCTGGGCCGTGTAGGGCTTGGAATTGTCGCCCGCGTCCTTTTTCGCCCATAGATCGCGCAGCGAGAACTGCCCTCGGACCGTCCAGAGCTGGTCCCAATGCACCGTGAGGTCCGCTGCAGCATTGCTGGTGTTGAGCGCGCAGACGGCCCATTCGCCGTGGCTGAGTTCCTTGACCCAGATCTCGATGTTCTTGCCGGGCTCTGCCAGGGCGCGGAAGCCCTGCTTGCCGAGCGGATCCTGGTCGAGAGCGATCACGTCGCGGTCGGTGAGGAGATCGTGGATTTCCGGCGTCATGTGTCGCACATCATTCCCGGCCATGAGGGGCGCGGCAATGATGCACCACAGGCTGAAGTGGGCGCGCGACTCGGCGAAGGACAGGCCCTCCTTGCCGACCTCGAGCATGTCGGGATCATTCCAATGTCCCGGGCCGGCATATTTGCCGAGGCCGTCGGGTCCGGAGCCCTCGACAAGGGAGTATTGCAGGTCGAGGATGCGCTTCCAGCCCATCGCCCAGCCCTTCCGGCCGTCGTAGGAATCGTAGATGTCGCCCGTCGTGCGCCACAGGTGGCCGACGTCGCCGGCCCATTCCCACGGCTTGTTCTGGCCCCACTCGCAGAGGCTGAAAACCACGGGCCGGCCTGCGGCGCTCAGAGCGTCCCGCATGGTCTTGTAGGTTTCGCGCGCATCGGCGGTGCCATGGTTGCACCAGTCATACTTCAGGTAATCGACGCCCCATGAGGCGTAGGCCAGGGCGTCCTGATATTCGTGCCCTTGCCCGCCGGGATAACCGCCGCAGGTCTTGGTGCCCGCGCAATTGTAGATACCGAACAGGAATCCCTTCGCGTGCAGGAAATCCCCCAGGGCCTTCAGTCCGCTCGGGAATTTTTTCGGGTCGGGCACGAGGTTGCCCCGGGCATCGCGTTCCAAGGCGGACCAAGTGTCGTCGAGCACGATGTATTTGTAGCCGGCGTCGCGCATGCCGTTCGCGATCATCGCTTCCGCCGTCTGCCTGACCAGATCCTCGTTGATATTGGCGGCGAAGGTATTCCAGGTGTTCCAGCCCATCGGGGGCGTGAGGGCGAGGCCCTCGAATTTCTGGGCCAGGGCTAGGGCCGGGACGGTCAGGGCGAGGAGGAGGGGAACGATTTTTTTCACAGGGGAAGCGGGAGGGAGGCGCCGTTGCTGCGGATGAGATCGCGATACCAAAAGGCCGAGTCCTTCGGTGTCCTTTTCTGGGTCTGGTAGTCGACATGCACGAGGCCGAAGCGGTCCTTGTAACCCTCGGCCCATTCGAAGTTGTCGAGGATGGACCAGTAGAAATAGCCGGCGACAGGCACGCCTTCCTTGACGGCGCGACGGATGCCGCTGAGGTAACGGGCGAGGAAGTCGATGCGCTGCGGATCGTGGACCTTGCCGTCGAGGTGGACGAAGTCGGTGTTACAGAAACCGTTTTCGGAAAACACGAGCGGAAGGCCGTAGCGTTCCGTCTGGAATCGTGCCGCCCAGTAGAGCGACTGCGGGGCGACATCCAGCCACGAGAGCGTACCGCGCGGGTTGCCCACGCCCCAGCCGCCGGGGACGCGCTGGGCGTTGCCCTGGGCGTCAGCGTGCACCTGCCAGCCAGTGTAACAATTGTAGGCGAGGAAATCAGTCTTCTGCGAGATTAGCTTCAGGTCGGCGGCCGTGACCGTCGGCATGTCGGCCCCGAAGGCCTTCACCCCGTCTGCGGGATAGCGGCCGAAGACAATGGGATCGGCCCACCACGAAAGATTCCACATCACGCGCCCGGTGCTGGCGAAGTAGTCGCGGCGCGCGGCCTCGATGTCGCGTTTGGTTTCAGTGGCCGGGATGCGCTCGCGACTCGTGTGCGCGATGGCGATGCGCACCTTGCCCTGGCAGCCGGCGCGCAGCGCCTGCACGCCACGGCCGTGCGCCATGAGCAGGTGGTGCGCGCCGAGCAAGCAGTCGGCGAACGGCAGTCGCAGGCCCGGCGCAAACCGGCCCTCGTGATAACCAAGGCCCATGATCACCGGGGGCTCGTTGAACGTCATCCAGTGTTTCACGCGGTCGCCGAGGCGGCCTGCCACAATGGCGGCGTAGTCGCCAAACCATTCGACCATGTCCCGATTGAGAAAGCCGCCGCGTTGCTGGAGGGCCTGCGGCAGATCCCAGTGGAACAGCGTCACCCAGGGGGTGATGCCCGCCTCGAGCAGGCCATCGATCAGGCGATCGTAGAAGGCCAGTCCCTTGGCGTTGGGCGTGCCGGTGCCGGTAGGCTGGATGCGCGGCCAGGCGAGCGAGAGCCGGTAGGCCTGCAATCCAAGCTGGCGCATGAGCGCGACGTCCTCCCGCCAACGGTGGTAATGGTCGCAGGCGACATCGCCATTGTGATTTTCGAAGACCTTTCCCTCTTGGTGGGAAAAGACGTCCCAGACCGACGGTCCGCGGCCGTCGACATTCCAAGCGCCCTCGATTTGGTAGGCGGCTGCCGCGGCGCCCCAGACAAAGTTTTTGGGGAAAGACATAAGATGAGAAAAACCGGCAGGAAGTGCCGGACGTAAAGGTTCAGATTACCCGATGGCCCGGGGTCGAGGCGAGGAGAGCCCGTGTCCGGAGCATCAGGGTATTTCATCCCAACCTTGGCGGACTTCTCCGGCGCAACAACGCCAAAATTCCGCCACGGTGGAAGACAGGCGCGGGCCCAGGGGTAAGACGTGGCGGTCCGCCGCTCGCACGGAATGGCTTCACATGCCGGCCAGATCGGCCAACCTTCGGGCGAACCCATGCCAGCCAAGCGAGCCTACGTCTACATCCTCAAATGCGCCGATCGGACCCTTTATATCGGCACGGCGAAGCATGTTGCCCGGCGACTCGCGGTGCACAACGCGGGCAAAGGCGCCAAGTATACGCGGCCCCGCCGGCCGGTCCGGGTGTTGTATCAGGAGGGGCCGATGAGCCTGACTCGGGCCCTCCAGCGCGAATACCAGCTGAAGCAGTTGACGCGCGCGCAAAAGCTGGCGCTCATCAAAGGCCGGTTGAAAGTCCCCCGTCCACGCTGATTTCATGCTCTTCCTGAACAAACTGCTGCCGGTCTTTGTGCTGCCGCTGGGGCTCGTGGTCCTGCTGCTGGTCTTTGCGCTCTGGCGGAAGAGACGGTGGCCGGTCATCGCGGCCATCCTGTTGCTCTACCTGAGCAGCATCCCCTTCGTCGGGCAGCGATTGATCGGTTGGCTGGAATCGCGCTACCCGGCGGTGACTCCAACCCAGGTAGAACCGGCCGATGCCGTGGTCGTGCTCGGAGGAATCTTCGGGCCGCAGGCCGCCCCAGGGCTGCTGCCCAACTTCGCCGATTCGGGTGAACGGTTGGAGGCCGGCATCGTGCTGCTGCAGGCGGGCAAGGCACCCTGGCTGGTTTTTACCGGCGGACGCATTCCTTGGGAAGGCCGGATAAAGGTCGAGGGTGAGGACTCGCGCGCCCAGGCGATTGTCCGGGGAGTGCCGGCGGAGCGAATTATCATCACGCGCGAAGTGGGCAATACCTCCGACGAAGCACGCGCGGTGGCGGATCTGATGAAGGAGCGAGGCTGGCGGCGCATCATTCTCGTCACAAGCGGCTGGCATATGCCGCGCTCGGCCCACCTGTTTCGGCGGGCGGGGGTGAATTGCCTCATCTTCCCCGTGGATTTCCGCCGGTACCGCAACCGCCCGGTCACTCTGCTGGACTTTCTGCCCAAAGCCGACGCCTTGGATGAGACGGAAACGACGCTGCGCGAAATCTACGGCAACCTGTTCTACCGTCTCTTCGGTTGAACTTTCGCGGGTTTGGCCGTCGCCCGGAAGATGAACGGGGTGTAGAGGGCGGCTGATTTCCGGGGGAAGCGTCCGCTGAGGCGCACGCCCTCGTCGAGCGATTCCTGTTTCCGGACATGACCGGCGGCGTGCAGCTTGGAAATCACATCGTAGCGGCTGTGCGGGATGAGCAGCTCGACGGGTTCGAGATTGTCGACCGCCAGTTCCTCGCAACGACGCAGCAGGACGTCGAGCCCGGCACCGGTGTGTGCGCTGATGAACAATGCTTCGGGATGGAGCGTTCGCACCCGGGCCAGGGTGGTGGCCTCCGCGGCGTCGATCTTGTTAAAGACCGTGATCGTTGGTTTGTTCGCCGCGCCGAGTTCACCGAGCACGGCAAGCGTGGTGGCGTGGTGCTGCTCGAAGTTGGGATTGGTGACATCGAGCACGTGGATGAGGAAGTCCGAGACGACGACCTCCTCGAGCGTGGCCTTGAAGGCCTCGACGAGGCGGTGAGGCAACCGGCGGATGAAGCCGACCGTGTCGGTCACGAGCAGGGTGCGCCCGTCGGGCAGGACGAACTGGCGCGTCGTCGGGTCGAGCGTGGCGAACAGCTTGTCCACGGCGAGCACGTGCGCGCCGGTGAGCTTGTTGAGCAGGGAGGACTTGCCCGCGTTGGTGTAGCCGACGATCGCGGCGCCGGGCACGGGGGTGCGCTGGCGTTTGCGGCGCTGCGTGGCGCGCTGGGAAATGACCGCGGCCAGTTCCTCCTTCAGATGCGCGATGCGGTCACGCACGACACGGCGATCCTGCTCAAGCTGGGTTTCGCCCTCGCCGCCCATGGCGCCTTTGCCGCGCTGACGCGACAGGTGGGTCCAAGCCCGGGTGAGGCGGGGTAACGAATACTCCATCCGGGCCAGCGCGACCTGCAGCACCGCTTCGCGCGTCTGCGCCCGGTCGGCGAAGATCTCCAGGATGACCTCTTGCCGGTCGATGACGGCCAGGCCGGACTCCTTCTCCCAGTTGCGCTGCTGGCTGGGCGACAGCTCCCCGTCGACAACGATGAGGTCGGCACCGTCCTCCTTGGCCAGGGCGATGAGCTCGGCGGCCTTGCCGCTGCCGACCAGAAACTTTGCCTGGGTCATCCGCAGGTTGACGAAGGCCGTACGGGTAATGACCAGCCCGAGGTTTTCCACCAGCTCCTTCAGCTCTCCCAGCAACTCGTCGCCCTCGCCGACGGCCATGTCGGGAGTCTGCAAGCCGACGAGCAGGGCGCGTTGGGCGGGTTTCTCTTCGAGCGGAAGGTCAGCCATGGAAGTCCAGTAGGTAGCCGTCACCCCGAGCTAGTCAACTTATGTCATGATTAGGTGAATCCCCCACCGGCTGCAGGCTGGACAGATTTGGACCCCCGGCGCAAACTGCGCCCCGAATCTGTTCATTGCTTTCGGTTCGCTCATTTTGCCCGCGGAGGCAGGCACGCTGGAAAAGTTGCAGATGCATAGGGGATGTAACTCGCTTTTTCCGTGCCGGCTTCCGCGGGCTTTTTTCTGCGGGATGGACGGCCGGACACGCGCCAGGTTGGCACCTGCCGGCAACGGGGTTTACGCCCATGCCAGATTGACGCCCGGCTGACGCAGACGGGATGCACTCTGTCCCAGCCGGCGGGCCTCGCGGCGATTTCTCCGAGGGAGATCGGGCTGAGAAGCTTGGAACGCCCCATGCAATCCCTGGGTCCTGATACCATGGAACCGCAGAAAATGACCGTCATGTCGCGCCAGGCCGTGCAGGAGGCGCAGAACGAGGCCCGCCGCCGCTCGCACAACGAGGTGGAGACGTGGCACCTGCTCGTCGCGCTGCTGGCCCAGGAGGGCGGCATAGTGCCGGCTTTGGTCGAGAAACTTGGCCTGACGGTCAGCGCGATGCAGCTTGCCGCCGATCGCGAACTGGAACGCGCGCCGAAGGTCTCCGGCGCCGTCGATGTCTCCAAGATTTACGTCACCCAGGCGTTGAACGAGGTCCTGACGCAGGCGGAGAGCGAGGCCGAGCAGCTCAAGGACGAGTATGTCAGCGTCGAGCACCTGCTCCTGGCGCTTATCAAGATCGGCAAGCCGGCGGCACTGAAGAAATATTTCGAGAGCTTCGAACTCGACCGCACCAAGGTCCTCAAGGAGCTGAAGCAGATGCGCGGCAACCAGCGTGTCACTTCCGACAATCCGGAGACCACCTACAACGCTTTGGAGAAATACGGCATCGACCTGGTGGCGCAGGCGCGCAAGGGCAAGCTCGATCCCGTGATCGGCCGCGATGCCGAGATCCGCCGGGCCATCCGCATCCTTTCCCGCAAGACCAAGAACAATCCCGTGCTCATCGGCGAACCCGGCGTCGGCAAGACCGCTATCGTCGAGGGCCTGGCCCAACGCATCCTGCGGGGCGACGTGCCCGAGGGGCTGAAGGACAAGACGGTCTTCGCCCTCGACATGGGCGCGCTCATCGCCGGCGCCAAGTACCGCGGCGAGTTCGAGGAGCGCCTGAAGGCCGTCCTCAGCGAGGTCAAGCAAGCCGAGGGCCGTATCATCCTATTCATCGACGAGCTGCATACCATCGTCGGCGCCGGCAAGACGGAGGGCGCGATGGACGCCGGGAATCTCCTCAAGCCCATGCTGGCCCGTGGCGAGCTCCACTGCATCGGCGCCACCACGCTCGATGAATACCGCCTGCACATCGAGAAGGACCCCGCGCTGGAGCGCCGCTTCCAGCCCGTGGTCGTGGAGGAGCCGACGGTCGAGGACGCCATTTCCATCTTGCGCGGCCTGCGCGAGCGCTACGAATTGCACCACGGCGTGCGCATCCAGGACAACGCCCTCGTGGCCGCCGCCGTGTTGTCGCATCGCTATATTTCCGACCGCTTCCTGCCTGACAAGGCCATCGACCTCGTGGACGAGGCCTGCGCCATGATCCGCACCGACATCGACTCGCTGCCGACCG
>CAZZDB010000007.1:0-39440 GCA_964652485.1 uncultured Oleiharenicola sp.
CGGCCCATCGCATGGGTCTCCACCATCTCAGCCGCCGGCCAGACCAACCTGGCGCCGTTCTCGTTCTTCCAGGGTGTGTGCGCCAGCCCGCCGACGCTCCTCTTCACCGGTGCCAACGACCGCACGGGCAAGAAGAAGGACAGCATCGTCAACGTCGAGCAGGTGCCGGAGTTCGTGGTCAACATCGTGCCCTATGCCCTGCGCGACGCGATGAACCAGACCTCCGCGCCGCTGCCGCACGGCGAGAGCGAGTTCGACAAGTTCAACATCGCCACCGCGCCGTCGTCGCGCGTGCGTCCCCCACGCGTGGCCGACGCGCCCGTAGCCTTCGAGTGCAAGCTCGACCGCATCGTCCGCGTCGGCGAGGGCCCGCTGGCGGGCAACGTCGTGTTCGGCACCGTCCTGTGCATGCACGTCAGCGACGCCGTGCTCGGGCCCGACGGCCTCATCGATCCACGCAAGCTCGACACCATCGGACGCATGGGCGGTGACTTCTACACCCGCACCACCGAGCTGTTCACCATCAAGCGGCCCACCTGACCCGGCGTTCCGCCGCACTTTCCCCGCCCATGATCGACATCGTCATCCTCTCCGCCACCCGCACGCCCATCGGCGCCTTTCAGGGTGCGCTGGCCTCCGTTCCGGCCTCGCGCCTCGGCGCGGCCGCCATCCGGGGCGCCGTGGCGCAAGCCGGCGTCAATCCCCACGACATCACCGACTGCCTCATGGGCAATGTGCTGCAGGCGGGGCAGGGGCAGGCGCCCGCCCGCCAGGCCGCGCTTTACGCCGGACTACCGACCTCCGTCCGCTGTGTCACCGTGCACAAGGTCTGCGGGTCGGGAATGCAGACGGTCATGGGCGTCTCGCATTTTCTGTCCGGCGGCCTGGGCAGCATCGCCGTCGCCGGTGGCATGGAGAACATGTCGCTCGCGCCCTACCTGCTGCCGAAGGCGCGCGACGGTTACCGCCTCGGCCACCAGCAGGTCATCGACTCGCTGATCACCGACGGCCTGTGGGATCCCTACAACAACCTCCACATGGGCAACTGCGCCGAGCAGTGCGCGGCGAAATATCACTTCTCCCGTGAACAGCAGGACGCGTACGCCATCGAGAGCTTCCAGCGCGCCAACGCTGCGCAGAAGGCCGGTCTGCTCGCCGCCGAGATCACGCCGGTGGAGATTACCGACGCCAAGGGTAACGTCACGAAGGTCGAGCACGACGAGGGCCCGGCCAAGGTGAAGTACGACAAGATACCTTCCCTGAAGCCGTCATTCCAAAAGGACGGCACCATCACGCCGGCCAATGCCTCCTCGATCAACGACGGCGCCGCGGCGCTGGTCCTCAGCACCGCGGACACCGCGCTGCAGCGGGGCCTGAGGCCGCTCGCGCGGATTGTCGCCTTTGGCAGCCACGCGCAGGACCCGGTGTGGTTCACCACCGCTCCGGTGCAGGCGGCGCAGTCCGCGCTCAAGGCCGCCGGCTGGTCCGTCGCGGACGTCGACTTGTGGGAGGTGAACGAGGCGTTCGCCGTCGTGCCGATGGCGTTCATGCAGGAGCTGGGCGTACCGCGCGACAAACTGAATGTCCGCGGCGGCGCCATCGCGCTCGGTCATCCCATCGGGGCCAGCGGCGCGCGCATCCTCGTGACGCTCCTTGCCGCCCTGAAAGAGCGCGGCAAGAAACGCGGGGTCGCGGCGATCTGCATCGGCGGCGGCGAAGGCCTGGCCGTGTGCCTCGAATTGCCGTGAACAAAGCCCGGCCCAATGCCAAGGCGGCCCTTGACGGGCTGCTGTTCGACAACATGACCATCGCCGCGGGCGGCTTCGGCCTCTGCGGCATCCCGGAAAACCTCATCGGCGCCCTGCGCGACAGCGGTGTGAAGGGCCTGACCATCGTCGGGAACAACGCCGGGGTGGACGGCTTCGGCATGGGCGTTCTGCTCACGACCCGGCAGGTGAAGAAGGTCGTGGCTTCCTACGTGGGTGAAAACAAGGAGTTCGAGCGGCAGGTGCTTGCGGGCGAGCTCGAACTCGAGCTCGTTCCGCAGGGCACACTGGCGGAAAGGTTGCGCGCGGGCGGCGCCGGCATTCCGGGCTTCTACACGCGGACCGCGTTCGGCACAAAGCTGGCGGAAGGGAAGGAGACCAAGCTTTTCGATGGCAAGGAATACGTGCTCGAGCCGGGCATCCGGACCGACGTTTCGCTCTTGAAGGCATGGAAGGGCGACAAGTCTGGCAATCTCGTCTTTCGGAAAACCGCGCGGAACTTCAACCCAATGATCGCCACCTGCGGTCAGGTCTGTGTCGCCGAGGTCGAGGAGCTCGTCGAGGTGGGCGAACTCGAGCCCGACTCGATTCACACGCCCGGCATCTACATCGATCGCATCATCCAAGGCGAACGCTACGAGAAGCGCATCGAGTTCCGCACGGTGCAGGGCGCCGCCGCGAAGCAGGAATCGCCCATCCGCGAATTGATGGCCCGCCGCGCCGCGCGGGAGTTGCGCGACGGCTATTACGTCAACCTCGGCATCGGCATCCCGACGCTCGTGGCCAACTTCATCCCACCGGGTATGAACGTCACCCTGCAGTCCGAGAACGGCCTGCTCGGCATCGGCCCGTTTCCCCCGGAGGACCGGGTCGATGCCGACCTGATTAACGCGGGCAAGCAGACCATCTCAGCCCTCCCCGGCTCGGCGTTCTTCTCGAGTGCCGACTCGTTCGCGATGATCCGTGGCGGTCACATCGACCTGTCCATCCTCGGGGCGCTTGAGGTTACAGACACGGGCGACATCGCCAACTGGATGGTGCCGGGCAAGATGGTAAAGGGCCCGGGCGGAGCGATGGACCTCGTCGCGGGAGTGAAGCGGGTCGTGGCGGTCATGGAGCACTGTGCGAAGGACGGCAGCCCGAAGATTCTCCGGCAGTGCACGCTGCCGGTCACCGGCCGCCGTGTCGTCAGCCTCATCATCACGGACCTCTGCGTGTTTGAGGTGAAGGCGGACGGTGGCGGACTCGTGCTCGTTGAGCTGCACCCGGGTGTCACGCTCGCCGACATACGGGCGAGGACCGGCGCGCCTTTCGCGGTCGCGCCCGGCGCAAAACACTGACCGCGCCGCACTGCGCGATTGCCATCAGCGACCTGAAACCCTGTCCTTTCCCCAACATGAAACATCCCCGCCTCCTCCTGGTGGCGCTCGGCCTTGGCGCCGGGACGCTGCTTCAACTCATCGCCGCCGAGCCGGCCAAGCCCGTCGCCCCGCGTTTCAGCGCGGGCAACATGGACCCCGCGGTCGATCCACGCACGGACTTCGCCCACTACGCCTGGGGCAGCTGGGCGAAGGCCAATCCAATTCCCGCCGACAAGTCCCGCTGGGGCGCCTTCAACGAGCTGGATCAATACAACCAGACTGCACTGAAGGGCATCCTCGAGACGGCTGCCGGCCGGTCACATGAGCCCGGTTCGACCGAGCAGAAGGTCGGGGATTTCTACGCCTCGGCCATGGACACGGCGGCCATCGAGGCCGCGGGACTCAAGCCCGTCGCCACCGACCTCGCCCAGGTCGCGGCCATCGCGAACCTGAACGACCTCGCCCATGCCGTTGCGGACCTGCACAACCAGCAGGTCGGCGCGCTGTTTGTCGTGAGCGTGGCTCCGGACGAGAAGAACAGTGTGCTGAATGTGCTGCAGGCGAACCAGGGCGGCCTGAGCCTGCCGAGCAAGGAATACTACATTGCGCCACAGTATGAGAAGCAACGCACGGGCTTCGTGGCGCACGTTGCCAAGATGTTCGAGCTGGCCGGCGACACGCCGGAAGCCGCCGCCACCGGGGCCCAGACCGTGTTTGATGTGGAAAAATCCCTCGCGACCAACGCCCGCACCCCGATCGAGCTCCGTGACTCGCTTGCCAACTACAACAAGATGCCGACCGCCGAGCTCGCCGCCAAGATGCCGGCGTTCCCCTTTGCGCCCTACCTGTCCGAGCGCGGCATCGGCGGCCCGGCTGCCACCGAGATTATCGTCGGCCAGCCGAAGTTCTTCGAGGGCCTGCAGGAGCAGCTGGCCAGCCGCCCGCTCGGTGACTGGAAGACCTACCTGCGCTATCGCATCCTGCGCGCCGACGCCCCCTATCTGGCCACGGCGTTCGAGAACGAGCGCTTCCGTTTCTACGGCACCGAGCTGCAGGGCACGCCCGCTCAGGAGCCTCGCTGGCAGCGTGCGGCCCGCACAATCGACGGCGAGATCGGCGAGGCCCTCGGCCAGCTCTACGTCGCCCAGTATTACCCACCCGAGGCCAAGGCGAAGATGGATGCCATGATCCACAACATCGTCGCCGTCATGCACGACCGCCTGCAGAAGGTCGACTGGATGACCGCGGAGACTCGCCAGAAGGCGCTGGCGAAGTTCGACCGCTTCTACTCGAAGGTCGGCCACCCTGAGAAATGGCGCGACTACTCGACGGTCAAGGTCGAGCGGGGCGACTATTTTGCGAACATCCGCGCCGCGAACCAGTTCGAGGACAGGCGCAACATCACGAAGCTCGGCCAGCCGGTCGACAAGGCCGAATGGTTCATGTCCCCACCCACGGTGAACGCCTACTTCGATCCAACCGCCAACAACATCAATTTCCCGGCGGGTATCCTGCAACCGCCGTTCTTCGATTTCACGCTCGACGACGCCGTCAATTACGGCGGCATCGGTGCCGTCATCGGCCACGAGATCACCCACGGCTTTGACGACCAGGGGCGCCACTATGACGGCGACGGCAACCTGAGCGAGTGGTGGACCGAGGCCGACGCCAAGGAATTCCACGCCCGCGCCAAGAAGGTCGTGGACCAGTTCAACGGCTACGAGGTGCTGCCCGGCGTCCACGTCAAGGGCGAGCTGACCCTCGGCGAAAACATCGCCGACCTCGGCGGCGTCACGCTGGCTTACGAGGCGCTGGAGCGCTCGCTGGTGGGCAAGGAGCGCAAGAAGATCGACGGCCTCACTGAGGAGCAGCGGTTCTTCCTGGCATGGGCGCAGGTCTGGCGCACCAACATCCGCGATGCCGAGCAGGCGCGCCGCGTCAACGTCGACCCGCACGCCCCTGGCTGGTGCCGCGCTATCGGGCCGCTGGTCAACTTCCAGCCGTTCTACGACGCCTTTGGCATCAAGGAAGGCGACAAGATGTGGGTGAAACCCGAGCTGCGCGCCAAGATCTGGTGAGCTGAACAAACGGTAGGGCGGGATCGCTGGTCCCGCCCTGCAAGATGCCGCCCGCGCCGATCAAGCGCGGGTTTTTTTGCAGCAGATTTGGAGGTGGGACTGATAGTCCCGCCCCCACTTAAGAAGCCATCAGGGCATCCTCAATCCCCGGCCAGGTGTTGCAGCGCCCGGAGGGGCTTTTTCTCCTGCGGCATGACCGGCTCGGTGAGCGACGAGAGTGCCTCGACCAGGTCGCGGATCTCGGCCTTGGTCAGCACGAGCGCGGCGACCTTGAGCGACTGCCGGTGCTGCCACTCGCTGGGCGTGAGGGCGGCGCCGGCGGTGACCGCAGCCAGGGTGAACAACAGCGCGAACCGGCTAGGTGGAAGGAGGTGTTTTTTCATTGCCCGGCAGGAAGCGTTGGTAGGCGAACGAGGCGAGGAAGGCGATCACAGCCACTACCATCAGGGTGCCGACGCGGTAAAGCGCCTCGAGGCGCGCGAGATCGTGAAAGAAAAGCTTCAGCAACGCTATACTGAGAAGCGCAATGGCAGCGTAGCGCGCGGCCTTGGCGTGCTGCCAGATGCCGGCGGCCAGCAGGCCGAGCGCGAATAGTGCCCAGCCGATCGTGTAGGTCATGTCGCGGGCGAAATTGCCGGAGAACTGGAACGCCAGCGCCCGCGCCCCGGGAGGCGTGAAATAGTCGGCGATCTCGATGTTGAGCAGGATGAACGCGAGGATGACGCCGAGCGTGTTGAACAGGGGCGGGGAGTTGACGCCAAGCACCTGGTGGCGCGGCGGTGCGACCAGCCGGGCCCCGGCGAAAAGCGCCGCGATCGCGAGCCCGTAGGCGTAGAGATACCAGTTGAGGATTCCAGTGTCGCCGCGCACATGGTAGCCGAGCACGGCCGGGTTCAGTGCGAGCCGTGCGAAGGCCACGACCAGCAGCACGGCGCCGGTCGCGCGCAGGCCGGGGTGCGGCACGCGGTGAAACAGCCAGAGCAGTGCCGCGCCCTCGAGCGCCCACGCCACCGTCAGCCACTGGTGCTCGAACTGGATCGGAAAGATGAGCGTGGTGAAGAACAGTGCCACGCCGCCGAACCACGCGAGCTGGTTGAGTTTCTTGGGATTGTCCGCCGGTTCGGAGCGCAGCACCGCGAAAAGGCTGCCAAGCGGGGCGAAGGCAAAGACCGCCGGCACCGCGCCGAGGTAGTCCCCGCTGCCCGGCCAGCCCAGCTTCACGGCGCGGTAAACCATCCAGAAATGTGCGATGCCGCCCAACGCCGCGACCGCCCACGGCCCGGTGAGCCGCGCGAATTCGCGCCGGAAGATGAAGGGATACAGCGCGAATACCGCGTAGAAACCAACATACCAGGCCAGCGGCCCGCCGGCCGCCGTCGGGTCGAAGTGGCGGGAGTGCCACACCAGTTCAAGCGCGGTGACGCCAGCCAGGGCGCAGGCCGGCAGCCATTCGATCACGAGCACCCGGGTCAGTCCGAGGGTCAGAACCACCAGCAGGAGGCCGAGGCCGAACAGCGCCGAGGGATCGGGCACGGGTAGCCGCGCGCACGCCATGATCAGCAGCAGGAAGGGCAGCAGTGAGGCAAAGGCGGGCAGTTGGGCGCGCGAGTCGCCGAGGACCGCGGCCAGCTGGCGGTTCGCCGCCGGCAACCGGTCACCGAGCCTGCGCACAAGCCACAGGCAGGCGACGAAGAAGAACACGGCAAAGCCGCCGACGACGAGCAGCAGCGAAACGTCGAGTCCGGCCGCGACCGGCGCGCGGAAGATGCTCAGGCCCGTGGCCAGCAGCGTGAGCACGAGCACGGCGGCCACGGCGGCAAGCGAGGCGCTCAGGACGGCGAGGGCGATGGCAATCAGATCGACGAGCAGGATCGCCGGCCAGAGAAGAAATGAAACCGACTCGAGCTTGAAGATTGGCAGCAGCATCAACCCTAGCGTGAGCGACGGGAACAGCTGGCTCCACCACGTCGGCGTCGCGGCCGGGCGGTGCCGTTCGAGCACCAGCGGGAAGGCCGCATGCAGGGCGGCGAAGACCAGATACGTGGCCAGCGCCCACGGCAACAGTTCGCTGGTGAGGTGCTCGGTGGTCCAGATGGACAGCAGGCCGAACACCGCGAGGCCGGCTACGAGATGGAGTCGGGGCAGGTTGTCGTCGCGCCAGGCGAGCGTCAGCAGCAGTCCGTCGAGCAGCAACACGTAGCCGAAGAAGAGCGCCGCCCGTGCGGCCAACGCATCATACCCGAGGAAGAACAGACCGAACCCCAGTCCGACGAATGGCATCGCGATGGCCGTCCACGAGAATTCCGGGCCGGACGCCTCGCGCCGGCGGGCGCTCTCGGCGGCCGCGAAATAGAGTGCCGCAAAACCAAGGCATATCGTCATCGCCACGGGGCCCTTTTCCGCAGCGAAGAATTTATCCGCCCAGCCTATCATCATGAGCACGGTGCCGCCGGCGCTCAACGGTACGAGATAGCGCCAGCCGGTGCTGAGCACCACGGCGATCAGGCCGGCGTCGAGCAGTGCGAGGTAGCCGAAGAGGCCGCCGGGATTGTCCACGCCCGTGTTGATCAGGACGGGGGTGAGGAAGCCGCCAAGGATGCCAAGGAGGGCGACCACCTGGGCGTCCAGCCGCACGGCAAGGACGAAAGCCGCCGCCGTGATGAGCGTCATCAGCAGGAAGGTCGGCACCGCGCCGAAGAACGCGAAATGATAGATCGACCGGCAGGCGAAGGTCACGGCATAGAGCGACACGATGCCGGCGGCGATGAGGGTTTGCGACGTGACGGCATATCGTTCCCGCGGGATTTTCAGTCCGCCCAGCACCAGGCCGGCACCGAACACGAAGCCGATCGCCACGCGCACCGCGGGCGGGATGAGTTCGTGCTCGAAGGAGTATTTGACGAAGAACGCCACGCCGAGGAACAACGCGAGCCCGCCGAGCCACGCGAAGAGCTTGGCCCCCATGAACTGCTCCCAGTTGATGGAATCCATCCAGCCGAGCGCCGGTGGCGGCAGAGTATAGACGGGGTGGACCGGGTTGGGTCGAGGCGGTGGGGCGGAGGTCGCGGGCGGAAGCACAGGCGGCCCGTCGTCGTCCGCGGCCGGAACAGGGATGGGTGGAGGCGGGGCCGGCGCGACCAGCCCAGATGGCGGAATGACAGCCGCGGGCTTGACCGGGACGGGTTCTGGCTTGGGTGCCACTACCGCCGGCTGCGGAGACAAAGCAGGGCGCAGACTCAGAGCCCCGCCTCTCAGTTCGTCGATCTGGCGGTGCAGTGCATCGATCTTGCGCTGATGTTCGCCGAACCTGATGAGGGCCCAGACCGGAAACACGACCAAGGCCAGGAAGAGATAGAGTGCCAGTAAAACGAGAAGAGCTTCCATGGGGGCGGCCCGCCGGTCCTTTCGTGACGGGATTGTCAGCGGATGGCAAGTCCCGTGGCGGGACGTGCGGTGGTTGAGGACCGGTAGGGCATGCCGCAGCATACGACCGATGGCGTCCGGGCGGGTAATCGATAATTCCAATGCGGCCATTGAGCGGGCGACCCCGGTGCCTTTTTATTTGCCGTGACCAATTCGCTCGGGCGTGATGACCGCATGAGCCTGACCGTGTGGTCCAACCATGAGCTGCGGCCCGAGTCCGCGGCCCTCCTGCACGCGGGGCTGGCCCAGGCCGGCTGCAAGCTAATCCAATCGACGGGTTCCTCCCGCTCCGTGCTCACGGCCGGCGCGGCCGACCCCGCGCTGGCGGAGGCGGACATCGCCTACGGCCAGCCGGTGCCGGAGGATCTTATGAAGAGCCCGCGGGTCAGATGGGCGGCGATTTCCTCGGCCGGCTACACACGCTACGATCGGGACGATTTCCGTGTCGCGATGCAACAGCGCGGCACGCTCGTCACGAACGCCTCGGCGGTGTTTGCGGACCCTTGCGCGCAGCAGATGCTCGCCGGCATGCTCGCGCTCGCGCGCAACCTGCCGGAGCAGCTGCGCAACCAGGACGGGCCGCGCGCTTGGCGCTATTTCGAGGACCGCTACACGGCCCGCGTGCTGACCGGGCAGAGCGTCGTGTTGCTCGGCTACGGGACCATCGGCCGGCGCATGGCTGAGCTGTTGCAGCCGTTCGGAGGGAGGATCACGGCCTTCCGGCGCACGCCGCGCGGCGACGAGGGCGTCGCCATCGTGACCGAGGCCGGTCTGGCGGCAGCTCTCGCGACGGCAGACCACGTGGTGAATCTGCTCCCGGATTCACCGGCGACGCGCAATTTCATGACCGCGGCGCGCTTTGCGGCGATGAAACCCGGCGCGCGGTTCTACAACGTCGGACGCGGCACGACGGTCGATCAGGAGGCCCTGATCGCCGCGCTGAGGTCCGGCGCGGTGGGCGGTGCCTACCTCGACGTGATGGAACCCGAGCCGCTGCCCCCGGCCCACCCGCTGTGGGTGGCGCCGAATTGTTTCATCACCTGCCACATTGGCGGCGGCACCGGCGACCAGGACGACAAGCTCGCCCGGCACTTTTTGGAGAACCTGCGCCGGTTCCAAACAGGCGAGCCACTGGTGGACCGGGTGATTTGAGAATAGTGTGAGTCATCTCGTACGACCGCATTGCTCAAATGTTAATTGAGAAGTATGAAATCCGTGTTCTGGCTTGTTCGTGACGTAATTGGAGGCAGGCCCGGCCCGCAGCTGGAGCCATGGTCAGTCGCAGAGTTGCGTGCCGCCGGATTCGATGCCGTGATCAATCTCTCGGAGCATCCATCCGACGTTGAAGCCTTTGTGGCCGCCGCAATGGAGTCGATCTGGGTACCACTGCCAACTGACATTCCGCCGACTAAAGAATCAGAGGAGAAATGTGTGGAGGCACTCCCGCGGGCGTTCGCTTTCCTTTCCAGCCAGTTGTCACGAGGGCGGCGAGTTTTGGTTCATTGCCATGCCGGCAAGGATCGCACGGGAATGCTGTTGGCGCTATTCATCGCGAAGAAAGACGGATTGTCGGCCGACGCAGCCATTCAGAAGGTCCGTGAAGTGAGGCCTCGCGCGATCACCGCGCCTGGCTGGGAAGCTCTCGCACTCACGGTGATTCCTCGCGTGGTGGTGAAGCTATCCTGACGAAAACGAAGCTACTGCTTGTAGACTGTGCCGGCTTTCATGACAAAGGTGACGTTCGTCATGAGCTTGATGTCGGCGAGGGGATCGCCGGGGACGGCGACCAGGTCGGCAAACTTACCGGCCTCGACCGTGCCGAGATCCTTCTCCACGCCGAGCAGCTTCGCGCCCTCGATCGTACCCGCCTTGATGGCGTCCATCGGCTTCATGCCGGCCGCGACCATGTAGACAAACTCCTTGGCGTTTTCCCCGTGCGGGGCGACGCCCTGGTCGGTGCCGAGGGCGATCTTCACGCCCGCGGCGTAGGCGCGCTGAAAGGTCGCCGTCATCGCCGGGCCGACGAGCAGGGCCTTGGCCGCCACGGTGGGCGGGAGAAAGCCCGGGACCTTGGCCTTCTCCATGACGAAATTCCCGGCACTGAGCGTGGGCACGTAATAGGTGCCATGCTCCTTCATGAGTGCGACGATCTCGTCGGTCATGAAGGTGCCGTGCTCGATCGAGTCCACGCCCGCGAGGATCGCGCGCTTCATGCCCTCGGTGCCGTGGGCATGGACGGCCACCTTCAGGCCGTATTCGTGCGCCGTCTCGACGACGGCCCGGACCTCCTCGCTGGTCATCTGCGCGCCCTGCGCGCTGTCGCCAAGGCTGAGCACACCGCCAGTCGTCATGATCTTGATCACGTCGACGCCATGCTTCACGTGGTCGCGCACCGCGGCCCTCGCGCCGTCGGCCCCGTTGAAGATCTCAGGTTCGGGAAACAGATTGATGACCTGGTCGCTGTAGCCGTTGGTGCCGTCGGCGTGGCTGCCCGTCGTCCCGATGGCCGGGCCGGCCGTGTAGATGCGGGGGCCGTCGACCCAGCCGGCGGTGATCGCCTTGCGCAGCGAGCGTGTGGAGTAATTCGTGTCGCCGAGGTTGCGCACCGTGGTGAAGCCCGCGAGCAAGGTCTTCTTGGCGTAGAAGGCGCCGCGCAGGGCGTAGTCCCCCGGATTGAGATAAAATCCCTCGGTGTAACTTTGCGGCGATTGCTGGCTGTCGAGGTGGACATGCATGTCCATCAGGCCGGGGATGACCGTGGCGTTCCGGAGGTCGATGAGCGTGTCGCCCGCGGCCGGGGCGGTGTAGCCGTCGGCGATGCCGCTGATGCGGTCGCCGTCGATGGCGATGGTCACGGCCTGGCGGGCAGCGTCGGCCCGGCCATCGATGAGGGAGCCGGCGTGGATGAGGGTCTTGGCTTGGACCAGGCCGGCCGCGAGCAAGGCGGCGGCCGCAACGAGGGGGCGGCAGGGGATGGACATGAGCCTTATTGGCCAAGCGCTTGGTCGCGGGCAACGGTGAATTGGACGCCGGGGAACCGGTCCTCCCCGATTTTGTCTGGTCTCGGCAGAAAATATCGACAAGTTGGCATCCCCACGCACCCCCCGGTCGTAATTTTCGGGAATAAGCTGTTCCACGTCACGCTCCTACCCGCCACGCCACGAGGCCATGCCTTTTCTGCACCACTTTCAATCCGTCCCGCCGGCACCATGCCGCGCGAGGCAGGATTAAAAACAAAACCCACAAAATCCCGGTATCACATGAACAAATCCACGAAAACCATGATCACTGCGGCCGCCATCGCCGGTCTCTATCTCGGCGGTCTCGCGGCCAAGTCCTACGGCAGCGTCGGCACCGCCGCCGGCACAGAGGAGAAGGCCAAGGACAGCTGCAAGGGCAAGGATGGCTGCAAGGGCAAAGACGGCTGCAAAGCCCATGACTGCAAGGGCAAGAACGACTGCAAGGGCAAGGGCGGCTGCAAGACGGCCACCAATGACTGCAAGGGCAAGAATGACTGCAAGGGCAAGGGCGGCTGCAAGAGCGCCACGGATGACAAGAAGGACGACACCAAGAAGGGTTGATCACTTGCTCGGGTGAGCAGGCTCGTCGGCTTCGCCGGGCCAATGACTTCACGGGAGGCCGGACCACGCGCCGGCCTCCCTTTCCATTAGAAGTGCTTTTCCTGAGGCGTCGCGCCGCCCGCATTGCTACAGCGATTCCGATCCCGCCATGCCCGCCAACAAGTTCAACGGCTACACCGACTACGGCATCGGCATCGGCCTGCGCATCCCGCACTACGACCACATCCTGAGCCGCAAACCGACGGTCGACTGGTTCGAGATCATCTCGGAAAACTTCATGGTCGACGGCGGCCGGCCGCTCGAGGTGCTCGATCAGATCCTCGCCCAATACCGCGTCGTGCAGCACGGCGTTGCGATGTATTTCGGCTCGGCCGACGGTCCAAACCGCGAACACCTCCGCCGGCTCAAGGTGCTCACGAAGCGCACGAAGACCCCGTGGCTCTCCGACCATCTCTGCTGGGGCAGCGTCGACGGCACCTATTCGCACGACCTGTTGCCGATGCCCTATACCCTCGCCGCGGCGAAGAAAACGGCGGCGAACATCCGCATGGTGCGTGATTACCTCGAGCTGCCCATCGCGGTCGAGAACGTCAGTTCCTACACCGAGTTCCATGTCTCCGAGATGACCGAGTGGGAGTTTCTCACCGAGGTCGTCGAGCTGGCCGACTGTGGAATCCTCCTCGACGTGAACAACATCTATGTCTCGGCGAAGAACCACGGATTCAATCCCTACGACTACCTCGACCACGTGCCGCACCACCGCGTGGCGCAGATGCACATCGCCGGGCACACCAAGTTCGAGAAATACATCCTCGACACGCACGACCATCCGGTGCTCGACCCGGTGTGGAAGCTCTACGCCCACGCCACCAGGCTGTGCGGCGTCACCGCCACCCTGCTCGAGTGGGATGACAAGATCCCCTCGTTCGACGAGGTGCACAACGAAGCCCTGAAGGCCCATGAATTCATCGCCCAAGCCCGCGAGGCCAAAATCCCCGCGCCGCGCGAAACCGTTCGCACCAAAGCGCGTTGATTCGCCCGCCGCGCTGGGCGACCTGCAGCGCGCCATGTGGCGCGTCATCTCCCGGCCGCTCACCGGCGACAGCCGCATGCAGCCGCGCTGGACCGACGGCCGGCCGACCAGCGCCGTGGCCGAGCAGATTGCCAAGCCCAACGACCGGCTTACCTCCTTCGACCGGCTCGAGATCTACAACCGCATGTATTGGTTCCGCGTGCTCGACAGCCTGTACGACGACTGCCCGGGCCTGCGCGCCGTCCTCGGCGACCGGAAGTTCATCGCGCTCGCCGAGGCCTACCTCGTCAAGTACCCGTCGGGCTCGTTCACACTGCGCAACCTGCCGAGCCGGCTCGCGCATTTCATCCGCTCCAATCCGCGCCACACCCGGCCGCATACCGCGCTGTGCCACGACCTCGCGCGCTTCGAGTGGGCGCGCGTCGAGGTGTTCGACACGGCGGCGAACCCGGTCTTCACGGTCAATGACCTGCTCGATGTGCCGGCCGCCCGGCAAGGCCGACTCCGGTTCGAGCTCCAGCCCTACCTACAGCTGCTCCGGCTGGAACACCCGGTGGATGAGTTCATCCTCGCGGTGAAAAAGCGCGAGGCGCAGCTGCTGCGCGGCGATGCCAGCAACGCGCCGTCGGCGCGGCGGCAGCTGCGGGAGAAGGAGGTCGCGCGGCCGGGGCGCGCCCGCACGTACGTCGCGGTGCACCGGCTGGACAGCCAGATCTACTTCAAGCGGCTGGAACCGGCCGCTTACCGGGTGTTGGTTGCGCTCCGAGGCGGCGCGACGCTCGAGCGGGCTCTCGCTGCTGGTATCCCGCGCGCGAAGAAGTCCCGCGCGGAATGGGCCGCGCGGGTCCAAGGCTGGTTCCGCACCTGGATGGAGCTCGGCTGGCTGTGCCGCCGGGAATAATTTCCCGTTCCGTTTCTCCCACGCGCATGAAAATCCGCCCCCTGCTCGACCGGTTCGATGGCCTCGCCACCTACCTCCAATCGCCGCTGCTGCTCGTCATCCGCCTTTATTGGGGCTGGTCGTTCGTGCAGACCGGTTGGGGCAAGCTCACCCACCTCGACCGGACCACGGCCTATTTCACCGACCTGAACCTGCCCATGCCGAGGCTCAACGCCATCATGGCTGGTTCGACCGAGTGCTTCGGCGGCCTGCTGCTGGCGCTCGGGCTGTTTGCGCGGCCCGTGTCGGTGCCGCTCATCTTTTGCATGGGCGTGGCCTACGCGACGGCCGATCGCGAGTCGCTCATGGCCGTCTTCAGCGATACCGACAAGTTCACCGGTGCCGCGCCGTTTCTTTTCCTGCTGGCGGCGCTGATCGTGCTCGCGTTCGGTCCGGGCAGACTCTCGCTCGACGCCCTGCGGCTCAAGAAGGCTGCGGCGAAGTAACGCCGCGCTTCACGCCGGCACGACCTTGGTGCCGGCGAGCAGGTCGTGGAGGCAGCGGTGGTCTTCGCGGAAGATGAAGCAAGAGTCGACCACCCAGAAGAGGAAACCGACGAACGGGATCTGTTCGATCATGAACGGCGCCCCGCCCCGGATGAGGAACGCGCGGGTGACGCCCGGCGGGCCGCCGTCCGGCTCGCGCACGATCCGGAGTCCGAGCAGCAGCTTGCCGACGGACTGGCCGCGCCACGCCAGCAGGGCGAGCTGCACCAGCATCAGTGCGCCGAGCAACGGCAGCGCGCGCGGCAGGTGGTCGTTCACAATGGTGCTGGTGATCGACGAGATCTCTCCGAACGTGCGCTGCTCGCCGCGCAGGGCCTCGGCGACGACGGTGCGGACCAGCGGAATGGTGATGGGAAGATAGCAGAGGGTCTTAAGAAAGCCGTCGATCATGGCGGCTGGCAGGCGCAGCCAGCGGCTGGCGGGTGCGGCGACGGCCGCCGCGACGGTCTCCGCATCGGCGGCCAGCACCGGCGGCGCGGACGGAGCCGTGACGGCCGGGCGTCCGCCGAACTCCGCAAAATCGCCGAGGGTCTTCCAGACATCCTCGCGATCAAGCCTGGCCTTCGTCTGGAGGTTGGCGCGACCGTCCCGGATCCACGAAATCACCGTGCCCGCCGTGACCGGGCCGTATTCCTTACCATCAGTTCCGAGAAGCGTAAACATGCCGGAACGTTGCCTACTTACCGGGCGGGGTCAACCGTCGCGCGCTGGGTTCTTCACCGGAGGCCGGCTCAACCTCCAGGTCCTGGCGCAGGCGGCGGGTTAACGAGGCTCTCGTAGGCATGGAGCAGGGCTCCAATCATCAAGGGGAGGGTGAACACGATGCCAATGATGAGTCCGAAGAGACCAAGCATGGTCAGTATGGCGCCCAACAGCAGGACGAAGAACACCGGAAACCATTGCTTGGTCACGACGCGCCGGCTCACCTCCATGGCGGTCCAAGGCCCCAGTTGGCGGTCGATGACGAGGGGGAAGGTAAAAGCCCAGGCGATCGCCAGATAGAGCACCGGAATCACGCCCAGCAACATGAAGAGCACGGTGAGCAAGCTCAGCTCCGGCAGGGCGGTGACGTGCCGGTGCAGGAAAAGCTGCAGAAAGAAGAAAAACATCGGTGTTACGAACGGCAGCATCACCGCGATGATCAGGACACCCGTCAGCAGGGAAGCCAGCATCAGGGGAACAAAAGCCTTCGAGAAGCCGGCGAAGGCGTCGCCGACCTCGCGCGGTTCACCCCGGATCTTGCCGAGATAGTAGTAGTACAGGCCGCCCGCAAAGACCCCGTTGAGCAGCAAGCGGGCAAAGATACCCAAGAAGGGAATCAGTCCGGCTATCACCTGGACCACATACACCAGTAGAGTCACTCCGACCAGTGGGAGAAAATTCGATTTCCAGAGCTCGAAGCTCTGGCCGAGGCAACCGAAGACATCCAACGGCGCCGCGCGCGCTATCAGCTCGTCAGCGATGGACTTGGCGTCTCCCGCCACGGGTGCCGGCGTCGCCGTGGCTGCGGTCCCCGTCGTCGCTTCGCCGGTGATCGATGGCAGCGGAGCGGCGCCGGTCTCCGGTGCCGGCGGGGCCGGGGCGAACTCGGGGAAATCGCCGAGCGTCTTCCAGTCCGTTTCGCCCTCCCGGCGGGCCTTGGTCTGCAGGTTGGCGCGGCGGGCCGTGATCCAGGCCTGGACCTTGTCGGCCGGCACCGGCCCATATTCCTTGCCGTCTGCTCCCTGGATGGTGAACATGCAGGCAGATTGGCGGAAGCCCACGGAAGGTCAACGCCGGGCTTCCGGCATTGGCCGGCAGCCCACGCCGCGACCTAAGTATATTATTAGCTGACATCAAAGCCGGAGAGGGCACCCGGCGTAGTGTCAACCAATAGAATACTTAAGCGCGGAGGGCTCTGGCCGGGATCAAACGGGGCGCTTTAATCCTCGCCGTGTTTTTCGCGCACACGCATCCGGAGATTCTTGGTCAGCTTCTTGAAATTGGTCTTCTGGGCCTGCTGCGCCAGCCGGTCGTGGCGTCGCACCTCATGGGCGGTGGCGCGGCCCAGGCGGAGGTAGCTCTGCCAGCGGCCGAGGTCGAGGGAGCCGTCGGCGAGCGCGGCCTGCACGGCGCAGCCGGGTTCGACGGTGTGCGCGCAGTCGCGGAATTTGCAGCGCGCGGCGACAGCCGCCACGTCGGTGAAGGCCGCCGCGACCTCGGCGCCGGCGTCCCAGGGCGAGAGTTCCCGCATGCCGGGCGTATCGATGATGAGCGCGCCGCCGGGGCCGACGAGCAGTTCGCGCTGGGTCGTGGTGTGGAGCCCCTTGCCGTCGGTCTCACGCACCGCCTGGGTGTCCTGGACCTTTTCGCCGAGGAGCCGGTTGATGAGGGTGGACTTGCCGACGCCCGAGGAGCCGAGCAGGGCGACCGTACGGCCGGGCTGCAGCCAGGGCGCGAGGGCCTTGAGCCCGCGGCGGGTCAGGGCGCTGAGGATGAGCACCGGCACCCCGGGCGCGATGGCCTCCACCTCGTGCTTGAGGGCCATGGCGTCCTCGCACACGTCGGCCTTGTTGAGGAGGATGACGGGATCGGCCCCGCTGGCCCACGCGGCGGCGAGATAGCGCTCGATGCGGTGCAGGTTGTAGTTGGCGTCGAGTGCGCTGACGAGGAACACGGTGTCGACGTTGGCGGCCACGACCTGCTCGATCTCTTGGTCGCCGGCGGCCTTGCGGGAGAATTTGGTGCGGCGGGGCAGCAGGGCGTGGATGCTGGCGCGATTGTCGGTGCCAAGCTGCGGGGTGACGGCCGCCCAGTCACCGATGGCCGGCAGATCGGCGTTGGCGGAGGCGGCGTGCAGGAAACGGCCGGTGCATTCGCCGAGCTTGGCGCCAAACTCGCCCGTGACCTCGTAGTAGCCCTTGAGATGGAGGGTCACACGGGCGGGCACGCAACCCTCCGCCGCAAAGGGCACAAAGGCCTGCGCGAAGGTGTCGTTCCAGCCTAGTTCAGCCAGCGTCATCGGGAGACAGCAGCTTGGAGCCATCGGCCCCGGAGCGCCAGAACAACGCCGTGTGGCCGACCGCGCCCACGCAGGTGCTGCCGGTTGCGGTGGCCAGGGTATCGTGAAGGGCGGCGCGTTGGTGGCGGTCCTGGCCGCCGGTAAAGCGCGCTTTGACCAGTTCGCGGCGGGTCAGCTCGTGGTCGAGCTGGGCGGTCACGGTGGCGGTCGCGCCCTCCCGGCCCACGCGTAGGGTGTCGGGCAGGGTCTGACCGAGGCCGCGGAGACGGGTTTTCTGGGCGCCGGTAAGCTGGTGCAGGGACATGGGTTAAAGGCATGACACGCCCGACCGGCCTGGGGAAAGCTCGAAAAAGGGGGTTTTGGCCGGCAACCGATGCATGACTAAAGGCAATGGATGGCTAGAGTGATGGGGCCATTGTGCCTATATTGAGGTATGCTTCTGAATACCCGTCACCCCACGCCGGTGCTGGAAGTTATCCCAAGTAACCCCATCGCTGCCATTTCCCGCCTCGCCCCGGCGGATCGGTCCCCCGTGCGCCCGACTGTTGAGGGCACATTTCACTACCACGGCCTGCCGCCGCGATCTCGTATCCCTTGGTTGGCACTTGTCGCATCGGCCGGCCTGCACGCCGTCGCATTGCTGGCGTTCAACAGCCGGCCTGCGGCCAAGAAGCATGTGGTGGTCGAGGACGCTCCATCCACGATGCTGATGATGCCGGATCTATCTGATCCTGAGGAAGAAAAGCCCAAGGAGCTTTCGGATGACGAGCCGATGACCGCCCCCGCGGTCCAAGTACCCATGCTGGCCGACATTCCGACCATGGTGCCGGTTGATTCGTTCACCCAACTTGTCGACCCAACCGTGCCCATGAAGGCCGACGCCGCGGCCGCCAGCCTCATCGCCATCCCGGTCAACATCCAGCGCGGCCGTCCGGACACGAGCAAGATCAAGGACTTGTTCAACATCGCCGATCTGGACCGCATCCCCGAGCCGATCGTGCAGACGCCCCCGCAATTTCCCTTTGGCCTGAAGGAAGAAGCGCCCACGGCCCGGGTCAGGCTGGGCTTCATTGTGTCGTCCAAGGGCGACGTCATCATGCCCTACGTCATCTCCAGCACCCACCGCGGCTTCGAGCGCTCCGCCTTGGAGGCGGTGACGAAATGGAAATTCAAGCCGGGCATGCGCGGTGGCCGGAAGGTGAACACCCGCGTCGAACAACCGATTGACTTCAAGGTGGAGGCGGGAGACTGACCCGGCGGCCGGGATCAGACCCCGGCCAGCACGCGGGCGAAGACCGGGCGGTCCACATTGCCGCCGGTCAGTACCACGCCCACCCGCCGGCCGGCCCATTGCGCCCGTTCCTGCCAGAGACCGGCCAGCGCCACCGCGCCCGCGCCCTCGGCGGTGTTGTGGGTGTCGGTGAACAGCATCCGCATCGCGGCCTCGACCTCGCCGTCGGTCACCAGCACGAACCGCTCGACTTGGCGGGCGATGAGCGCGACCGCAGCCGGGTCGGGTTGGCGGATTGCCACGCCATCGGCGATGTGCGTCGTCACGGGCTCGCTCACCGCCCGGCCGGCGGCGAACGACAAGGCGTAGGCCGGGGCGTGGGCCGAGACCACGCCTATGATCCGGGTGGCGAAGCCCAGGGCGTTCCGCGCGGCGCAAACCGCGCAGATGCCCGAGCCCAGGCCGACCGGCACGAACACGGCGTCAAGTGGCGGCGCCCCGCGCAGGAACTCCAGCGCGTAGGTGCCGGCGCCTGCGACCAGGTCGGAGTCGAATGACGGCACGAAATGCAGCGCCTCGCCCGTGGCCAGTTGCTGCGCGTGCTCGAACGCCGCCTGAAAATCCACGCCGTGCTCGACCAGTTCGGCGCCCAGAGCGCGCATCGCGGCATTTTTCTCCGCACTGTTGCCAAATGGCACGACGATGACCGCGCGCAATCCGCTCCGCCGGGCGGCGAAGGCGACCGCCTGGCCGAAATTGCCGCGCGTCGCGGCGACGACGCCCCGGAGGCCGGAATTGCTCCGCAGCAGCCGGTCGAAATAGACGAGCGCGCCCCGCGCCTTGAACGAGCCGATCGGCGTGTGGTTCTCGTGCTTGATCCACACCTCGAGCCCCGCGCGGGTGTTCAACGCGGCCCACGTGAATTGCGGCGTGGGCGGCACCCATTGGCGCACGATCGTCGTGGCCGTTTCCAATTCGGCGAGGGCGGGCAGCTCGGTCATGGCCTCAGGGCAGGGGGTGGCGGCCTTGGCGTCAACTGCCAGACGCGTGTGCCGGTGGTCAATGCGGCCGACAGTCATGGCGGGCCGAAGGTATCCAACGATAGCTCGCGCCACTGGCCGGCGGGAAGACCGTCCAGTTCGAGGTGTCCGAAGCGTACGCGGTGCAACGTGAGCACCTCGCAGCCCTGACTCGCGAACATGCGCCGCACCTGGTGGTAGCGGCCCTCGATCAGCGTCAGCTCGGCTTCCCGCGGGGAGATGGCCTTCAGTTCCGCCGGCGCGCAGGGCGCCTTCTCGTCGCGGAGCTGCAACGTGCCGCCCGCGAAAAGGGTGGCGAGCCCGGCGGGCAGATCGGAGCCGAGCGTGGCGTGGTATACTTTTGGCACCTTGTGCTTGGGCGAGGTCAGGCGGTGCACCAGCTCGCTCTGGTCGGTGAGCAGCAGCAGTCCGCTCGTGTCCTTGTCGAGCCGCCCGATGCTGGTGACCGGCGGATTGCGCTCGCGCCAGCGCGCAGGCAGCACGCCGTAGACGTTCGGGCCCTCGCGCGCATCGTGCGAACAGACGATTCCGACCGGTTTGTGCAGCAGCAGCAGCAGGCCGTCGGGATGGTCGGGGGGCTCGCCGTCGATGCGCACATCGCCGGGATCCGCCTTGGTGCCGAAATCATCGGTCACCACGCCGCGCACGGTCACCCGGCCGGCCTGGATCCAGGCGCGGGCCTCACGGCGGGAGCAGTAACCGAGATTGGCGAGGAGTTGGTCGAGACGGCGCACAGGGATGGATTAGCCACGAAAACCTGCGGAAAGCCACGAAAAGAGCACCGGGTATCTTTTGTGCACTTTTGCACCGCTTTGAGGCCGCTCGGTCGTAGTTTGGAACGTATGCGCTGGATACTTCCACTGGTTTCCCTGGTCGCCGCCGTGGCATCCCTGCTCACGTTTGTCCGCGCCCCCGACTACATCTGGGCGTGGAAGCTGGCCATTGTCGTTGGAGAATACGGCCATTGGCTCGTATTGCTCCCTCTGGGGCTCGCGGGGCTGGCCGTGTTTGGGTCCGGGGGAATGGTCCGGGTCCTCACCTTGGGGCTATGCGCGGTCGCAGCGGGGGGTTGTCTGCGGCCGGTATTCACGGCCTGGCGCATCGCGGAACAACTGCCGGCGGATCTGCGCGGGGCCTTCGGCGGTGACGATGAGTCCTTCGGCCTAGATCTTGGGCGGCTCTACCGCGGCCGTCCGGTGCCGTCCGCCGCGATGCGCACGGAGGTGTTTGCGCGGACGGAAGGGCAGGAACTGAAACTGGATTTTTATCGCCCGGCCCTCTCCAAGGATGTCCGGGGAAAACCGCGTCCTTGCGTGATCGTCGTCCATGGCGGCGGTTGGGACGGTGGTGACCGCACGCAGCTCGCGGCGTGGAACGCCCGGCTGGTCGCGCAGGGCTACGCCGTCGCGGCCGTCAGTTACCGGCTGGCACCGCGATGGATCTGGCCGGCGCAACGGGACGACGTGCTCACCGCCATCGCTTGGCTGAAGGCCAACGCCCGGCAGCTCGAGATCGATCCGACGCAGCTGGTGCTGCTGGGTCGTTCCGCCGGCGGCCAGCTGGCGGCCGCGGTCGGCTACGGGGCCAACGACCCCGCGATCCGCGGCGTCATCGCGCTCTACGCGCCGCACGACATGCCGTTCGCGTGGTCGGTCTCCCGCGAGGACGATGCGCTGAATTCGATCAAGCTCTTCAAACAATACTTCGGCGGTCCGCCCGACACCCCGGAACGACGAGTCCTCTATGAGGCCGCCAGCGGCCAGTCGCTGGTGCGCGCGGGTTCGCCGCCGACGCTGCTGTTGCACGGTGAGCGCGACACGCTCGCCTGGTATCGGCACAGCGAGCGCCTGGCCGCGCGCCTGCAGGAATTGCGCGTGCCGCATTATTTCGTGCGGTTGCCCTGGGCTACGCACGGGTTTGATTTCAACCCCGACGGCCCGGGTGGCCAGCTGGCGGATTACGCGATCAGGCGATTTCTCGCCACGGTCACGCACTGACGCTACCAGGCGGTGCGGAAGCCGCCGAAAAGAAAGCGGGGCGTGCCGGTGTTGACGATGCCATCGGCGCTGCGGCCCGTCTCGATGCGGGCATTGCCGAGGTTTTCCAGGGTCAGGAAGATCTCGCCGCCCCGGCCGAGCGCATAGCTGGCGGTCACGTCGGCGACGACCACGGAGCCGAGGATCAGCTGGTTCTCGTCATCCTCGAATTGCCGGCCCAACCAGCGTACCCGCGGCATGAGCTTCAGGCCGCCGGGCGCGCTCCACTCGGCGCCGAACGTGGCGCTCTGCCGCGGCACCTGGGCCAGCCGCTTACCCGCGAGCGTCGGCGCCAGGGTCGCACTTTGCACCGCGGCGTCGTCATAAAGGAAGGCGGCGTTGAACGAAACAGCCGGCGCGGGCTGCCACTTGGCCGAGAGTTCGATGCCTTGTACCAGGACCCGGTCCAGATTCTGCCGCTGGCGGCCGAGCCCGCCGGCCGGGACAAACCCCACGATGGGGAACGTGCCAGGCCCATGGGCGAGTGTGACATTGCCGACCGCGTCATGCAGTTCGTTTCGAAAGAGCGTGGCGCCCAAGGTCAGGGGCCCCGACGTGAAATCCGTGCCCAATTCCGTGCTGGTGACCCGCTCCGTGCGCAGGGCGGCGTTGGCCTCGGTGATGACATTGCCCACGCGGAACGGCCGGTAGAGCTCGTTGAGCGTCGGCCGCCGGAATGACTGCTGGGCCGCCGCGCGCACGCGCCACTCCTTCGTTGCCTGCCAGACGAGTCCCGTGCTGGGGCTGAGTTCCACGCCGGTGCGCTCGGCGTAATGGTCATCGCGCAGCACCAGGCCCGTGACCCGGTCGTTCTCGCGGCGGTGGCCGTCGCTTTCCTCCCACCAGTCGAGCCGGGTGCCCAGGGTCAGGCGCAGGTCCGGGGCGATCGGGCGCTCATGCAGCGCGAACACGCCGGCGAAGTCCTGCGCGCCGCCGGCGACACGCTGCCGGGTGAAGTCGTCGTTGGTGAAATTGTAGTATTCACGCGTCTCGCCCGCCACGCGGCGCAGGTCGGTGCCGAAACTCGTGCGGACGTCGCCCGGTTGTTGCACCACGCCGGTCCACGCCGCACCCAGGGCGGTGGCGGGCACGGCGAACTGGTTGCTCGCGGGGGTCTCGGCCGTGCGCGCGGCGTTCACCGAACTGAACGTGCTGGCGAACGACTGGTCCTGCGCGTAGGCGGTGGCGGTCCAGGCAAACGTGACGCTCGACCGGACGGCGAGCGTCACGGCGCCGAGGTTTTCCCGCGAGGAATTGCGCTGGTAAGCGGTGCCGTTGCCGCGCTGCTCCTCATAGGTGCGGCCGGAAAAAGTGAGCTCGGCATCGGGGCCGACCGGCTGGCTCCAGCGGGCGTCCAGCCAGTGGTGCCGGCTCCAGGCGGCGATGTCGACCGGACCGCGGTCCTCGGGCGCGACGAGGGGAAAGCCGTCGGTTGAGAAATCCCGACCGGACAATTGCAGCGTGCCCGCGCCGGCGGTTTGCGTCACGGCAAACTCCGCGCTCCGCGTGGAAAAATCCCCGAACGAGACCGCGGCGCGGGACCGGTGCTCCGCGGCCGGTTCGGTGAACAGCTGCACGACGCCGCCGAGGGCGGCGTTGCCCCAGGCGGTGGCGCCGCCGCCGCGGACCATTTCCGCGCCGGCCAGGGATTCGCGCGGCACCATGCTCCAGTTCACCCAGCCGCCAAAAGGATCGTTGAGCGGCACGCCGTCGAGCAGCACGAGCGAGCGGCTGGCGCCGCTCGGCCCGAGGCCGCGGAGCGACACGCCCTGCGCGGTCGGGTTGGCGGTCAGGCTGTCACTGCGTCGGAAAAGGCTGAAGCCCGGCACGGCGCGCAGGGCGTCGTCGAGCGTGGCCGCCGGAGCGGCGCGCAGGGCGGCGCCATCGAGCACGACCACGGCGAAGGGCACCTGCCCGGGAGCCTCGGGCGCGCGGGTCGCGGTGACCACCAACGGATCCAGCCCCACTGTCTGGGCCCGCAGCACGGTCACCAGGCAGGCGAGGGCCGGCCAGGAGGGGCGCAGGTTCACGGCTGCACACGCTGCGCGGCGACCTGGGCGGCGGTGATCTCCGGGGAGCCGGGGGCAAAATTCCGGCGCAGGTAGTTGAGCAGGCTCGCGAGGTCGTCGTCGCTGTAAACAGAGCCGAACGGCGGCATTACGTTGCCGAATTTCTGGCGGTCCGCCGGGAGGACGGCGGCGGGGCCGCGGAGGACGACGTTGATCAGGCGGGCGGAATCGCCGGCGACGACGGCGCTGCCGGCGAGAGCCGGCTGCATGCTGGGCACGCCACTGCCGTTGGGCATGTGGCAGGCGGCGCAGACCTGCAGGTAGATCCGCCCGCCGGGTGTGTCGGCCCCTAGCGCCGGAACGGTCTGCGCGGCGGCGGTCACGAGGGACTTTCGCACGGAGGCGACGGCCGGTTCACCGGTGTAGATGATGCGCCAAATGCGGCCTTTCTCGGAGTCACCGACGTAGAGCGAGCCGTCGGGTCCGACCGCGAGGCCGGCCGGCCGGAAACGCGCGTCGCGGGTGTCGGTGAATTCCTCCACGCCGGCAAAGCCGTCGGCGAAGGTCTCGTAGGTGCCGAGCGGAGCGCCCGCCGTGTCGCAGGGGACAAACACCACCTTGTAGCCCGCTTGCGAGCGGGGCGCGCGGTTCCAGGAGCCGTGGGAGGCGATGAAGAACCCGCCGCGGTATTTCTCGGGAAACTGCGTGCCGGTGTAGCAGGCCATCTGCAGGAACGCCCAGTGGGCGGGGAACGCGATGACCGGCTTGTCGTAGAGCGGATTGTCGTCGCGCTTGCGGTTGTCCCCGCCAAACTCCGGTGCGACCATGCGCGCCTTCTTGATCGGATCCCAGTAGGTGTAGGGCCAGCCGAGGTTCACCCCTTCGCGCAGGAGATGCATCTCCTCGGCGACGCGCTCGGCGTTGTCGAGGTCGTCGTAGTACTCCGGGGCGACGACACTCAGCTGGTCGCGGCCCATCATCACCATGTAGAAGGCCCGGGCGGACGGCTGCCAGGCGAGGGCGAGCGAATGGCGGTGCCCGGTGGAGAAATGAAAGCCGTCGGCGAGGGTCTGGTTGGGCCGGTCCGGATCGAAACGCCAGAAGCCGCCATGGGTTTGCAGGAATTCGGTGGCGTCCTTGCCCTTGGCCCCGCGGGCGCGGTCGCCGTCGCTGTAGGCGTTGGCGGGGGAGCCCACCTCGACCAGCAGGCGGCCGTCGCCGTCGAAAGCGAAGCTCTTGGCCTCGTGCTGGTGTCCGTTGGGCAGACCGCTGATGATGAGCTCGGGGGCGCCGGCGGGTACAAGTTCGCCGGGCGTATATTTGTACCGGTAGACGGCGTCGTTGGTGGAATGGTAGAGCCAGCCGTTGTGAAGAGCGATCCCCGTGCCGCCACCGGAGCCGAATTCCTGGATGACGTCCGCGCGGCCGTCGCCATCGGTGTCGCGCAGGGCGAAAATGCCGCCTTGGGAGGTCTTGGCATAGAGGTCGCCGTTCGGCGCGACGGCGAGGAAGCGCAGGTTGTCGTCAGACTTGCCCACCTTGCGACCGGCGACGAGGTTGTCCGCGAAGACCACGGCCCGGAAACCGGGTGGCAGCTCGATGGCGCCGTTGTCGGAATCGGGGGTGGGGAGGGCGGCGGAGGCGGCGGAGGCGAGCAGGAGCGATGCGAGCAGCGTGGGTAACTTCGACATAGTGGGCGAAACGGTGCCCAAAAACGTGCGTGAGGCAAGTCGCGGCCGCCGCGCGGTGTGTCACAAGTTTAAGCTGGCGTCGGAGGGGGCGATGCGGGATGCGTTGCGCTCGCATGTCATCCTGGGAATACAAACTGATCTCCAGCGGTCCGCTGGGTTTCGCGTCCATGAAACTGCTCGAGGAGCACCTGAGCCAGCTCGGCAAGGACGAATGGGAGATCATCAATTTCACGACCAAGCCCGACAACCCGCTCGTGTTTCATGGTCTGGCTCGCCGCCCGGTCGCGCGCGACTGGTTTCCACCCGCCGCCGCCAAGCCCGCCTACACGCCGCCGCCGATCCCGGAAGCGGAGGACGACGGCAAGGACGAGCGCTCCTTTGCCGATGAGCTGCCGCCATCGCGTCCGGCCAACGCCCCCGCGCCCGCCGACCTGGGTCTGGGCGATTTCGACGATCTCGCCGGGAGCGAGGAGGACCTGCCGACGCTTTTCGAGGCCCTGCGGCCGTTCCTGCGAAAAAACTCGCGGGGCGACCAGTCGGTCGAGCTCGATTTCCTCGCCAAGAAATTCGAGCAGGAGGCGCGCGATCTGCTGGCGGCGTTTGAGGAATGCGGGCTCAAGGCCCCGGCCCCGGCTGACGAAAAAGGCGACGTCGTGGAACACGACGGCTCCCTTTACTGGCTGGAGCGCGACAAGAAGGGCCGCGTGTGGGTCAACACCCGCGACAAGAAGTTCAAGACCGCCAAGGCCACGCCGGTACCAGCCGAACAGCAGCCGGAGCGCGACGCGCGGCCGGAACATGAGCCCCGCCCCGAGCGCACCCCGGCCCCGGAGGCGTCCCCCCGCGAGCCCCGGCGCGAAGCCGCCGCCCCCGATCCGAAGTCATTTCTGGGCCGCATCCGCTCGATGATGCGCCGCAACCACCGCGGCCAGGGCTGGTCCGGCAGTTTCCCGTATCTCACCAAGGCGCTGAAGCTCGACGAGGCCCAGCTGCTCGAAAAACTCGCCGAGCATGGCATGAAGCTGCCGAGCGAGGCGGAGCCGCAGCCGCCGCTGGCGCCGGACGGCGACGTGGTTTTCTGGCTGAACAAGAACCAGCGCGGCGAAATCTGGATCAACGCCCGCGTGGCCCGCGCCGAAGAACTGAAGGCCGGGTCCTCCTCCGGCGAAGCGACGGAGGCCGCGGCCGCAGGGCGGGAAGCCTCGCCCGCCGCCCCGGCGGAGGGCCGTTCCGAGCGCGAATACATGGATCCGCGGGAAGCGGCCCCGGCCAAGAATACTCTCCCCCCCGAGAACACTCTCACGGCCGTGCGGTTGCTGATGCAGCCGAAGAAGCGCGGCGAGGGCGTTACGGCGCTGGTCAGCGAAATGGCCGCCCAGCTTGAGAAGACCCCCGAGGTGCTGCTGGCCGCGCTGGCTTCGGCCGGTCTGCTGGCCCCCGACTCACCGAAGGCCAAGCCGACCTTCGCCGAACACGGTGGAGAGGTCTACTGGCTCAACGTGAACACCAAGGGGCAAGTCTGGCTCAACGCCAAAGCGGCGTCCGCGACCAAGAAATCGCGGGCGAAGAAATCCGACGAATGAGTCACGGGGGCGGGACCGGCGCCGGCGGTTCCCCTCACAGGCTCACCCCGGCAAGCGCGGGCTGGTGATCGGAAAGGGGTCGAGGCTCGCCTCGTGGAAGCGCGTCAACGCGGCGAGCTGGTCGGCGATGCGCCGGTCCGAGCGGCAGAAGGGCAGCTTGGCGGACCGGCCGGCGGTGCGTTGTTCATGCGCCCAGCGCTCAAACACGCCCGGGATCACCAGGCGGACGAAGGGAGCCCCGAGGCTGCCGTTCGCACGGCGCGCGACATAGTCGCGGTTGCGCCGAGCCAGCTCGGCGTCGAACTCAGGCGCGAGCACGTTGGCCGTGGGCGTCTTGGCGGTGTGGGTACGCAGCTCGAGCCACCATTCGTGGCAGTTGAGGGTCTGGCCCGCGGCGATGCGCTGGTTGATGGGCGCGACATGGAAGCTGACCGCCTGCCAGCCGTTGCGTGCGCAGACACTGAGCATGGTGTCGATGAGCTCGCGCTCGCTGACGCGCTCGCCGACGGTGTTGAGCTGGAGCCGGGTGCGGCCGGCGAACTGCAGGCGCGGCGGGTCGACCGAGACGAAGCGCACGATGTCGCCCGGCACATAGCGGCAGAGTCCGGCGGGTGTGGTGACGACCAGCACGTAGTCCGTGCCGGCCTGCACCTGATCGAGCGGCAGGCAGTCCGGGCCGGCATGGTTGAGGGTCTCTTCGCCGAATTTGGGTAACGGCAGGAACTCGAAGAACAAGCCGCAGTCCGCGAGCAGACGCAGGCCGGTCCCACTCGCGTCCTGCGCGGCGAAGACGCCCTCGGCAGCGGCATAGATCTCGTGGAAATGCACCGTCGGACCGAGCGCGCCGCGCAGCGACTCGGCAAACAGCCCGAGCGGGGCGCCGGTGAAGGCGAAACATTCGAGGTTTGGCCAAACGGCCTGCAGATGGGTCATGCGCTGCTTGCCCGTGCCGGCCGCCTCGCGGACTGCGGACGCAAGGGCGAAGACCGTAGCCGGGGCGCCGCCGACCAGCGTGACGTCGCGGTGCAGCATGGCTTGGGCGGCGGCGGCGACTTTTTCCGGACCGTCCGGCAGGTGGGCAACGGCGGGTGGCGGCGAATAGAGGTTGGCCTCGGCCCACGGGCTGAGGCACAGCGCGAGCAAGCCGTCCAGACTGGTGCGGTAGGCTCCGCCTTCCTCGACCAGCGCGGTGCTGGTCCCGAGGTGCAGGTGGCGGCCAAGGAATACGCCGGCATGGCCGGCCTTGGCGGCATGGAGGAAGAGCGCGTCGCGCAGGCCGTGCCGGAAATGCGCGAGCATGGGCTCGGGCACGGGCAGGAGCCGGGGCCGGTCCCCGGTCGAGCCGGCGGTCTCGACAAAAAAGTGACAGTGACCCGGCGCGAGCACACCAACCTCGCCGGCCGCCATGCGGGCCACGAGCGGAGCGAAGTATTCCGGCGGGCGCGGCGGCACGCGCTCCCGGAACTGGGCATAGGTTGTGGCGGCACTCAGGCCGTGTTTGCGGCCGAATTCCGTGCCGGCAAACTGGACCATCAGCCGGGCAAAGGCGGCGGCCTGCGCAGCGACCGCGGGGCCGGACGCGCGGAGCTGCCGGACGAATTTTGTCACGCAGTAGGCCGCCCAGAAATTGACCAGGAATCTCGGTGCCAGCGTCATCGCGGTAGGGATGGCATTGGTCGGGGCCGAAGGCCACAGGGATTTTTGGAAACTGGCGGAAAAATCGGTAAAGCCAGCCAGCTTCAAGATTGCCGCCGCGGGTGCGGAACGCAGTGTGGGCAAAATCCCCATGCCGCTGCCGCCAGTCCTCTTTGAAGACGATGCTCTCATCGCGTTCGACAAGCCGGCCGACCTGTTGCTGACGCCGGACCGGCGTGACCCGACGGTCGAAAGTCTGCAGGAGCTGGTGCGCGACCGCCTGGGGCCCGAGGCCGCCCTCGTCCACCGCCTCGAACCCGAGACGAGCGGACTCGTGCTCTATGCCAAGACGAAAGCAGCCCTGGATTTCCTCAGCGGCCAGTTCCAATCGAAAACCGTCGTGAAAATCCATGAGGCGCTGACGGTGGGCATACCGGGGCAGGACGAATTCACCGTGGACCTGGTGATCAAGGAGGACGAGGGCCGGCCCGGTCGCATGTGCGTGGTCAAGAAACACGGGCAGGCCAGCCGGACCGGATTCACCGTACGGGAGAAGTTCCCGCTGCCGGCGGGTCGCCCCGGTTTCGCCCATGTCGAGTGCCGGCCAGTGACGAGCCGCCCGCATCAGGTCCGTTTGCATCTGGCGGAGAACGGGACGCCGGTCCTCAACGACACGCTTTACGGTGATGGGACGCCGTTGCTGCTGTCCGGCCTGAAGCGCGGCTACAAGGGCCGGCTTGACGAGCGTCCGCTCATCGCGCGGCTGGCGCTGCACGCCGGCGCGCTGACGTTCACGCATCCGCTCTCGCGCACGCCGCAGACGCTGATGGCGCCGCGGCCCAAGGATTTCGAGGTGGCGCTGAAATATCTGCGAAAATTTGCAGCTGGTGCGGCCGGGCGGTGAAGGCCCGGGCCGGCCCGCCGCCGCCTTGGCTTTACTTCCCCGGTGGAGAACGGTTGTCTGGGCCCAACCAAAGAATGCCCCATGAGCGATCTTCCCCCGGTTACTCACTCGGTTGATGCGGAGAATGTCGGCTGGATCATCTTCGACGATCCCGCCGGCCGCGCCAACATCTTCAACCCCGCGACTCAGGCGGCGCTCCGCGCCGCGGTGACCGCTCTGGCCGGCCAGCCGCTGAAGGCCGTGGTTGTCATCAGTGCGAAGGAGAAGATCTTCATCGCCGGGGCCGACCTGAAATGGCTGGCGGCGCTCCCGGATGGCGCGGCCGCGACCAAGGTCGCGCGCGAGGGGCAGGAATTGTTTTCCGATATGGACAGGCTCAAGGTGCCGGTCGTGTGCGCGATCCACGGCGCCTGCGCGGGCGGCGGCTACGAGCTGGCGTTGGCCTGTCACTGGCGCATCGCCAGCGTGGCGCGCGAGACCGTGATCGGCCTGCCTGAGGTGGGGCTCGGCCTGATCCCCGGTTGGGGCGGAAGCACGCGGCTGCCCCGCCTGGTCGGCGCGCCCGCGGCCGTGGCCCACATGCTCAAGGCCGCGCTGGTGCCCGCGGCTGCCGCCCTCGCCGCAGGATTGGTCGACGAACTCGCACCCGCGGCCGAGTTGAAGGCCCGCGCCAAGGCCGCCGCGCTCCGTCTCGCGGTCGAGGGCAAGCCACACCGCTCCGCGCCGGCGGCTGCGCCCGCGGACTTCTTCGCCAGCCAGCGCGCGACCGCGTTGAAGCGTCAACCCGGCCAGCCCGCGCCGCTGGCCTTGCTCGACGCCGTGGAAAAAGGCGCCAGCCTGCCGCTCAAGGACGCGCTCGACGTCGAGGCGGCGTTGTTCGGGGGCATCGCGACCGGCGAGGTCGCACGGAACCTCCTGCACGTTTTCTTCCTCAAGGATGCTGCGAAGAAGGTGACGATGGACGCGTGGTTCCCTGGGACCGCGGCGGCCGCGAAGCCTGCACCCTTCCGCACCATCGGCATCGTCGGTGCCGGCGTCATGGGCTCCGGCATCGCGCACTGGTGTGCACTCCACGGCTTCGGAGTCATCATGTGCGATGCGCGCAAGGAGGCGATCGAGCATGGCGTCACAGTCATCCGCGGGTTGTTTGCCGACGCGGTGAAGCGTGGCCAGCTGACGCACGAGGCGGCGCACAAGATGACCGGTGGCATCGGCATCACGACGACTCTGGAGGATTTCGAGATCTGTGACCTGATCATCGAGGCGGTCGTGGAGAACGTCGCGGAAAAACGGAAGGTGTTCGCCGAGCTGGCGAAGACCGCGACGGCCGACTGCGTGCTGGCGTCGAACACCTCGGCGCTGCCGGTCGAGGAGCTGTCGGCCACCGCGACGAATCCCGGACGCGTCGTCGGCCTGCATTTCTTCAACCCGGTCGGCCGCATGCCGCTGGTCGAGCTCGTGCTGAGTCCGCACACGACGCGCGAGACCGCCGACCGCGCATTGGCGTTCGTCAAGGCGCTGGGCAAGACGCCGGTGGTCTGCCAATCATCGCCGGGCTTCCTCGTCACGCGAGTGCTGTTCTTCTACCTCAACGAGACGTGCCGGCTCTGGGAGTCGGGCGTGCCCGCCGAGGCCATCGACCGCGCGATGCGCGGCTGGGGCTGGCCGATGGGTCCGCTGCGGCTGATCGACGAGGTCGGGGTGGATGTGAGCGATTTCATCTGCGGCGAAATGCAGCATTATTTTCCCGGGCGTTTCACCTGTGCGACGATTTGCTCGCGGATGCTCGCGGCGGGGTTGAAGGGTCGCAAGAACGGCACGGGTGAGGGTTTCTATGTTTACGGCGACGGAAAGGAGGGGCTGAATCCCGCGCTGGTGCGGTTCGCACCGGCCGCGGCCGTGACCATGGACGCCAAGGCGATCCAAGACCGGCTCAATGGAGTGATGATCGACGAGACGAGGCGGGTGCTCGCCGAAGGCGTGGTCAAGACGGCCGACGAGGCCGACCTGGCGCTGCTACTGGGCGCGGGATTCCCGGCGTATCGGGGGGGACTCATGCGCTACGCGCGGAACAGCAGCGCGTTGGGCGGCTGATTCCTAAGCATCAAACCGCCGGTCCACCTCGGTCCCGGGGCGCGAAATGCGTTGCGGTTGGCTGCTTTTTGTAGGGAAATCCGGTCCGAATCCACGCCATGGCCACCGTCGCGACCCTGAACAAAGAACAGAAGCGTCACCTGCTGCTGACGATGCTGGAAAGCCGGCATGGCGACCTGCGTGAGGAGAGCCTGAACCGGCAGGGCAAGGGACATTTCCACGTTTCCGGCCGCGGGCATGAGGCGTTGTGCGCGTTGGGCGCCCAGCTGCGCGACAGCGATTTCCTGGTGCCTTATTACCGCGACCGTGGCCTGTGCATGGGGCGCGGCCTGACCACGCGCTACCAGGCGCTGGAATATTTCGCCAAGCGCGACTCGTCGTCCCGCGGCCGCATGATGCCATCGCATTACTGCTCGCGCGAGTTGAACATCGTGAGCGTGCCGACGCCGACCGGTTCGCAGCTCCTGCCGGCCTGCGGCATAGCGTGGGGCCTGCAGCTCGACCAGAAGGACGGGGTGGTCGTTACCTGCATCGGTGACGCGGCGACGCGCCAGGGCGATTTCTACGAGGCGATCAGCTTCGCGCTGGAGAAGAAGCTGCCCATCCTCTTTGTCGTCGAGGACAATGGCTACGGCATCTCGACGCCCACCCGGAAGAACAATCCGCTGGCGCTCGACGTGCTGAACCGGGCGCAGTGGCGCGCTGTCGACGGCTCGGACCCCGAGGTGGTCCACGCCACGGCGCAGCAGATGCTCGGGGAGCTACGGGCGGGCCACGGCCCGGGCTTCATCTGGCTGAAGGTGGAGCGGCTCTCGAGCCACACCAGCTCCGACGATCACACGCTTTACCGCACCAAGGAGGATCTCGCCGCCATCGAGCGGTCCGACCCCATCCGGCACCTGAAGGAGCGGATGATCAAGGCCGGCGAGCTGACCGAGGGAGAGTTTGCGGCACTGGACGCCGAGCTCAAAGAGAAGGTCCGCCGGGACTACGCTGCCGCCGAGCAGGCCGAGAACCCGCGTGCCGACGACCTGATGGTCGAGATCCTCGCGCCGTCGCCCGACCTCAACGAGGAGCTGTTCAAGCCCGGCAAATACCGCATGGGCGACCTGATCAACCGCACGCTCCGCGCCGGCCTCGACGCTGACCCGGGCCGCATCATCTTCGGTGAGGACGTCGAGGACCCGAAGGGCGGAGTGTTCCGGCTCACGCAGAAGCTCACCACGGATTTTCCGGGTCAGGTGTTCAACTCGCCGTTGGCCGAGTCGACCATCATCGGCCTCGCTGGCGGGCTCGCGCTCTACGGGCGCCGGCCGGTGTTCGAGATCCAGTTCATCGATTTTATCTACCCCGGCTTCAACCAACTCGTCTCCAACCTCGCCAACATCCGCTGGCGGACGAACGGCGAGTGGAAGGTCCCCGCGGTGATTTATGCCCCCTACGGCGCCTACCTGCCGGGCGGCGGCCTCTGGCATTCGCAGGCGAACGAGGCGGCCTTTGCGCATTTTCCAGGCCTCAACATCGTCGTTCCCAGCACCCCCGAGGATGCGGCCGGCCTGCTTTGGACCGCGATGCATGCCGAGGACATCGTGCTCGTTCTCCTGCCGAAGCACATGCTGTGGGCCGAGCGCGACGTCGCGACCGCGGTGATGTCGATCCCCCTCGGCTCGGCCAAACGCTGCCTCGAGGGCGACGATCTCACGCTCGTCGCCTGGGGCAACACGATGGAGAAGGCCTACGAAGCCATCGCCGGGCTGAAGGGCGAGGTCGGCATCGACCTGATCGACCTGCGCTCCATCGTCCCGTGGGACAAGGTGACGATCGAGGCCTCCGTGCGCAAGACCGGCCGGCTCGTCGTCGTGCAGGAGGACACCGAGAATTGCTCCGTCGGCCAGATGATCATCACGCACATCCTGAGCCAGCCCGATCTCTGGGCGGCACTAAAGGCCCCGCCCGTGCTTGTTTCAAAGGGCAATGTGATGATCGGCTACAACCCGATCTACGAATATGCCGCGCTGCCCGATGTGCCGCGCATCCTCGATGCCATCTGGCGCACGGTGTCGGTCCACGTCGCGCGCGGCGAGGCATCGACTTCCAGCGTTGCGCCGATGCCGATGACGGTTCCGTCTGCGCCGGTGGCCGCGGAGGCCCACGGCCCCCAAAACACGGTCCTCGCCGGCACGAGCGACATTATCGTCCGCGTGCCCATCATGGGGGAAGGGCTGCGCTCGGCGCGCGTCGTGGCGCTCAACAAGCAATCTGGCGACACCGTGAGGCACGACGACGTGCTTTGCGAAGTGGAGACCGACAAGGCCGTGTATCCGATCGAGGCGTCCTTCGCCGGCCGGTTCAAGGCCTGGAAGATCAAGCTCGATGACACCGTGCTCATCGGCCAGGACATCGCCCTCGTCACCGGCGACGCAGCGAGCGTCGCCGCGCTGCCGGTCGAGGGGGCCACCCCGGCTGCCGCACCCGTGGCCGCGAAAGCGGCGGCCGCCAACCCCGTCGTTTTCCGTCCCGATTCCCCCGCGCCGCCGGCGGCGCCAACCCATCCCGGTCCCATGAAAGGCAACGTCCGTCCGCCCGCTTTGCACCCGGCCATCACCAAGCGCCTCGATGCCGTTGTCCCCGCCACCATGCTGATGGATGTCCGCTGGGATGCACTGCGGCTCGCTCGCGAGGAGGCAAAGAAAAAGCACGGTCAGGGCGCCGCGTCGCCGTCCACGATGATGGCGTGGTGCCTCGTACGGGCGCAGGAAAAGCATGCGGCGTTCCGCTGCATTGTGGGCAAGGATGGCACGATCCTGGAGCAGGCCGATTTCGAATGTGGCGTGGCCGTGGCCCTCGAGGGCGACCGGCTCGCGACCGCCGCCATCCCCGCCGCGAACAAGCTGGGCTGGGTTGAGTTTGTCACTGCGTATAACCGCGCACTCGGCGAAACCCGGGCTGGCAAGCTCGTCGACGTGCAGGCGCCGATGAACATCACCAGCCTCGGCGCGTTCGGGGTCGAGAGTGCGACGCCCATCGTGGTGCCGCCCGCCATGGCGACGATCTTCATCGGCTCGGCGCACGAGCGCCTGATCAATGACGGCGGTGTCATCCATCCCGCGGAGGTCATCACGCTCTCGCTTACATTCGACCACAAGGTGGTCAATGGCGCCGGCGCGGCCTCGTTCATGCAGGAACTCCGGACGCAGATGGAAGGCTTCAAGCTGCCGGGGTAGGCGGGCTGATGATCCTGGAGCCGGGCTTCCGCCCCTGGCTCGCGGAACCACGCCGGCTGACGGCGAAGGAGTCCGAACTTGGGCCTCCCCTTCAGCCGGTCTAGGCTTGGATGAGGCCGCGGCGGATGGCGAAGCGCACGAGGTCGGTCTGCGTCTGCAGGCCGAGCTTCTGCATCAGATTCGTGCGATGCGTCTCGGCGGTGCGGGGACTGATGAAGAGATTCTCGGCCATCTCGGTCGTGCTCATGCCCTCGGCGGCGAGCAGCAGCACCTCGCGTTCCCGCGGCGTCAGGAGATTCAGGGGATCGGTCTCGTCGGCCGTCCGGCTGGTGAGCGCGGTGATCGCGCGCTCGGACAAGGGTGCGCTGAGGTAGCGGCGGCCGGCCACGACCTCGGCGACGGCGCGGGCGATCTCGGTCGATTCCGACCCTTTAAGGATGTAGGCCATCGCACCGGCGCGGAGCGCCTCGATGACGTAGGGTTCGTCGTTGTGCATCGAGAGCACGAGGACCCGGGTGTTTGGGCTGCCGCTGCGCACCTGCCGCAGAGCCTCGAGGCCATGCAGGCGCGGCATGGACAGGTCGAGGAAAAGCAGGGCGGGCTTGAATTTCTCGACCGCCTGCACGGCGGCCAGGCCGTCGGCCACCTCGGCGACGACCTTGTAGTGGCCGTCGGCCTCCAGGATACTGCGCACGCCGCGGCGCACGACTTCGTGATCATCTGCCAGAACTACGGTATGCATGGTGGGAGGATCCCGTTCAACGGGCGGGCGCCTTCGGCGGCGGTGCGACGGGCAGCGGAAATTCGGCGTGGAGGCGCGTGCCCTGCCCCGGGCGGGAGAAGATCTCGATCGTGCCGCCGGCGAGATGGACCCGTTCGCGCTGGCCGATCAGGCCGATGGAATCGCGCGAGGCGAGCTTGGCCTCGACGTCGAAACCGCGGCCGCGGTCGGTGATCTCGGCGAGCAGTTTGCCATCGCCGGTGGTGAGGGTGACGTTGGCGGCGGTGGCGTCCGAGTGCCGCGCGACATTGGTCAGGGCCTCCTGCACGAAGCGGAAGGCCGCGGTCTCCAGTTCACCGGGCAGGCGCCCCGGGGGCAGCGAGACGTCCAGCGCCACCGTGATGCCGGTCTGGCGCTGAAAAAGATTGATGTGCCACTCGAGGGCCGGGGCCAGCCCGAGGTCGTCGAGCACGCGCGGCCGGAGCTGCTGGGTCATCTCGCGCAGGTAGCGCAGCATCTCGTCGCTGACACTGAGAGATTCGGCCAGCGTGGTCTGCAGGGCGGTCGGGGCGGCCTGGTGCGCCGCCTCGAGCTGAAACCTCAGGCCGGTGAGCAACTGGCCGAGGTGGTCGTGCAGCTCGCGCGCGATGGCCCGGCGCTCGTCCTCCTGGATCCGGAGCAGCCGCGTCGAAAGCGCCTTGAGCTCGGCGGTGCGGGCCTGCACCTGGGCCTCGAGCGAACGGTTGAGCGCCTCAAGTTCGCGGGTCAGCTGTTCGTTGCTGCGCTCGATGTCGGCGCGGTGCAGGATGTTGCTGAGGGAGTAGACCACCTCGCCGAGATAGTCGGGTTTTTGGAGGATATAATCCTTGGCGCCGAGCTTGAACGCGGCGACGGCCGCCTGACCGTCGTCCCGGGCGGAAAGCAACATGACAGGCAGCTCGGGGTGGTGCGAATGGAGTGTGCGTAGCGTGTCCAGCGAGCTGGCCTCGCCGGGCGTGGGGCCGATGATGACGGCGTCGGCGCGTCCCCCTGGGCCGAGGTTGCGCTCCAGCTCCGCCGGGGTGGCGGCAGTGGTGAGCTCGAACTGCGGGGCATTAATCCGGAAGAAGTCCTCGATGGTGCGGCATGTGACCGCGGACACCTCGATCAGCAGCACCTGATAGTGCAGGTCGCGCGCGGAGCGCGTGGTGATGCGGGCGGGCGCCTGCCGGTGCCGGGCCAGCACCCTTTTCACCGTGTCAACGATCTGATTGAACTGGGGCGTGGATTTGTCCACGCAGTCGACGGCCCCGGCGCGGAGGGCGCGCACGGCGAGATCCGTCTGGCCGAGTCCGCTGGCCATGATGACGGGGGTCGTGTCGCCACGCAGCACCAGCTCGCGCAGGACATGGAGTCCGTCGATATCGGGCAACACGAGGTCGAGCAGCAGGACATCGACGCCGCCCCGGGACATGCGCTCCAGGCACGGGCGGCCCCCCGGTACGATCTCGAGGGTTATTTCCGGGGCAAAATGCGTGAAGAACGTCCGGACGATTTCGGCGACGTTCTGATCGTCCTCGGCATAGAGCACACAGGTCATGGCAGGGTAAATGGATGGTCCTAAATCATTGTTTTGCAACGTATCGGCAGAGGGCGAGAGAAAACCTTGGTTCCGGGCAGGGGAAACCCCCAGAGGAAATACGCAGGCCCGATCGCGTGGGTGCCCGGATGCCGGCGGAAAGCGATTTCGGGCATCCTGAGCCCATGGAAAATGTTGTCCGCTCAACCCGCCTCCTCCTCGCCACCCTCTTTATCGCCGGTGGTGCGCTGGTTTCACAGGCTGGGATCAAGTCGGACCGCGTACTCGCCGCCATCATCTCCCGCACTCCGGCACCCCGCCTCGTCGCCGAGGGTCAGCAACTCAAGGTCGCCGAAGCCGCCGCCTCCCAGCTCCCCAACGCGCAAGCCTTCTGGGGCATCGGCCGCTCGATGGAGCCCCTGTACGCCTCCAACACCGCCGTCATCGTCCAGGAAATCAAATACGACGACATCAAGAAGGGCATGACGGTCGTCTATCTCAAGAGCACCGGCGTCCGGGTCTGCCACAGCGTGGTCGGCGAGACCCGGGGCGGTTTCCTCGTCCAAGGCGTCAACAATGACGAGGAGGATGCCGAACTCGTCACCGAAGCCAATTTCATTGGGGTCATCGTCCAGGCCTTCGCATCGGCCGACACGGCTTTCCGCACCGAGGCCGCCAAGCGGCTCACCGCGAAGGGCAGGATCACCACGGGCAACCGTTCCTGAGGCGGGTCCACTGGATTTTGTTCACCCCGGCCAGGCTCCTGCGCACGAGGCTGAGGCCGGCCCTCGTCAGGCATGACCGGAGCCTTTTCACCGACGCATGCGGAGACGGCCTGAAAGAAGGAGGGACCGTTTCGATCTGTTGCTGATGAAATGCTCGTTTCAGGGCGCCCCTGATCGATCTACAGTGGCAGCCCTGCTTCCTTGGCCACATGCCGCAGCGGGCCGTCGTCAGGGAACACCTTAAGGAAAGCTTGCAGGAATAGGTCGTTGTTGGGGCTGAAGTTGGCATGGCCCAGCTCTTCCCCCTTGTTCCTTACGACGAGCACATGACAGACAAAGCAGAAATCGAGCGCGACGACCTGGTCGCCGTGGTGGAATCGCAACCGCAGGTAGAGTTGCGGGCGGCGTCCGCCGGTTGCCTTCCAGTCATAGGTCTTTTCGTCCAGCACAAGGTCGCGGAAGGTCTTTGCCGTGGCGTCGGGCACGGCCGTGAAGGCGGTTTCCTCGTAGTGCTCTGTCTTCCAGTCAATGCGTCCGTCCGGCAATGTGGCCGCATTGACGTGCCGGAGGATACAGACGTCCACCTTGTCCGCTTCGCGGACCACCTGCAGGTTCTCCGGCGTGCCGAAAAGCTCCGCGATACCGGCCGGGTTCTCGGCGGCGGCGACCCGGCCTAATCCGAACAGGGCGATCAAGAGCGGAAGAAACCTCATACTTAGACCATGGGTCTGAATTTTCCGACGACGTTGGTCAGGCAGGCGGTGATCTGGCCGAGAGAGCAGACTTCGACGGTGTCGACGAGTTCGGTAAAAACATTGCCGCCGGAACGGGCGACGTTTTCCAGTTTCTGCAGGGCGTCGGATGACTTCTTCGCGTGCTTCTGCTTGAAAGCGCGGAGGCGCTCGACCTGCCGGCGCTGTTTCTTCGGCGAGGTGCGGGCGAGGGGGACGCTCGGCATCGGCTCGTCGTTCCTGTATTTGTTGAGGCCGATGATGGGCCGGGCGCCGGCGTAGATCTGCTGCTCGTAGGCGTGGCCGGCTTCCTGGATCTTGCTGCGCTGGTAGCGCTGTTCCTGCGCGGCGAGGACGCCGCCGAGCGTGTCCATCTCGCGGAAAACCTCGAGGATGGCCTTCTCGACCTGTGTTTCCAAAATCTGCAGGCCGGGCGCGCCGCCGAACATGTTCATCATGTGTTTGAACACGCCCGACTCCTCCATAATGATGGACTGGCCGTGCGAGGCGAGGGTGGCGTATTTCTCGGTGGGCGTGGTGAAGGGCTCGTCGGCGGAGTTGGAGTGGCA
>CAZZDB010000008.1:0-37467 GCA_964652485.1 uncultured Oleiharenicola sp.
CGTGGCAGGGCTTCATGTGGAACGACGCCATCGTGCCCACCCTCGGCTGGCGCTATGACGAGGTCTCGAGCAAGGGCGTGACCGCCCTGCCGGTATCCGCCAGCCGCGGTTCGCTAAACCTGAGCCCCGATGTCTACCAGTTGCCGGCCACCTTTCCGGCGAACCAGATCTTCAAGGATCATTCCACCTCCGGCGGCCTGGTGGTGCACCTGAACCAACTGCTCGATCGGCACGACTTCCTGCCGTTCAACCTCAGCCTGTCCTATAACAAGTCGGACAACTTCCAGGTCACCGACGTTCGGCACGACATCTATGGCAGGCCGATCGCCAACCCGACCGGCGCCACCAAGGAATACGGGGTCACGCTCTCCACGAAGGACAACAAGTATTCCTTCCGCGTGGTGAAATATGACACTCAGTCGACCGGCGTCAACACGCAGCTCAGTATCGGCGATTCACGCAGCGGCCTTATCGGCACCATTGCGGACGCCATGAATTGGAAGAACATCAAGACCTACTACATGACGGCTTACGCTTGGTCCACGGGGAACCAACCGGCCGCTGCGCATTACACCGGCACCCGGTATATGTGGGACGCGGTCTATGTGGATAATTCGACCGGGAGGCCGACTGGTCCGGGCGCTCCGGGGTCCCCCGTTCCCGCCAATTCGCATTTGGAAACACAGGCTCAAGCCGATGCCCGCCGTGACGCTTCGATCACGGCCCTCAATGACTTCGAGAAGTTCCTTGCTGGCAATGGCTACTTCACGGCGTGGAACTATGCGGCTGGGCCCACGTCGCTGTCGACCCTCACCACGCCCGGGGCTTATCAGGCCGATCCCGCCAGCCACCAACCCGCCGACGTGAATAGCGTATATGACTATCGCACCACCCCGAGTTTGCAGAACTTCTTCGTGACCTCGGATGCCCGTTCGAAGGGCTATGAGTTCGAACTCACGGCCAATCCGTTGCCGAACTGGCGCGTCGCGTTCAACGCCGCCCAGACCACCGCGGTTCGCACGAACGTCGGTGGCGCCGCGCTCGATGGACTCGTGAGCTACATGGATACCCTGATGGCCGGGCCCGGCGGCGATTTGGTGCGGTTCAACTCCGACTATTCGGCCGCCAATGAGCTGCGCGCGGACTGGACCGGCTGGCGCGGCCAATACACGCTGCTTAAGCTCCAGGAAGGCACGGCCACCCCCGAGCTGCGCAAGTGGCGCTACAACGCGATCACGAACTACTCGTTCACCCACGGCAAGCTGAAGGGGGTCGGGGTCGGTGCCGGCTACCGCTGGCAGGCCAAGGTTGTCATCGGCTATCCCGTGGTTCCAAACACGACCAACCCGACCCTGGCCAGTTTCGACCTCTCGAAACCTTATTACGGCCCGTCGGAGGACGCGCTCGATCTGTGGGTCAGCTACGAGCGGAAGCTCTCGAGTAAGCTCAATTGGAGAATCCAGCTGAACGTCTACAATGTCGGGCAGAACGACAAGCTCATCCCGATCTCCGTCGAACCCGATGGCCATACCTGGGCCTCGGCTCGTATCGCGCCTGTCCAGGAGTGGCAGCTGACGAATACGTTGTCGTTCTAAGGGTCGTCGCGAAAACGCCCGGTCCCCTTCTCGGGGTAGGGGGCCGGGTCGTTTTTTGAGCAAAACCGTGTTCGCTTCCCCACTGCTGAGCCAAGGCCGGAGCTAGGATCCGGTCTTGGTCACAGGCACCTGTATTTGGTTGGTGGCTTTTGCTTCGAGCCCCTGCGCTTAGGGTGCCCGACCATGGGCGGAGAAGACTCTCCTCGTGGATCTTCTCTGTCGTTCGATCTTTGGCTCCCGAAGCGCACTAAACCGTCAGCGGTTGGCCCGGATAGGCTTTGCCCTCGTCGGGGCCACGGTATCCAGGGCGGCTGGGCGCCCTTCCTGCTTACCCGTGAATCTGTCGCCCTAGCCATATCTCGTCATGCCCTTCCCATTCATCCTTGGCGGATACCTTCGCCCGTCGGTGAACTTCTGTCTGGCTCCCGGGGTTCTCCTGAAGGTCCGGTTCGCCGCACTCCTGGCGCTCGCAATGGGGATCGCCGCCGTCGTGCAGGCCGGGCCCAGTTTGGGACTTTCCGACGAAATCGTCTTGGATAAGAGCCAGGAGAATGCGCTCCCGTTGCTGGTCAACGGCCGGGTGGCGCCGGTCTTCCTGGACCAAGCGGATTACCCCGGTGTGCTTCGTGCCGCGGCGGACCTGTGCGCAGATGTCGAGCGGGTCGGCGGGGTCAGACCTCGGCTGATCACCCACGAAGCCCCGGCCGGCGAGTCGGTCGTGATCGCCGGCACCTTGGGTCGGAGTGCGCTGATCGACCAGCTGGTCAAGGCCGGCAAAATCCCGGCGGCCGACCTGGCCGGCAAATGGGAGTCGTTCAGCATCTCCACGGTTGATGCGCCTATGCCTGGGGTCGGCCGCGCCTTGGTGATAGTCGGCAGCGACAAGCGGGGCACCATCTACGGGATGTATGAGCTTTCCGAACAGATGGGTGTCTCTCCATGGTATTGGTGGGCGGATGTGCCACCGAAGCACCGGGAGGCGATCTTTCTCAGGGCCGGCACCTTCCTCCAGGGGCCACCAGCCGTGAAGTACCGCGGCATTTTCCTCAACGATGAGAGGCCGTGCCTGACCGGCTGGGCGCGGGAGAAGTTTGGCGGGCTGAACTCGAAGTTCTATACGAGGCTCTTTGAACTCATGCTGCGCCTGCGGGCCAACTACCTCTGGCCGGCGATGTGGGACAATGCCTTCAACGAGGACGATCCGGACAATCCGCGGCTGGCGGACGAGTATGGCATCGTCATGGGGACCTCCCACCATGAGCCGATGATGCGGGCCCACAATGAGTGGACGTCGCGGCAGGCGCAGTATGGCAACGGCCAGTGGAACTACGCCACCAACGCGACGGCGCTGCAGCGGTTCTTCCGCGAGGGCATCGCGCGCAACAAGGAGTACGATAACCTGGTCACGATCGGCCTGCGCGGCGACGGTGACGAGGGGATGGCCAGCACCGGCAGCATCGAGTCGGACATCGCCCTGCTGGAAGGTATCTTCACCGACCAGCGGCGGATCCTGGCGGAGGAGATGCACACCGATCCCGCCAAGGTCCCGCAGCTTTGGGCGCTGTTCACGGAGGTGCAAAAGTTCTACGAGCACGGTCTGCGCCCGCCCGATGATGTCACCCTGCTCTGGACCGACGACAACACCGGCAACCTCCGGCGCCTGCCGACCACCGAGGAGCGCAAGCGCAGCGGCGGCGCCGGCATCTATTATCACTTTGACATGCACGGCGGTCCCTTCGCCTACCAATGGATCAACACCAACCCGTTCCCGAAGATCGGTGAGCAGATGAACCTCGCTTACGCCTACGGCGCGAACCGCATCTGGATCGTCAACGTCGGCGACCTCAAGCCGCTGGAGCTGCCCGTCGAATTTTTCCTGCGCCTTGCGTGGAATCCCGCCGCCCTGACCAAGGACAAGATTGCCGATTACACCCGTCGCTGGGCCGAGCGTGACTTCGGCCCCGAACACGCCGCCGAGATTGCCGACCTCGTCAGCCGTTACGCCAAATATAACGGCTGGCGGAAGCCCGAGGCGGTCAAGCCGGAAACCTTCAGCCAGCTCAATTATTCCGAGGCTGAGCGCGTTGAAGCGGCCTGGCGCGACGTGGTGGAGCGCGCCGAGAGACTCTATGCGGCGCTGCCGTCGGACCAGCGCGACGCGTTCTATCAGCTTGTGCTCCACCCGGCGAGAGCCTCGGCCCTTGTCACGGCGCTGAACATTGCCGCCGGTCGCAACCATTTGTTTGCCATGCAGGGCCGGGCCAGCACCAACGTCCTGGCGGGACGGGTGCGCGAGCTTTTCCGGCAGGACCGGGCTATGAGCGAATACTACAATCACGAGCTGGCCGGTGGTAAGTGGAACCACCTCATGGACCAGACCCACCTCGGGCAGTTCAGTTGGGAGCCGCCGATTGTGGACGTGATGCCCGCGGTCTCGGAGGTGCTGCCGGCCGACAACGCGCAGTTTGGCGTTTCCATCGAGGGCGACGTCAACACCTGGCCCGGTCACTTTGGCGACGCCGTGCTGCCCGCCTTTGATTCGCTCCAGCCGCGGCGCTCCTACATCGACATCTTTGCCATGGGCACGCGGCTGATCGAGTTTTCAGTTGCGGCCGAGCAACCATGGATCGTGCTCACCGCGGACCAGACACCCCGCCCGGACCAGCGCTACTGGGTGGACGTCGACTGGACGAAAGTGCCGGACGGAACCTCGGCCGGCGTGATCAGCATCAAGGGGGGCCAAGGCACGACCCGGGTGAAGGTGCCGGTGACCAAGGCCACCCGCGAACAGTGGCAGGCGGCGAAGGGCCGCTTTGCCAGCCTCACCGGGCCCGTCGCCTTCGCTGCGACCGCCGCCGTGACGAAGACGGAAGCCGGCGGCGTGCGTTGGGAGGAGATCCCCGACTACGGTCGCGGTGACGCTGCACTGGCAGTCTACCCGGTCACGGCCGCGAGCGTCCTGCCGCCGGCGCCGGCGCCAAGGCTCGAATACCCCGTGTATCTCCCGCGCACTGGAACCTATGAAATCACGCTCGTGCTGGGCCCCGTCATGGATTTCGTGCCCGATCGCGGCATGCGCATCGCGGTGTCGTTTGACGAAGCAAAGCCCCAGATCTTGGATATCTTCGCCAATCGCGAGGAGCAGACGTTTCTCGGCCCGGCGTGGTGGAACCAGTTTACCCGCGATAACGCGCGCTACCTCCGATCCTCCCATGTCCTGACGACCGCCGGACCGCACACGTTGACGATCGCCATGGTCGATCCGGGCATCGTGGTGGAGAAGATCATCATCAGCGACCGACGGCTGCCCGAGAGTTATTTCGGTCCGCTGGAGTGCCCGCCCGTCAGGTGACCGCGCCGCCGGGTCCGGACGTCTCGGTTGATGGCCCATCTTCTGGCGACGAGACGACCCGGGCCGTCCCTCCGCGCGTCCGCGGCGGCAGGGTGGAGGTGCATTCCGCCGGCAATTAGGCGACGATTCCCCCGCTCCTTGACTATCCTGGGAATGCGGGCTCGACGCGACCTTCCGCGGACGCATTCTTGGTCGGAATCCCGCCGGAACCCCCAAGCACCATGCGCCTGAAGCCCCCCTCGAATCTGATTGTTCTCGCAGCGCTAACCGCTGCCGTCGCGGCGCACGGCCAGCCCACTGGCGCGGGAACGAATGACGCGCCGACGCTCTGGTATCGCCAACCCGCGACCCAGTGGGTCGAGGCGCTGCCGATCGGCAATGGCCGGCTCGGCGCCATGGTTTTCGGCGGCGTCGAAATGGAGCGCATCCAGCTAAACGAAGACACGCTCTGGGCGGGCGGACCTTATGACCCGGCGAACCACGCCGCGCTCGGCGCGCTTCCGGAAATACGGCGGTTGCTGGCGGCCGGCGATGACCGGAAGGCGCAGGCGCTCGTGCAAGAGAGGTTCATGGCCCAGCCGCTGCATCAGGCCGCCTACCAGACCGTGGGGGACCTGCTGATCTCGATGGCGGGCAGCGAGGCCGTGTCGAACTATCGCCGCGAGTTGAACCTCGACACCGCCGTCGCGCGCACCGAGTTCCAACTCGGCTATACGGTGTACGTCCGCGAGTGCTTTGCCAGTGCCGTCGACCAGGTCATCGTCATCCGGCTGACGGCGCACAGTGCGCGCAACCCGGAGCGTCCGGCCCGGTTCTCGTGCACGCTGGCGATGCAGACGCCGGAACCGGCCGAGGCCAAGGCGGGCGCGGACGGCGAAATGGTTCTGCACGGCGTCAACACCGGATTCGACACCGTCAAGGCCGCGCTTTCCTATGAAGCCCGGGTGCGGGTCGGCCAGGCCGGTGGCTCGATCAGCGCCGATGCGGCCCAGCTGCACATTTCGAACGCCACCTCCGCCACGATTCTGGTCGCGGCGGCGACCAGCTTCCGCCGCTACAATGACGTAAGCGGCGACCCGGCGGAGCGGAACCGGCAGACGCTCGAGGCCGCCAAGGGCAAGTCGTTCGAGGCGATGCGCGACGCCCACGTCGCCGACCATCAGCGTCTCTTCCGGCGGGTGGCGATCGATCTCGGTCATGCCGACGCTGAGGCGCGACCGACGGACGAACGCGTGCGCGCGGCCGATGTCGTGAAGGATCCGGCGCTTGCCGCGCTCTACTTCCAGTATGGCCGTTATCTGCTGATCAGCAGCTCCCGCCCCGGCACGCAACCGGCCAACCTGCAGGGGCTGTGGAACGACAGCCTGTCGCCGCCGTGGGGCAGCAAGTACACGATCAACATCAACACGGAGATGAATTATTGGCCGGCGGAAGTGACCAATCTCGCGGAGTGCGCGGAGCCCCTGTTCGCGATGATCGAGGATCTCGCCCACACCGGCGCGAAAATGGCGCGCGATCAGTATGGCGCCGGCGGCTGGGTTGCCCATCACAACACCGATCTGTGGCGGGCGACGGGCCCGATCGACGGGGCGTTCTGGGGCATGTGGCCGTGCGGCGGGGCGTGGCTCTGCGGATCCCTCTGGGAGCACTACCTTTTCGACGGAGACAAGGCGTTCCTCGCCAGCGCCTATCCGCTCATGAAGGGATCGGCGCAGTTCTTCCTCGATACGCTGGTCGAGGAGCCGAAACACCACTGGCTGGTCACCAGCCCGTCTGTGTCGCCGGAGAATGCGCATCATGACGGGGTCTCGGCCGCCATGGGCCCCACGATGGATGAGCAGATCATCCGCGACCTGTTTACCCATTGCATCGAGTCCGCGGCGATCCTCGGCGTGGACGCGGACTTTGCGACCCGGCTCGAGGCGGCCCGCGCCCGGCTGGCACCGAATCAGGTCGGCGCGCAAGGGCAGCTCCAGGAATGGCTCGAGGATTGGGACGCGCAGGCGCCGGAGCAGCAGCACCGGCATGTGTCACATCTCTATGGGTTCTATCCGAGCAACCAGATAACCATGCGCGGCACGCCGTCGCTTGCCGCTGCGGTGCGCCGCACCCTGGAGACTCGCGGCGACATGTCCACCGGCTGGGCGACGGCCTGGCGATTAAACCTCTGGGCGCGCCTGCAGGATGGGGAGCATGCCTATCGCATCCTGGAGGGATTGCTCGGTCCGGAGCGCACATATCCGAACCTCTTCGATGCGCATCCCCCGTTCCAGATCGACGGCAACCTGGGGGGAGCCGCCGGGATCGCCGAGATGCTGCTGCAATCGCATGCGGGGGAAATCGAGTTGTTGCCTGCACTGCCCAAGGAATGGGGCACCGGCCGGGTGCAGGGCCTCCGGGCTCGGGGCGGCTTCGAGGTCGATCTGGTGTGGGACCACGGCCGGCTGACCTCCGCCGTCGTGCGATCACGGCAAGGAGGCAAAGCGCATCTCCGGTATGGCTCGCTGACACAAGCATTCGACATCAGCCCGGGCGGCTCGGTGGTCTGGAACGGTCACTAGGCCGTTTTGCGGCCCGCCGGCCGCCCCAGTGCCACGATGCCTTATCCTTTGGCCGGCGCCGGGGGAATCGCCTCGAAGAGTTCGGCAGCGGTCTGTGGGAGGCCGGTGAACGCCGTGTAGAAAACCTGGAAGGCGCGCTTTTGCATGGCCGCATTCACCGGCGCGGCCGGATCACTGCTCGAGATGAAGACGAAAACCGGGCCGGCGGGGATGGTGTCGTATTCTGGAGCCGCGGGTGCCGACGCCTTGGGGGGAGCCGCCGGCAGCGGCGCGACTGGCGCCGGATTGCCGACAGCCTGGGCGGGCGAAACCGCGGTGGTGGGTGGGGTGGTTGCGACGACCGGAGCCCTCGGCTTTTTCTCCTCGGGTTTGCGCCCCATCGCCACCGTATAGGTCTTGCCGTCGAAAGTCGTCAGGCGGAAAACACGCTCGTGCGCCTTGGCGACGGCGACCCCGGCATCGGCGGGATCCAGGGCATCGGAAAAGCGCACGTGACCTACAGCGCCCAGCATACCTGCAATCTTTCCCGCGTTCACCCGCTGTCCCGCGGGGGTCTTGTTCGCTGTCCAGGCATCATCCTTTTTCGCGCGCTGCACGACGACGGGACCAGTCTCGGCAAAGGGGATCTCTACCCGGGCGATGTCCTCCGGCTTGAGGTTGAGCAGCTGGGCGTCGGCCCAGTTCTTGGGTTCGGTGTCGAGCCACAGATTGAGCCGCGCGAGCCAGGCCTTGGGCTCCGCGCCGAAACGGAGGTAGCGACCGCCGCCCGTCTCCGCGTCCCGGCCGAGGCTGACCGACCACAACTCCTTGCCACCGGAGTCGAGCAGTTCGATCTTGGTGTCACCGAAACCGAGGCGGGCGATGCGTTCGGGGCTGCTCGTGACGAGGCGCTCGAGCTTCGTGTCGGTCAGGCTGGCGACAAACGCCGTGAGCTTCGCGAAGTCGGCGGGCAGGTCGAAATAGCCGGAGACGGACCAGCTGCCGTCCGGCTGGCGGACGAGCACGAGGGTCTTGCCCTGGTCGCTGATGCGCAGGCGGGCAGACTTTTCCACCAGAGCGCGGTCGACCAGCGGCTGACCTGTGCGGGCATCGGCGGGGAGCGGCCGGCCGGACCGACCCGAAAGGAAGACGATCGCGGAAAGCACCACGAGGACGGCGACAGTGACGACGAGCGGCTTGAGTTTCATCGCAGGTCAGGCGGACGGTGATTGAAGGCGACGGCGGTGGAACCAGAGGCCGAAGGCGCCGACCAGGAGCGGGCCGGCCAGCAGGTTGAAGACCAACAGCCCGTTTTCGAGCGCGTCGATGTTCTCCCGGAGGGCGCGCCGGATCTCCCGGCGTTCACCGCGCAGCGCGGCCTGCTGCTTTTGAAAATCCTCGATGGCCTTCGCCACTTCGGGGGTGGCGACCAGCCGGTTGCCCTCGGTCTTCCGGCCCTGGATTTCGCTGAGCTTGGCCTGCACCGCGGACAGGCGGGAATCAAGCCCAGTGAGCTTCTCCTGGTATTTTTGCTGGGCTTCCGCCTCCATCCGGCGGACGACGGTGAAGGGCCGGATCGAGCTGCCCTTGCCGCGGATGGAGATCAGATCCTGTGAACCAGCGAGATACTCGACGATGTTGGCGGCGAGGGCGAGGTTGTCGTTGATCGGTTCGGCGGCGGTCTGGCCGAAGAAGCTGTATTTGCGGACGCTGTATTCATCGAAGAGCCAGTCGGTATCAGCGATGACGAACAGGGTGGAGGTGGTCTTGGATTCCTTGAGGACGGCCGGCAGAGCGGAGTTCGGGGTTTTCTTATCCGCGTCGGCGGATTTGTCCTCGGTCGGGCTTCCCGCGGGAAAGGCGGTCTTGAATTTCCCGGTGACGAGGGCCGCGATGGTTTTTTTGCCGGTGGGGATGATCTGTCGCGCGATCTCGTCGGGTTGGGCGAAACGTAGCGTGGAGCCGGGCAGATCGCCGGCCCGATCGGAGGTCTGGATCAGCGGCGTGAAGGTGAGCGTGCTGCCGGGCTGGGCGGCGAGGCGGCCGGCCTCGACGAAGATGACCGAACTGAGCTGCGAAAGCGGGAGCGTCTGGGCGTTGAAATTCTCTCGACCGAGGCTGAGCCAGAGCGGATAGCGCTCGATCGCACCGCGGGCGGTCTGGACCTGCGTGGCATTCTCCAGGTCACCGACCACGCGCTGGGGATCATACGCGATGCCGTAGGCTTTCAGCAACACCGGCAGGTCGCTGGCGGCGTTGGGCGGCGAGGTGCCGAACATGGCCTGCTGGCCGGCTTGCCGGACGAAGTATTGCGAGACCGGGTCGACCGCGAGAAAGACGGGCTTGCCGCCCAGCAGGAACTGGTCGATCGCAAACTGGAGTCTCGGCGGGAGGTGCTGCGGATGGATCACGGCCAGCGCATCGAGGCCCGCTGGCAACTCTCCGCCGGCGGGGTCGACCGGGACGATCTCGAACGACTGCGACCATTCATCGATGACAAACTGCCCTGGCGCGGGGCGCTGCCCGAGAGCCAGCATCTGCTCGTCCACCCGGCCCCCCTGCAGCGGCAGGCTGGTCAACAAGCCGAGCTTGCGCTTGTCAAATTGCTGGACGCCGTAGACCAGCTTCGTGAGGTCGTATTCGAGGAACTGTTCGCGCTGGGGCGTGAACGCGGTGATGGTCTTCTGCTGGTCGGCCTGAATGGCGACCAGTCCAAAGAAGAACTGCTCGCCGCCCTGCTTCGAGACCTGCGGGGTGAGTCCCGCCGCCATGGCTTTCTCCTCCTCGGGCGTGTCGGGCCGGGGGTTGATGATATTGAGCGTGAGCCGACCGTGCGAGGTACGGACATATTGGCGGAGCATTTCCTGCACGCGGGCCGCGTAGTTCTTATAGGCGATCGGGAGGCCGCTGGCGTCCTTCGAGAAATACAGGTCCAAAGCCACCGGTTCCTTGATCTTGCCGAGTACGGCCCTCGTGCCGGGCGAAAGCGAATAGATGGACTCGGCGGTCGCGTCGAGGCGCAGAGGGAGCGAGGACGCGAGGTAATTGACGAGCACGAGGCAGACGAAGAGGAGCACGATCGCGGCGGCTTTGCTTCCGAATTTCATGGCGGGACGGAGAGGATCAGCGCTCAAGCGCGACGACGTTCAGGAAGAGGGTGAAGCCGGTCAGCGAGAGGAAGAACACGATGTCCTTCGGGTCGATGACACCCTTCGTGAAGGCGTCAAAATGGGTGATGAAGCTGAAATTGGCGACGGCGTCGGCGACATAGAGTGGGAAGACGCCCTCGAGGAAATCAGCGAAACTGCTGAACCCGAGGAACAGCAGCACGGAGCAGGCGACGAGGCTGAGCACGAAACTGATGACTTGGTTCCGCGTCAGGGCGGAGGCGAGCGCGCAGACCCCAAGGTAGGCGCCGGCCATCAGGATGGCCCCAAGGTAGCTGCTCGCGATCACTCCCCAGTCGGGTTCACCCAGATAGGCGAGGGTCAGCGCCATCGGGAAGCTCAGGAGGATGGCCAGGGCGAGGAATGCCCAGCCGGCCAGAAACTTGCCCAGCACGGCCTCGAGCGTGGTGACCGGCAGGGTGAAGAGCAGCTCGACGGTGCCGGAGCGCTTTTCCTCCGACCACAGGCGCATGCCCACAGCCGGGACGATGAAGAGAAACAGCCAGGGGAAGAAGGAGAAGTAGCTTTCCATGCTCGCGATCCCGCCTTTGAAGAATCCGCCGTAGCGCGAGAAGGCGAGCGAAACGGAGATGACGAGGAACGCGACCAGGAACACATAGGCGACCGGCGAGCGGAAATAGCCGAGGAACTCGCGCTTGAAGACGGGACGGATCTGTTGCATGGCGGGATTCAGACGTCGGCGGCGGTGAGCGAACGGAAGACCTCATCGAGCCGGGCGCCGGGCTGGCGGGCGCGGAGGGCGGCGGGCGTCTCATCGGCGACGATCCGGCCGCGGGAGATGATGATCACCCTCGTGCAGAGGGCGTCTACCTCCTCGAGGATGTGGGTGGAAAGAATGACGGCTTTCTCAGCGGCCATGCCCCGGATGAGGGCGCGGATCTCGCTTTTCTGATTGGGATCGAGCCCGTCGGTCGGCTCGTCGAGCACGAGCACCGGCGGGTCGTGCAGCACGGCCTGGGCGAAGCCGACGCGCTGCTTGAAGCCCTTGGACAAGGTTTCGATCGTCTGCCGCCGCACTGAGGCGAGGTGGGTGAGGGTGATCGCACGGTCGACTTGGGCGCGTTTGGCGGGCTCGGTGCGGTATCCCCGCACCTCGGCGATGAAGGAGAGGAACTCCTCGACCGTCATCTCAGGGTAGGCGGGCGCGCTCTCCGGCAGGTAGCCGAGCTTGCGCTTGACCGTGACCGGATCTAGGGCGACATCGACGCCGTCGACGGTGGCGGTGCCGGCATCGGGTCGCAGGAAACCGGTGAGCATCTTCATCGTCGTTGACTTGCCGGCGCCGTTGGGGCCGAGAAAACCGAGAATCTCCCCGCGGCGAACACGGAAGGTGACGCCGTCGACGGCGCGCGTGGAACCGTAGGTTTTTACCAGACCATTGACTTCAATCATACTTGAGCGGACGTGGGGCTGAGAACGGGAAGAAGGGCAAGTGGAAAGGGTGGGTGTTGGTTTGACGATGAGAAAACAGCGGGGTTTCAGCCAAAAAATGAAGGCAAATCGGTTTCAAGAAAAAAATGCAGGCAGACCGGGGCCGAGCCGGTCTGACCGGCAAGCCCACCTGGGGTTCCTCGACTTACAACTCCCGCAGGGCGGCGGCGATGGGCAGGCGGGCCGCGCGGATCGCGGGCAGCAGCCCGCCGATCAGGCCGATGAGCGTGGCCCAGACAATACCCTGGACCAGCAGCTGCGGCGTGACGGCAAACGCAAAAGCGACCTGGCTGAAGCTCTGCCAGTTCATCGTCGCGGCATGGAAATTGTTGAAGGCGAGGTAGGCTAGTCCGGCGCCGGCCGCCCCGCCGAGCAGGGCCAGCACGAGCGACTCGATCATCAGGGCGAAAACCACGGCGCCACCGCCGAAGCCGAGCGCCCGCAGCGTGGCGATCTCGCGGGTGCGGGACGCCACGGCACTATACATCGTGTTCAGCGCGCCAAAGACCGCGCCGATCGCCATGAGCGACGCGATGAGAAACCCCAGCGTGGTGATCAGCCGCGTCATGCCCTGGGACTGCTCGGCATAGTGTTCCGACTGGCGCAGGACCTTGACGCTGAGCTGCGGATTGGAAGTGAGGGAGTCCTTGAACTCCGGGAAGGCCCCCGCCGAGTTCAACCGGGCATAGACGGACTGGAACGAGTCGCCGCGGTGGTAAGCGGCCTGCAACACCTTGGCGTCCGTCCAGATTTCCGATTCCGCCACGCCGCCGTTGGCCGCGAACACGCCGACGACGGGCCATGAGTCCCGGCCGACCTTGACGGTACCGCCGACCTCCAGCCCGGCGTACTCGCGGGCGGCGCCGGCGCCGACGATGACTTCGTTCTTGCCCCACTCGAACATCCGGCCCTCGGTGATCTTCAGGTTGTCGCGCACGGAGGTCGCGGCCCCCTCGACCCCGCGCAGCGGCACGTTGGCGTCGGTGCCGGTCGAGCGCTTGGGCAGGTTGATGATGACAAAGAGCTCGGCGGAGGCGAGGGGACCCGCCGCGTTGCGCGCGATGCCAGGCGCGTCGGCGATGACGCGGGTCTCAGCCCGGCCGAAGCCGCTGACCATCTCGCTGTCGGAGCCGCTACGCAGGACGATGGCGGCGTCGGCCGAGCCCGAGTTGGCCATGGCGCGCCGGAAACCGGCGGCGATCGAGAGCACGCCGACGAACACCAGCACAACCCCCGCGATGCCGGTGACCGTGGCGGCCACCGAGCCACGGCGCTGCGGGATGCTCATGAGACCGAACTTGGCGATCGAGCCGATCTGGGAGAGCCAGTTGAGGAGCGAAGTCATGGGTTACATCCTCCGCAGGGCCTCCGCCACTCGCAGGCGCATGGCCTGCTGGGCGGGCAGTATGCCCGTGATCACTCCGAGCACGACACTGATGCCAAGCCCGATCAACACATCGCGCACCGGGAAAAAGAACATGGGCAGCATGCCGCCGGTCGGGTCGCCCCGGGAGGTCGCCAGCCAGGCGAGCGCGAGGCCGAGCCCACCACCGAGCATGGTCAGCAAGCAGGATTCCGCGAGCACGAGACCCAGGACCTGCCCATTGGTGAAACCGATGGCCTTGAGCACACCCAGTTCGCCGATACGCTCGCGCACCGACTGGGACATGGTGCTGCCCGTCACGAGCAGGATGGTGAAAAAGACCGCGCCGAGGATGCCGGCGACGATCAGAGCGATGTTGCCGATCTGGTTGGCGAAGCCCTGGGCGAACGCGCCCTCGGGCTCGGTCTTGGTCTCGGCGGGCGAATTCTCGAATTCCTGGTCGACCAGCTTCGCGACGTTCGCCGCCTGGGCCGGATCCTTCACGCGGATGGTATACCAGCCCACCTGCCCCGTGCCCCAGTTCTGGGCCTTGCGAACCTCGTCGAAATAATCATAGCGGAAAAACATCGAGGTCGTGTCCGTGCCTTTCTTCTCGCCGTCGAAGATACCGACAATGTCGAACTCCCAGGTCTGGCGCATCCAGATGGGCGACATGATCGGGACCTTGTCGCCGATCTTCCAATGGAAGCGGTTGGCCGTGTTCCGGCCGACGATGGCGCCGGTGCGCGTCTCCAGCCAGGCCTTCATCTGCTCGGGTGGCAGCCGGAACTCGGGAAACATCTTCATGAACTGATCCGGCACCACGGGGCACTGCATGAAGAAATTCTTCGGGTCCTGGTAGACGCCGCCGAACCAAGTCTGGTGCGTCGCGGCGGCCACGCCGGGAATGCGTTCCATGCGCGCCTGATAGCTTTCCGGCAGCAGCTGGATGATCGAGACCTTGTGGCGCACGATCAACCGGTCGGCGCCGGCCAGTTCGACGCCGCCGACGAGCGCCTGCTTGATCGCGGAGAGAAACCCGAAAAGCACGAACGCCACGAGGATGGAGAGCAGCGTCAGCGAGGTCCGCAACTTGTGGCGCTTCAGGTTGGCCCAGATGAGGGGGAAGAACTTCATTGCAGCGCCTCGCTCGTCAGCCGGCCCTTGGTGAGGTGCACGGTCCGCGCCGCGCGCGCCGATGCGTGCGGATCGTGGGTGACCATGATGATGGTCTTGCCGTGCTCGCGGTTGAGCGCTTGGAGCAGGTTCAAGATCTCGTCGCCGGCCTTGCGGTCGAGGTCGCCCGTGGGCTCGTCGCACAGCAGCAGCGTCGGATCGGTGACGATGCCGCGCGCGATGCCCACGCGCTGCTGTTCGCCGCCGGAGAGCGTGCGTGGGTAGTGCTTGGCCCGGTGCGACAGGCCGACCATCGCCAGGGCCGTCTCGACATGCTTCCGCCGCTGCGCCTTGGACAAGGGCGTGAGCAGGAGCGGCAACTCCACGTTGCGCTCGGCCGTCAGAACCGGCATAAGGTTGTAAAGTTGGAAGACAAAGCCGATATGCCGCGCGCGCCAGGCCGCGAGCTGGCGGTCGGACAACTGGTCAATACGGTCGCCGGCGACCGAGACGGTGCCCTTGGTCGGCCGGTCGAGGCCGCCGATCAGGTTCAGGAGGGTGCTCTTGCCCGAGCCGGACGGACCCATCAGGGCGAGAAACTCCCCTGCCGGCACCTGCAGGCTCAATTCGGAGAGCACATGGATGTCCTCGGAGCCGCGATGGAAGATCTTTTCCACGCCGTCTACACGTACCAGTGCGCCATCCTTCGAATTCGGTTCGCTCATAAGTTTCTCTCCTTGACGCTGACCCCGTCTGTCAAGCCCGGGGGAAAATCCACGGCCACCTTTTCGCCGGCAGCCACACCGGCGCTGACCGTCACCTCCGCATCCCGGGTGCCGGCCACGGTCACCACCCGGCGTTCGGCCCGGCCGCCTTGGATCACGAACACGCAATCGCGTCCTTCCAGGTTCTGTATTGCGCCCTTGGGCAGGATCACGAGACGGACGGGATTGCCGGCCGCGCCGGCAGCGGTGTCGCGGAACGCCACCTTCACCCCCATCTCCGGCAGGATCCTGGGGTCAAGTTTGTCAAAGCCGACGCGCACCCGGACGGTGGATTTCTGCCGGTCGGCGGTCGGAATGATGGCGATGACCTTGCAGGGAATCTTCCAATCGGGGTAGGCGTCGAGGGTCGCCTCGACCTCCTGGCCGGGGGCGACGCGGTTGATGTAGCTCTCGTTGACGTCGATCTCGATCTCGCGCGAGTCCATGTCGACAATCGTGCAGATGCCGGTGCGCGTGAAGCCGCCCGACGACATCGGTGAGATCATCTCGCCCGGCTGCGCATTCTTCGAGGTGACAATCCCGGCAAACGGCGCACGGATGACCGTGTCGTCCAGTTGCTGCTGCCAGATGGTGACGGTGCGCTCGGCCACGGTCACGGCGGTCTGCAACTGGGCCAGCCGCGCCCGGAGCGACAGGGCCGACGCTTCCGCATGGTCGAAATCCGCCTGCGCCGCGGCGTTGCCCTTGAGCAGCGCGCTCTGGCGCTGCAGTTCCTGCTCCGCTTCCCGGACCCGCACGCGAGTCTCATCGAGGGATGATCTGGCCGAGTCCACCTGCGCTTGCGCGAGTTGCAGGCTGCCCCGGACGTTCGTGTCGTCGAGCCGGGCAAGGACCTGGTCGGCCTCCACCTTGACACCCTCCTCGACGAGAATCTCCAGCACCTTGCCCGTGACCTTGGACGAGACCGTCGCTTCGCGGCGGGCGGTCACATAACCCGAGGCGTTAAGCACCGTGCGGTCGGCCGCCGCACCCGCCGCTTCGCGCGCCACGGCCGTGCGTACCTCGACCCCCTGGGGCCGTTTGATCCACCAGACGGCCACCAGCACCACGGTCAGGGCGGCCGCAGCCAGCACCAGCGGCAGGGGGCGTCGGGTTGAAGGCGGCTTGTTACTCCGTTCGATGCGCAAGTCATCCAGGCTCGGTTGGGGCGGGCTCATGCTGGAGCCTTTTAAACCGTCATTCAGTCCGGGGGTCAACCGAGATGCACCTCCCATCGCCGAGCCTACCGTTGTGGAGCGTTCTTTCATGGTGTCCGTCGGTGGGCCACGGCTTGAGGGAAACAAGACGAGGGGCAGGGATCGCTGGGGGTGTGTATCATTAAAGCTACCTTGGTTTATAAAGGTAGTGATTGATAGAATGGCTTTCGTCAAGTGACAAAACACATCCGGTGTTCTTGCGCACTCCGCGCCCCGGTGCCCGTGGGGTTTCGGGATGCCAACTCACGGCTGCTTGAAATCCAGATCATTTTCCGTCATCGCTGGCCACCTGCCGTGAACTCACCGCCCCCCTCGACCCTCGCCGCCCAATTCCAGCAAAGCTTCGGCCGTGCACCGGCGGTCATCGCCCGCGCGCCCGGCCGGATCGAGTTCATTGGCAACCACACCGACTACAACGGCGGCGCGGTGCTCGGGGCCGCCATCGACCGTTACGTCTGGGTCGCGGTCGCGGCCAATCCGTCCGGCGGCCTGCGTTTCCACAGCGCCAACTCCGCCGCGACACTGACGCTGCCCGCCGACCCCGGGACGCACCTGGTCGGCATCGACTCCTGGGTCAACTATCCGCTCGGGGTCTGGCGTGGGCTCAAGGATTTTGACCTGTCGCGGCCGACCGGCTTCGACCTGCTGATCGATTCCAACCTGCCGGCGGGCGCCGGCCTCAGCAGCAGCGCCGCGCTGGAACTGGCGACCGCCCTGGCCTTGCTGGGCGTGGAGGGTACGACCATCCCTGCGGCGCAACTTGCCGCGCTTGGCCGCCATGCCGAGAACCAATACGTCGGCGTGCCCTGCGGCATCCTCGACCAGGGGACAAGCGCCTTTGGCCGCGCGGGCCAGCTCGTGCACATCGACTGCCGCGGACCGTCGTTTTCGACGGTACCGTTTCCGGGATCGGCGCACCTCTGGGTCTTCAACACCCGGGAGAAACACGCGCTGATCGACGGCCTCTACGCCACTCGGCACCGCGAATGCATGGAAGCGGCGGCGGCGCTCGGCGTCCCGCTGCTGGCCGACCTCAACCCGGCGCAATTCCGCGCGGCCGGGAGCAAACTCGCGCCGGTGCCCGCGCAGCGCGCGCGGCATGTCGTGGAGGAACATGCCCGGGTGCACGACACCGTCGCCGCCCTGCAACGCGGCGATCTGGCGGCGGTCGGCCGCCTACTGACGGCATCGCACCGCAGCTCCCAGCATCTGTTCGAGAACAGCACGCCCGCGCTCGACCAGCTGGTGGACCTGCTGTCGGCGCACCCGGCGGTTTACGGCGCCCGGCTGACCGGCGGCGGCTTCGGCGGCGCCGTGATGGCGCTGACGAAAGACAACTTCACGGAGGAGGATGCCCACCGGCTGCTGGGTCCTTATCTCGCGGCCCACGGCCGGCCGCCGGAGGTTTTTCATCTCCTGAGCGCGGACGGCGCTCAGGTCATCTGGCGAGGCTGACCGGTTTATTCCTCCGGCAGCGGCTGGCCCTTCGTCTCCGGCAGCAGCGGCAGGAAATGCCGCGCCGTCAGCGCCCCGATGCCCATGCCGATGAGCCCGGCCAAGATGTTGCCCCAGGTGAAGAGTGATTGAAGCAGGCCGAGCGCACGCGCGGGGGAGTGGTCGGGAATCGAGTCGGCGACGAGCGCCACCGCGAGGCCAAAGACACCGCCGACACCGAGGCCCGAGAGGAAACGGTAGGTGCAAAAGCCGGCAAAGCTCGTCGAGAACGTGTTCAGTCCCGTGAAGACCGAGTAGAGCAGCACGTTGATGGTCAGGATCCGCGCGCGGCCGTAACGATCGCCCAGCACGCCGAAGATCAGGCCGCCGGCGGCCCAGCCGGGCAGGAAGACCGCGGTCGAGGGAACGCCACCAGGGCGCGGGAGCCCGGGACGGTCAGGCGAGCTTCACTGGGACGCCGCGCGCCGCGGACTCATAGATGGCGTTGACCAAGGCCACCGCCTTGCGGCCCTCGCGCCCGTCGGGCGCGTGCGGCCGGCCCGCCCGGATGGCATCGACGAAATCCTGCAACTGGCGGCGGTGACCCTCGGGGTTGATGCCGCCCGGGTTGCTCGCGCCGGAACCGAGATCACTGGCCGAACCGGCGGCGCGGATGGCGTCGTCCCCGGGCTGTGCGTCGCGGAATTCCCACTTCACGATGCGGTCGTCCTCGAGCACGATGGAGCCGTGTTCGCCGCCGATCTCGTGGCGGCGCGACCAGCCCGGCCAGAGGGCGGTGCTGGCCTCGAAGGCGCCGAGCGCGCCGCCGGCGAACTTGAGCGCGGCCACGGCGGTGTCCTCCACCTCGATGCCTGTATGCACGCGTTTTGCGGACCACGCGAACACCTCGGCCGGCAGCCCGACGAACCACAGCAGCAGGTCGAGACCGTGGATGGCCTGGTTGATGACCGCGCCGCCGCCGTCGTTGGCGAGCAGGCCGCGGGGCGGCGTGTAATATTGCGCGGTGCGGTGCCACTTCACGTAATTGCTCGCGAGGACAAGCCGGCCGAGCCGGCCGGCCTCGATCGCGACCTTCACCGCACGGGCGCCGTCGCCGAACCGCCCTTGGAAGATCGGCGCGACGCGCACGCCGGCTTTATCCGCGGCGCGCAAGATCTCGTCGGTGCGGTCGGTGTCGGTCTCGATCGGCTTTTCGATCACTACATGCTTGCCGGCCCGGATGGCGGCGAGTGCCGGTCCGAGGTGCGCGGCACTCGGCGTCGTGATGCAGATGACATCGATGTCGGGCCGGGCGACGAGGGCTGCGACCTCGGTGGTGTGAAACGGCACGCGATGCATCGCGGCGAACGCGACGGCCTTGTCAGCCCGGCGTGTGGCGACGCCGATGAGCCGCGCGCCGTCGAGGCGGGCGATGGCCTGGGCATGAAATTCTGCAATCATGCCGAGGCCGATGATGCCGAAACCGAGGGGTGCTGCAGCCATGGGGTCGCGGGAGGGTGGGGGCCAGAACTGGTTGAAAGCTTTGGGCGGGATGTCGCGATGTCGAGCGCGGGCTTGGGGTAGGGCGCAGCTACGCCGCGGCTGGCGCCAAAGACTTTGCCTTCATGGCCGGGTGTGGCCTTGCTTGCAGGATGGCCCAGAAATCGGACGGGATGAATTACGCGCCGCAGGGTAAATCCCAACCTGCGGTCAAACCGGCTGAATTCGCCTTCGGCGCGGCCTACCTCGAGCACGGGCACATCTACGGCCAGTGCAACGGCCTGATCGAGGCGGGCGCGGAATTGAAATGGGTCCATGATGTCGACCCGAAAAAGGTGGAGGCCTTCCGGGCGAAATATCCCGGAGTGCGCGTGGCGCGGTCCTTCGACGAGATCCTGGCCGATCCGGCGGTCAAGCTCGTCGCGGCCGCGGCCATCCCGAACGAGCGCGGGGCCATCGGCTGCCGCGTGATGCAGGCGGGCAAGGACTATTTTACGGACAAGACGCCGTTCACGGCCTTCGACCAGCTGGCCGAGGCACGGCGGGTGACGGTGGAGACGGGCCGCAAATACATGGTGTATTTCAGCGAGCGGTTGCACGTCGAGTGCGCGATGCATGCGGGCGATCTCGTGCACGGCGGCGCGATCGGCCGGGTGATCCAGGTGCTGGGGCTCGGGCCGCACCGGCTCGGCACGGGCCGGCCCGCCTGGTTTTTCAACCGCGAGCAATACGGCGGCATCCTGTGCGACATCGGCAGCCACCAATTCGAACAGTTCCTGTATTTCAGCGGCGCGACCGATGCCACGGTCACGCAGGCCGCGGTGGCCAACTTCGCGAATCCGGCCACGCCTGAATTCGAGGATTTCGGCGAGGCTTCGCTCGTGGGCGACAACGGCACGAGCAATTACGTCCGCGTCGACTGGTTCACGCCGCCGGGGCTCGGCACCTGGGGCGACGGACGGCTGGTCATCCTCGGCACCAAGGGCTACATTGAGCTGCGCAAGTACGTTGATGTCGCCCGCGAGGCGGCTGGCGACCAGCTTTATCTCGTCGACGACCGGGGCGAGCAGCACCTGAACGTTGCCGGCAAGGTCGGCTTCCGGTTCTTTGGCGAGCTTATCCTTGACTGCCTCAACCGCACCGAGAAGGCGATGACTCAGGCTCACGTGTTCAAGGCCGCCGAGCTCTGCCTCAAGGCGCAGGCGGCGGCACGGCGGCTGGCCTGAACACGGAAATTTCGCGGTTGCGGCGGCGGCGATTTGAGGGCTGGTTGCCAAGGTCAACCCAGTACGAGTCACCCCATGAAATCCACGCTCTGGCTGCGGGCCGTCATCTGGACCCTCGTTGTTACCCTGGGTCTCGCCGCGTTCGTCGTACTGGCGTGGTCGCACGGTGAGCCGGTAAGCGCGCTCTGGATGGTGGTGGCGGCCGTCTGTGTATTTGCCGTGTCGTATCGGTTTCATTCGACGTGGCTCATGGCCAAGGTCCTGACCCTGGACGAACTCCGCGCTACGCCGGCGAACGTGCACGAGGACGGGAAAGATTACGTGCGGACGAACAAGTGGGTGGTCTTCGGACACCACTTTGCGGCCATCGCCGGGCCGGGGCCGCTGGTCGGTCCGGTGCTGGCGGCGCAATTCGGTTTCCTCCCGGGCATGCTCTGGATCCTCATCGGAGCGACCTTGGGCGGTGCGGTGCACGACTGCGTCATCATGTTCTGCTCGGTGCGCCGGCGCGGCAAGTCGCTCGGCCAGATGGTGCGTGAGGAGGTCGGCCCGTTCGCCGGGTTCATCTCCTTGGTGAGCATCATCGCCATCATGATCATCCTGCTGGCGGTGCTGGCACTGGTCGTGGTCAACGCCCTGGCGGAGAGCCCGTGGGGCCTGTTCACCATCGCGGCGACGGTGCCCATCGCGCTCGTCATGGGCCTGCTGATGCGCACCGGCGGCCGCGGCCCGGCGCGGCTGGGCTGGATCAGCGCGTTCGGCGTCGGCGCGCTGCTGGCAGCGGTGTGGGGCGGCAAGTTCCTGCCGGGCACAGTGCTGGAATCGTGGCTGACCCTGTCGCGGCCCGCGCTGGCGTGGTGGATCATGGGCTACGGCGTGGTGGCGGCCGTGCTGCCGGTATGGCTGCTGCTCGCCCCGCGCGATTACCTGAGCACTTTCATGAAAATCGGCACGGTGGCGTTGCTCGGACTGGCCATCGTCTGGCTCGCGCCGATGCTCAAGATGCCGGCGCTGACGCAGTTCATCCACGGCAACGGGCCGATCCTGCCGGGCCCGGTGTTTCCGTTCTGTTTCATCACCATCGCCTGCGCCGCCGTATCGGGTTTTCACTCGCTCATCTCGTCGGGCACGACGCCGAAGCTGCTCGAGCGCGAAAGCCACATCCGCACCGTCGGCTACGGCGCGATGGTCACGGAAATGTGCGTGGGCATCATGGCGCTGATCGCCGCGTGCGCGATGCAACCGGGCGAATATTTCGCGGTCAACCTCGCGGGCGCGCCGGCCGTGGTCACGGCGAACATCACCGCCCTTGGGTTTCCCGTGACGGAGGCGCAGATGGCGGCGCTGGCCGCGAGCGTGGGGGAGAAGACCATGATCGGTCGCGCGGGCGGCGCGCCGACTTTCGCGATCGGCATGGCCCAGATGTTCGCCGGCGTGCTGGGCGGACGCACGGCCATGGCGTTGTGGTATCACTTCGCCATCATGTTCGAGGCGCTGTTCATCCTGACGACGATTGACGCCGGCACGCGGGTGGGACGTTTCCTCACGCAGGACCTGCTCGGCTATTGGTGGAAACCGTTCGGCCACACCTCGTCGGCCGCCGGCAATTTCGCCGCCACGCTGCTCTTCGTCGCGGCGTGGGGTTGGTTCCTATACCAGGGCGTGGTCGATCCGCTCGGCGGCATCCGCACGCTCTGGCCGATCTTCGGCGTGGCCAACCAGCTGCTTGCCGTCATCGCGCTTGCGCTCGGCACCACCGTGCTGCTGAAGATGGGCCGCGGGCGCTACGCGTGGGTCACCCTGGTGCCGCTGGCGTGGCTGCTGGCCGTGACGGGGACCGCGGGCGGAATGCTCATCTTCAGTGCGAATCCCCGGCTGGGCTTCCTCGCACAGGCCGCCAGCCTGGCGGGAAAGCTGCCCGCGGCCGCACCGGCGGAGGCCCTGGCCCTGGGCCGCCAGATTTTCAACGCGCGCGTCGACGCCGCGGTCACCGGCGTGTTCCTCGTCTTCGTGGTGCTCGTCGTGCTGGCTTGCGCCCGCGGGTGGCTGCAGCTGTGGTCGGGACGACAGACCGTCGAGCTGCACGAGGAGCCCTATGTGCCGCTTGCGGAAGCCTCCGCCGCCAAGTGATGCACATCGCCGTCATCGCCGACACCCACGACAAGTATCCGCCGTCCCTGCCGAGCAGGATCCGCGGTGCCGATGAGATCTGGCACCTTGGCGACGTGTGCGAGCCGGCGACGCTGTTGGCGTTCGAACGGCTCGGCAAACCGCTGCAGGTCGTGCTGGGCAACAACGAGTGGCACAACTTCTGGCCGCTGGAGCTGCGGCTGGAACGCGCGGGGTTCGATTGCCTGCTGATCCACATTCCGCCCCGCCAGGTGCCGGCTGGAGTGACGGTTGTGCTGCACGGCCACACCCACGTGCCGCGCGACGAGACCGACGAACACGGCGTGCGCTGGCTCAACCCCGGTTGCATCACCCGGCCCAACCGTGGCGCGCGGGCCAGTTTCGGCTGGCTCACGCTTGAATCCGGCCAGCCGCTGGAGTGGCGGTTGGAACTCCTGTAAAGGGCAAGGTGGCTCGCGACCTGCTTTTTTCCGGTATGCGCATCGAGACGATCACCCCTGGAGCCCTGGCCGAGCGGGCGGCGGAATTTGCCGGTTTGCTGCGCGACGCTGTCGAGCACGGCGCTTCGATCGGCTTCGTCCGGCCGGTGGCGGAGGGCGAAATGACCGACTACTGGCACCGGGTGGGTGAAGAGGTTCTGGCGGGAAACAAGATCCTGGTGGTGGCCTTGGACGAGAACGGAGCGCTGGCCGGCAGCGCCCAGCTGGCGCTCGAGTCCCGCACCAACGGCCGGCATCGTGCGGAGGTGCAAAAGGTTTTGGTGCGGGCGGCCCAACGCCGGCGCGGCACGGGCGCCGCCCTGATGGCGCGGATCGAGGCCGAGGCCCGGGCCCACGGACGCCAGTTGCTCTTCCTCGATACCAGCACGGGCGCGGGCGGCGCGGTGGAATTCTACGCGCGCCTAGGTTACCAGTTCGCAGGCGGCATTCCCGACTACGCCGCCGATCCCGACGGACGACTGACACCCAACGCTATCTTCTACAAAAGGCTGGGGCCGGCAAACGGTGCCGCGCTCAGTTGACCAGCTTGCGCCAGCGGCCGTTCGCGCGGCCGACATTTACGGCGTCGGGCGGCAGCTCCGCGATCACCCCAATCGAAGGGACCACCACCGCGGCAAGGCCGCCCTTGCGCGCGGCCCGGGCCTGCTCCTGGATGCGGGGGGTGGAGGGCTTGCCGTCCTTGCCGATGACGCCGAGCGAAACGCGCCCGTCGGCCGAGATGGTGACGATGCTTTCGCCGGGTTTCTTGCCGGTGGCATAGCTGCCGGCCACGGCGGAAAAAATGGAAGACCGTTCACTGGCGGAGGTAACCTCGACCACGTCGGGAGGCAGGTCGCCGAGCTTCTTGTGCGGCAGGCCGAACCAGAACCCAACGACGATGAGCCCGACACCGATGACGAAGAGGCCGGCGACCTCGCCCATCGCGCGCAGGCCGGAGTACTTGGAGGTCTCGCCGACCTTGATCCGCTTGGTGACCTGCGGTGGCTCGGCGTCGGTGCGGAAGGGCGGAAGGTCGAGGAGCCCCCGGGCATTTTCCACGGTCCAGTATTCGTCGAAGGCGGAGGTGCTCTTGTGCAGGCAGAGGCGGCCCGTATGCACGGCGATACGCCAGCCCTTGTCCCCGCGGTGCACGAGGATGCCCGGCTCGGCCTTGGAGTCCGCGACGGTGCTCAGCAGCTGCAGGTTGCCCGCCAGCCGGCAGATCTCCTCGACCGGAACAAACCCCAACTCGAGCTTCTCGCCGGCGGGAGCCAGGCCCAAGGCGTTGGCCTTGAGCTGGACCAGCGTGACCTTGTACGGAGAACTCATCGTTCGATGATATAGACGAGCGAATTGGTCGATCCCACCTGGATGTTGCCAGTGCCGAGATTGCCGTCGTCCAGCTGTTGGTCAATCAGCAGACGAAGCTCCTCGTCGTCGCTCACCGGGTTGTCGGCCTCCGATTCGATGATGATGGCCGCCTTGGCGGTGACGCCGTCGGCAGACACGTCAAAGTTCCATTTGTAGACGCCGCCGATGGGGCTCTTGAGCGTGAAGTTGTTGGTGAGGGCGTTGCCCAGCTCTGGAGGGATCTGCCCCGCGGGAGCATCCGCCGGCCAGCCTCCATTTTGGAGGTTGTAGGTGATGAATGCCGTGGAAAATGTGCGCAGGTCGTTCTGCACGGCGCTGGCTTTCGAGCGCAGGGTTACCCGCCGGAAGGCCGGTAAGCCCATGGCGGCCAGCAAGCCGATGATCACCACCACCACCATGATTTCGACCAGGGTGAAGGCGTGGCTCCGGGATGGATGCCCGATCAAGGGCCTAAACCTGTTTCGCATAATTTCCGGGGTAGACTACCTAGAACAAATAACGGTGCAAGCATACAGAGACGAATGGATCGAACGGACATCCCGATTCATGCAATTTTCCAAATGCCGGCCATCAGGGCTGTAATCTGCCGGTGGAATAACCGTTGAATTGGGGAAAAGCATAAGAAAATAGGGAGACCGAAGGCCTCATAATGGGGCCGGGCCTGCGCTATTCTACGGTCATAAACCCGTGAACTTGGCCGGAAAGTGCGGGAATTATTTCCGTCGTCGGGCGAAATCTAGTTCGCCAGCCGGTGGGCCGGAACTTTACTCGGGGTCATGGAAACATCCGGTCCGGCCGCGACTTCCGCGTTCCTCTCTCCGAAAGTGTCCGGGGCGGAACTGGTGTTTGTGCGTAGCGCGCGGGCAAGGCACTACCGGCTGACCCTGCGCAAGGATGGAGTCGCCGTCGCCACGATCCCGGCGCGCGGTTCGGAACAGGAGGCGCGGCGTTTTGTCGCGGAGCATAGCGACTGGTTGGAACGAGCTCGGGCACGGCACGCCCGCCGGCCGCGGCCGGTGGAAAACTGGACCCTGGGCACAGCGGTGCTGTGGCGGGGCGAAATGACACAAATTCGTCACGCGCAGACAGGAGAACCCCCCATGGTCTGTCTGGCGGCGGACGTTTTCCGTGTGCGTTCGCTGGAGGGGGACTTGCGGCCGGCACTGGAAGCGCAATTTGCGCGGCGGGCCAAGATCGAGCTGCCCGCGCGGTTGTGGGAATTGGCCGCCGCGACCGGGGTGGACCTGAAACATGTGGCGGTGCGCAACCAACGCACGCGTTGGGGCTCGTGCTCGGCCGGCGGCACGATCTCGCTGAACTGGCGGCTGGTGCAGACCCCCGAGACGGTGCGGGATTACATCCTCTACCACGAGCTGATGCACCTGCGGGAAATGAACCATTCGGCGCGCTTCTGGGCGCGGGTCGAGGCCGTTTGCCCGGACTGGCGCGAGGCTGAACGCTGGCTCAAGCGCAACGGCAGCCTGCTGGGGATGTGAGGGGCGGGGCGGAAACCCGGTTCCGCGGTCTGCGGACCGCGAAAGGATCCCCCTCCCTACCGAATGTCGAGCAATTCGACCTCAAAGCGCAGGGTCCCGCGCGGGGGGATCGGACCGCGGCCCTGCTCGCCGTAGGCCAGCCACCATGGTACGATGAGCGTGCGGATCTCGCCCTTCTTCATCGTGGCAAACGCCTCGTCCCAGCCCTTGATGACCGCGCCGGTGCCGACGCGAAAGACGAAGGGCTCGCCCCGGTCGCGTGAGCTGTCGAATTTGGTGCCGTCGAGCAGATAGCCGTCGTAGTGCACGACAACCTGCGCACCGAGCGGCGGTGGCTGACCGACGCCGGGATTGTGCACCAGGTAGCGCAGGCCGGATGGGTTGGTGTGCGCCGTGCCGTATTTCTGGCGCAGGAGGGCGGCATCCGCCTCACTCAGCTGCGGATTCTCCATCATCTCTCGCATGTATTTGTTGGCCGGCTCGCCGGGATTCTTGCGGCGGAACATGCCGGTACGGGCCTGGAACGCGATGAATGCGAGCACGAGGCCGAGGATGAGAAGGATGCCGAACTGGCGCATGGCGGGAGCCGATTACTTTTTCGCTGGCAAGTCGAGCGCGACGGCGGTCCCGGTCAGGGAAAGGCTAATATTCATCGTCTTCGTCCTCGTGATGCGGGAACATCTTATAGGCGTCCTCGGGTGACATCTTCTGCTTCAACAGGGCGAGTGCCCGGGCTAGGACGATGTCGCGGTGAGCCGCCAAGTCCGCGGGCTCAGGCAGAAGCAGATAGTCCGGGATCACTCCCCGGCCATCGAGGCGGGTGCCACCGGCCAACACCACTTCCCCGATCGGGAAGAGTACGCAGGCGGAATTGAAATTGGATGTTTCGACCCGATCGCGCACGCCAAGGCCACTTCCCCGGATCTCCTCCCGCGCCACCCGTTCTTCCAGCACGCGCCCCATCGTCCGGTCTCCCATGACGACCCCGCGCTGTTGTTGTTGAATGACCCGCGCGAACACCTCTGCAAAGGCGGCGGTCTCCGAATCAATCAACACCACGACGACACCCAGAAAGGCATCCTTTTGCCCCCGCACGCGCAGAGGGGTGCCCAAGCCGGACTCCTCGATGATCCCCACTTCAAAATCCCTGGAAAACAGCCCGTTCAGCAAGCGCTCCACGTTGTCATACTGGGAGAGGTATTTCCCGCGCAAATCCAACACCAGGGCTTCAGAGCCCTGAAGCAACTTCAGGCCTTGGGCGACCGCGAGGGGATCACGGTGCAATTCCTCCGGTTTCCAGATTCCCACCCCGCCGAGGCGTCGCACGTGGCTCTTGACGTCGAAGAACTCGTCCCGGTATTTGGCGTCAGTTTCGCTCAACGCCCGCTCAAGGTGGATCAAGCCCCCGTAATTGAACTGCCGGAGTTTTCGTTGCGGCCGGATGGTCGCCGCGATGGCCAGCTCCCGGGCCTCGGCCCCCGGGGATTGCACCCGAACGAGCAGGCCTGGACTCGGAGCCAGCGTGTTGAGGGTGTAATGAAGCTGCTGATAGCTCCCGCGATCCAGGGGCAGGCCCTCGAGGGTAAGGATCCTGTCCCCGAGGTGAAGACCCTGCCGGGCGGCATCGCCGACATGGTCGACCTGGGTGACATAGGCGGCGTTGCCGATCAGCCGCCAGCGCCAACTGTAATCCGCCCAAGCGGTCCGGGCGGGCGGATAGAACCGGATTCGCGGATCCAGGGAGGCCAGAGCGTCCGCAATCAAGGCGTAAGCTTCATTGAGCGAACGGGCGCTTCCCAGGAGCCGGCTCGTTTCCTGGCAGCGTGCTTCAAATTCTTTGCCAACCTTGCTCCGGGGATAGTAGTCCGCTTCCACGGCTCTCTGCATATTGTCCAGGATCGACCGCACAGCCGACACCTCGGCGACGGAAAAATCTGGCACGGGCGGCTGGCTGGCGCCGATTGCCGGCACCCCCAGGCCCAAAACGAGCAGAAAAGACATTCGCTGCATAGGGACAGCCCGCGGTCAGTGGACTATCTTTTTGCCAACAAGTCGAGCGCGGCGGCGGTCAGGGCGGTGATGCCGGTCTTGATGGTCGGCTCCGGCACGGGGGCGAACCGGCTCGAGTGCAGCGAGGGCAGCGCCACGCCGGTGCGCTGGCTTTCGGCGACCTTTTCCGGCACCACGGCACCGAGGCGGAAAAGGCACAGCGGCACCTTGTCCGCGGTGCGGCCAAACTGGCTGAAATCCTCGCCGCCCATCTCCGGATCGATGGACAGCACTTGGTCCGCACCCAGCCATGTGGTCAGCGCGCCGCGCACGCGTCGGGTGAGCGCCGGGTCGTTGTAGGTGGAGGGGGTGAACTCATCCTCCTGAACGGTGATCACGGGCATCAGGTCTTCGGGCAGGCCGGCGGCGATGGCCTCGCCGCGGCAGATGCGCTTGATGGCCTCGATCGTGTGCTGGCGCACCGCCTCCGAATAGGAGCGGAGCGTGAGCTGCAGTTTCACCTCGTTGGGGATGATGTTGTGCTTGGTGCCGCCGTGGATGGAGCCGACGGTGACCACGGCGGGTTCGACGGGCCGGGTCTCGCGGCTGACGATGGTCTGGAGCGCGCCGACGATGCGCGCGGCGAGCACGATGGGATCCTTGGTCGCCTGCGGATAAGCCCCGTGGCCGCCGATGCCGCGCACGGTGATGTCCATCGTGTCGACATTGGCCATGATGTAACCCTCGACCGTGCCGACGGTGCCGGTCGGCATCGAGGCGCTGTCGTGCAGCGCGATCGCGTAGTCGGGTTTCGGAAATTTCTGATAAAGCCCGGCGGTCACCATGAGGCGGGCGCCGACGCCGATCTCCTCGGCCGGCTGGCCGACGAACACCAGCGTGCCGGCCCACTGGGTCTTCAGCGCAGCCAGCATGCGCGCCGTGCCGGTGAACACGGTCATGTGGATGTCGTGGCCGCAGGCATGCATGACCGGCACGTCGTGGCCGGACAGATCCGTCACGCGCACCGTGCTCGCGTAGGGCAGGCCGGTTTCCTCCAGCACCGGCAGCGCGTCCATGTCGGTGCGGATAAGGAGGGTGGGGCCGGCGCCGTTTTTCAGCACGCCGACGACACCATAGCCGCCGAATTTTTCCGTGACCTCGAAACCGGCTGCGCGCAACTCGCCCGCGACCTTGGCCGAGGTCCTTTCCTCCATCAGCGAAAGCTCCGGGTGCAAGTGCAGGTCAATGTAGAATTTTTCCAACACTGGGTAATCGGTGGCGAGCCGTTCCGCGACCCGGTCGCGGGCGCCGTCCGCCGCGGAGGAGTTAAGCGCGAGCCCGCAGGCGAGCGCGGCGAGAACGAAGGGACGGAGGGTCATGATTTTGGCTTCGGTTCGAGTTTGGAGATAAGTCCGTCGAGGATGGCGTCGGTCTGAAGCTTCAGGCGCTGGGCGGGCGGCACCGGCTGGCCCGCCGGGGCGGCGGACTGCTGAAGGGCAAACTCGGCGTTGCCCGCCGCGATGGCGGCGTCAAGGAAAGCCATCTTCGCCTGGTGCAGCGGACCGTCCGGCACCAAGTCCGCGGCGGTCGCAACGTGGCCGAGAAAGGGACCGGCGGCCTCGTCGCTGAGCCACACGCGCCAGTCGTCCTCATCGGCGAAGTAGGCGACGACGGCGCCGCGCTTCACGGTGCCCGCTTTCTCGGCGAGAGCGCGCATGTAGGCGCCAGGCACGGCGTCTTCCTCCTTGGTCGGCGATTTGGCGAACATCCGGGCGACGATCCTGATGCCGGTGGTGCGCGCGAAATTGGCCAGCTTGAAATTGAAGTTCTTCGCGCGTGGCGCGTTGGTCGGCTGCAGCGCGGCCGGATCATCGAAAAACGCCTCCGGGCCGGGAGCGGCCGGGCCGGCGTATTTCTTCGCCGCGTCGGCCAGGACTGCAAAGGCGGCCGCGTCGGCCTTGAACCTTCGGGCGTCGGCGCCGCGCCGCAATATCTTTATGGAGACGGCGTCGTCCGGCTGGATTCTTTGCAGCACCTCAAGCCCGCGCACGACGCGACCGAAGACACTGTGCAGGTAATTCAGGCGGTTGGTATCGCGCAGCGTAAGGAAGAATTCGCAGCTGTTGGTGTCCGGACCGGCGTTGGCCATCGAGAGGACCCCCGCGGCGTCGTGCCGCAGGCCAGGCACGAACTCGTCGGGAAAACGATGCGGGTGCGCGGCCAGGTCGTCGTCGGTGTCCTTGAGACCGGGATTGCCGCTCTGGATGACGAAGCCCGGGACGACGCGGTAGAAGGTCAGGCCCGTGTAGAAGGGCTTGCCGTCCTTCGGGGCGATGGTGCCCTCGGCGAGACCGGTGAAGTTGGCGCACGTCATTGGCGCCTTTTGATAAAACAACTCGGCCACGAACACGCCGCGCGGCGTGGTGAACTCGGCATACATTCCGTCGGGCAGTTGGTCATCCGCCCGCACGCTTGCGACCGAAGCGAGGACGGCGAGGAGGGCCGCGGCCTTGATGATGCGCATGCCGCGACCATAGCGCCGGCCGGGCGGCCTGCCAGCCTGTTTCAATCTTTAGAGGAACGAGCAGATATATTCGCAGATGCCGGCTGGCACCTCGACGGTGAAGCCGCTTTTGCCCGGCACCTCAAAGGAGCTGCCAGTGGCGTAGTCCTTCACCGCGGTCGCCCCGTCGAGCGTCACCCGGCAGGTGCCGGCGGTGATCTCCATTCGCTCGGGCGCGCCGGTGCCGAAGTGGTAGCTGCCGGGATAGATCAGCCCGAGCGTCTTCTTCGCGCCGTCGGGCATCAGGACGCTGTGGCTGACAACCCGGCCATCGAAGTAGACGTTGGCCTTGGTGTGGACGGTGACGCCGGCGAACGAGGAGGGCAGGGACATGATGCGGGAGATTGGTGGCGGGTCGGCGGAACGAGTCAACCCGACGGCGTGGACATGACAGGGAAATTTTCGGCCGTCTGGCGAACTGCGCCAGGGTCTGCCCAACAAAGAATTCGCCTCACGCCCGGCTTCCGGGCAGATTTCCGGCACCATGCGTTACCCCAGCCTGCTCCTGCGCCCCCTGGCTGCCCTGTTTTTGTCGGCCGGATGCGCCACCCCGATGGTCGCGGCTCCCGCGGCCGACGGCCGATACAATGTCCGGGCCTTCGGCGCCAAGGGCGACGGCGTCACCCTCGACACGGCGGCCATCAACACCGCCATCGACACGGCGGCGGCGGCGGGCGGCGGCACGGTTTTCTTTCCCGCCGGCAGCTATCCGGGCTACTCGATCCACCTGAAGAGCCATGTCGCGCTTTACCTCGACGCCGGGTCGACGCTCATCGCCGCCGAACCGACGGCGGACCTCACGATCGGCTACGACCCGCCCGAACCCAATCCGGGCACCGAATACTACGAAGACTTCGGACATTCGCACTGGCACAACAGCTTCATCTGGGGCGAGGACCTCACGGACATCGCCATCACTGGTCCCGGCCGCATCTTTGGCCAAGGGCTGAGCCGCGGTTCGAACCGCCGCGACCTGCTGCCCGAGGAGCGTGCGGCGCTGGCCGGCTTCAATGCTGATATCGGAGGGCAGGAACACACGGGTCCGGACTTGGCACTACCCGAGGCAGCCCGCAGGTCCATCGCCGCGCTAAAGTCCGGCCCGTTCGGTTATCCGGGCAAGGACACGCTGCCGGCCGGTGTTGGCAACAAAGCCATCGCCCTGAAGAACTGCCGCAACGTCATCTTTCGCGACTTCACCATCTACCACGGCGGCCATTTCGCCATCCTCGCCACCGGAGTGCAGAACTGGACGGTCGACGGGCTCAAGATAGACACCAACCGCGACGGCATCGACTTTGACTGTTGCCAGAACGTCCGCGTGTCGAACTGCACCATCAATTCGCCGTACGATGACGGCATCTGCCCCAAGGCCTCGTTCGGCCTCGGGCGCGTCATGCCGACGGAGAATGTCACCATCGCTAACTGCCAGGTCAGTGGCTTCGACGAGGGCACGCTGCTCGACGGCACGCGCCAGAAGAAGGTGATGAAGAACGGGGGCACCGGCCGCATCAAGCTCGGCACCGAAGCGAACGGGGGCTTCCGCAATATCACCATCACGAACTGCGTCTTCGAGTCCTGCCACGGCCTCGCGCTCGAGGAGGTCGACGGCGGACTCATGGAGGACATCACCATCTCGAACCTCACGATGCGGGACATCAACAATGCCCCGATCTACATCCGCCTGGGTGAGCGGCTGCGCGGCCCGGCGCCGATCGCGGTGGGCGCGGCGCGCCGGATCAAGATCGATAATGTCGTGGCGCACAATGTCGCCGCCCAGAGCGGCATCCTGCTCGCGGGCGAGCCCGGCCACCCCATCGAGGATGTCACGCTCAGCAACATCTTCATCGACTTCGCCGGTGGCGGCACGCGGGAGCAGGCTGCGCGGGAAGTGCCGGCCCATGAACCCGACCGCTACCCGGAGCCGGGACGGCTCGGCGTCATGCCGGCGTGGGGCATGTTTGCCCGCCAGGTGAGGAATCTCACGCTGAGCCGGGTTGAGCTCCGCACGGCGACGGCCGATCTGCGACCGGTGATCCAACTTGATGACGTGGCCGATGCGGTGTTCGACGCGGTAAAATTTCCAGCTGCCGCCGACACGCCGGTGTTCATGCTGAAGTATGTGACCGGCTTCTTCATCCACAACAGCCCGAACCTGCCCGAGACGAACCGCACGGATCTCGTCATCGAAGGGAAGCTATAGTTGCTCCCGGCCGGAGGGGTAGTCGCGGCGGCCCGGGAACCGCTGAGTTTTGCGCGGCAAGTGCCCGGGAGCCCGGCCCGGCCCGTGTCCGACCTTGCCGCGAACAGGCAAATCGACGACGCTCGTCCCATGCGCACGGTTTCGCCGGCCCTGAAGCCATGAAGCTCCCCGGGATGCCCTGCGGTGCCGGCGTCCGGTTCGCCGCGCTTCTGGCCCTAGCGGCGCCAGTAGCGGACGTTGCGGCCGGGTCGCGGCCGGCCGCCCCCATCGACCGCGAGGCGCTCGTGCGCCGGCACAATCCAGTGATCCGCAGGGTCGACCCCAACGCTCCTCTTACCGTCGGCAACGGCGGCTTCGCGTTCACGGTGGACATCACGGGACTGCAGTCCTTCGGCGATTACTACTACAAGAACGGCATCCCTCTGGAGACCCTCGCCCGCTGGTGCTGGACCGCCGACGACAATCCGAACGGCTACAAGCTGGCGGATGCCAACCAGGACTATGTCCAGGCCGACGGCACAACGATCGCCTTGCCCACCAAGCTGGGCACGCCCGTGTCCGACTGGCTGCGGCGCAATCCGCGGCTGCATCCCCTCGGCCAGCTCAGCCTCGAATGGGACAAACCCGACGGCACTCCATTCACGCCAGCAGATATTCAGGAACCCGAGCAGACGCTCGACCTCTGGACCGGGATCATCACCAGCCGCTACAAGCTCGGTGGCGTGCCGGTGATGGTCACGACCAGTTGCGCGTCCGACTCGGACACGCTGGCGGTGCTGCTTGAGTCGGACCTGGTAGCATCCGGCAAACTCCACATCCGGCTGGCCTTTCCGCGCGGTCACGACACGGCGGTTAAGAACACTCCGGCGCTCGATTGGAGCCACCCCGAGACGCATCATTCGGAGTTGGTGACACCGACGACCGTCCAGCGGGACGTCTCCGGCACCCGGTATTTTGTCTCGACCAACCGCCCGCTCCGGCCGGCGGGTGTGCATGCATTCCGGGTCGCGGGCGCGGAAGGCCGGCAGCTGGCGTTCTCGGTACGTTTTTCCACCGAACCGGTGCAGGCAAAAGCCTCGGTCGGGCAGACCGCGGAAAGGAGCGCCGCGCATTGGGTGGAGTTCTGGCGCGGCGGTGCGGCGGTGGATTTTTCGGGCAGCACCAACCCGCTGGCGCAAAAGATTGAGGAGCGCGTGATTCTCTCGCGCTATCTCACCGCCGTGCAGTGCGTCGGCGATGTGCCACCACAGGAAAGCGGCCTCACCTGCAACACGTGGTATGGCAAGCACCACACGGAGATGATCGTGTGGAGCACCGCACATTTCATCCTGTGGGGGCAGACGGCGCTCGCGAAGAGGAACCTCGACTGGTTCCTCGGCCAGTTGCCGGCCGCCCGTACCCTCGCGGCCAGCCGCGGTCTGCAGGGCGCCCGCTGGGCCAAGATGGTCGGGCCCGACGGCCGCGAAAGTCCGGGCGGCAATCCGCTCATCGTCTGGAACCAGCCGCATCCGATCTATCTGGCGGACCTGATCCTGCGCCAGTCGCCATCGGCGGCGAACCTGGCCAGGTATCGCGAGCTGGTGCAGGCAACCGCCGAGTGCCTTGTGTCGATGCTGAAGCTGGACGCGAAACACGGGCGGTATGTGCTGGGCCCGCCGCTCTGGATTGCCCAGGAGATCCACGATCCGGCCACCAGTCAGAATCCCTGTTACGAGCTGGCCTACTGGCGCTGGGCGATCGAGACGGCGCAGCGCTGGCGCGTGCGTTCCGGTTTGCTACGCGAAGCGCAGTGGGACCAAGTGCTGGCAAAACTCTCGCCGTTACCGGTCGTGAACGGCAAATACACCGCGTTGGAGTCGCAGCCCGACACGTGGGCCGATCCCGCCAGCCGGCACGATCACCCGGAGATGCTGATGGCCATGGGCTTCTTCCCGCCCGGGGCCGACGTCGACCGGGCCACGATGGACCGGACCCTGACCGGCGTCCTCACCCAGTGGGATTGGGCCACGAAAATCTTTGGCTGGGATTATCCGATGGTGGCCATGGCCGCCACCCGGCTTGGCCGACCCACGGAAGCGATCGAGATCCTGATGCGCGACGCCCCCAACAACCATTATCTGCCCAACGGTCATTGTCCGGTGGGTACCGACCGCGCGATGGCGAACCAGGACGAAGACCGCCGTGAGATCGCCGTCTACCTGCCGGCGAACGGAGCTTTTCTGTCTGCAGTCGCTCTGATGGTGGCGGGGTGGGAGGGATGTCCCGACGAGTTCCCCGGGTTCCCGAAGGACGGCACCTGGAAAATCCGCGCCGAGGGCCTGCAGCCTCTGCCCTGAACCGGTCGGGCGAAATCGCTGTCAACCTTGGGCCTGGTAAAGCCGCAGCAGGACCTGCGTGCCGTTTTCCTCCCAGCCGCGGGCCGCGACCTCGTCGTAGAGTTGCTTGGCCTGGCGGAGCCCGGGCAAGTCCAGTTTCATCGCCTCGGCCGACTCGAGCGCAATGCGCATGTCCTTTAGGAAATGTTTCACATAGAAACCGGGGGCGAAGTCGCCCTTGAGTGCGCGCGGCGCCAGGTTGTTCAACGACCAGCTGGCCGCCGCGCCGCCGCCGATGCTTTCGATCACCCGCACCGGATCGAGCCCCGCCTTTTGGGCGTAGGTCAACGCCTCGCACCAGGACATCATGATGGACGCGATGGAAATCTGGTTGGCCATCTTGCAGTGCTGGCCCGCACCCGCGCCGCCGTGCAGCGCGATGTTCTTTCCCATCAGTTCGAACAGCGGCTTCGCCCGCTCGAACGCCGCCGCGTCGCCCCCGACCATGATGACCAGCCGCGCTTCACGCGCGCCGACATCGCCGCCCGACACCGGAGCGTCGAGGGCAGCCAACCCCTTGGCCTGCGCGGCCGCAGCGATGCGCCGGGCCAGCAGCGGGCTGGAGGTCGTCATGTCGACAAGCACGGCCCCCGGTTTCGCCCGCGCGAGCACGCCGTCGGGGCCGAAATAAGTCTCCTCCACGTCCGCGGGAAAACCCACGATGGTAAAGACAAAGTCCGCCTCGGTCGCCGCCGCGCCCGCGGAGTCGTGCCAGTGCGCCCCGGCATCGAGCAGCGCCTCGGCGCGGGCCCGGGTGCGGTTGAAGACATGGAGGGTGTGGCCCGCCTTGAGCAGGTGTCCGGCCATGCTGCGGCCCATGACGCCCGTGCCGATAAATGCGATCGAATGCGACATGTCGCCAGCGCAGCAAATTTGCCCGGGTGAAGCGAAGCCAAAACTGACGGAGGCCGCGGCGCCTACGGAATGCGCAGGGTCGTGCCGACACGCAACAGACCATCGGTGCCGATGCGGTCGCGGTTGGCGTTGTAGATTTCCTGCCAGCGGCCGGCCGTGCCGTAATAGCGCTGGCTGATGCGCGAAAGCGAGTCGCCGCTGGCCACCACGTGCGTGCGCGGCCCCAGGGCGGTCGGCGCGGTCGGGGCCGGCGCGGTCGCCACCGGGGTCGAGCTGCCGGCGGAGCGGGCGAGCATGGTTTTCAGCTGGTAGTTCTCGCTGGCCAGGACGGTGTTTGAGCCCTGCAGCTGCTGGACGAGCGCTTTGGTGGCGGCGAGTTCGTTCGTGCTCTGACCGGTCGAGCGTTGCAGGGCGGCGAGTGCTTGGTTGGCCCGGGTGGCCTCAGCTTGCGCGGTGGCGAAGTTGTTTTCCAAGGCAGTCAGGCGGGCCGCGAGGCCGTTCCGCTCGTTGGCGAGTGCCGCAGCCTGGCTCTGCGCGTCCGCCTGGGTGGCGGCGCCAGCCTTGAGCTGGGCAACTTCATTCGTGAGCGCGGCCACTTGGGCGGCGAGCGAATCGCGCTCGGCGATCACGGAATCGGGCGCGGGGGTCTTCGCCTCCGGCGGCACGGCCGGAGCGGCCTTGAGCTGGGAAACCTCGCTCGTCAGCGAGGCGACCTGGGCGGCCAGGGAATTCTTTTCCGCGAGCACGGCCTCGTTGGACGGGCCGGTGCCGTTCTTGAGGGCGTCGCGTTCCTTCTCCAGCAGCGCATAGCCGCGCAGCGAGATCGCGAGCTTGTCCTCTGTCTCGGAAAGCTGCTTCTGCAGGTCGGCCACGTTTGTCTCGGGCGCGGCGGGGGCCGCGGCCGGCGCAGGCGTTGCCGGCGCGGCGGCGAGCGCGGCCTGCGAACCGGCGAGCTGCCGTTTCGTGTCGGCCAGGGCGGATTCCAGCTCGTTCACCCGGCCCGACAGGTCCGGATAAGTCGGGGCGGCTGGGCGGCGGCTGGCGGCCTGCTCGGCCGCCTCCTTCGCTTCCGTCAGGGCGGCCACCTGCTGTCTGGCGTTGCTGGCGTCCGCTTTCGCGGAAGCTGCGGCGGCTGCGTCGGAGGCCGCTCGCGCTTCAAGTTCCTTCACGCGGCCGGACAGATCCGGATAGGCCGGCGAAGCGGGTTTCGCCGACGCCAAGGAAGCGACCTGGGCCTCAAGTTCGCGCACGCGACCCGAAAGATCGGGATAGGTCGGGGCGGC
>CAZZDB010000009.1:0-37425 GCA_964652485.1 uncultured Oleiharenicola sp.
CAGCAGCGGCACCGAGGCGACCATGTCCGCCATCCGGCTCGCCCGCGGTTTCACGCGACGGGACAAGATCATCAAGTTCGCTGGCTGCTATCACGGACATTCCGATTCACTGCTCATCAAGGCCGGTTCGGGCGCGCTCACGCACGGCAACCCGGACAGCGCGGGCGTGCCGGCCTCGTTCGCTCAGGAAACCATCGTCCTGCCCTACAACGACACCGCCGCCCTCGCCGCCGCCTTCGCCGGCTATCCCGGCCAGATCGCCTGCGTCATCCTCGAACCCTATATTGGCAACGTCGGTTTCATCCGGCCTGACGTCGGGTACCTCCAACACGTCCGCGAGCTGACGGCCCGGCACGGCGCGGTGCTGATTTTCGATGAGGTCATGACCGGCTTCCGCATCTCGCGCGGCGGGGTGCAGGAGGTCGAGCATATCACCCCGGATCTCACTGCCCTGGGCAAGATCATCGGTGGTGGCCTGCCAGTGGGGGCCTTCGGCGGCCGCGCCGACATCATGGACCATCTCGCGCCGCTGGGCCCGGTCTATCAGGCTGGCACGCTCAGTGGCAACCCGCTCGCCATGGCCGCAGGGATCGCCCAGCTCCGCCTCCTCGACGAGGTCAAGCCCTATGGCCGGCTCGACGCCATGGCTCGCCAGGTGTGCACGGCCGCGCTCGCGGCTGCCGCGGCCAAGGGCATTCCGCTCCAGGCCCCGCAGGCCGGCTCTATGTTCAGCCTGTTCTTCACGCCGACGCCTGTGCGCGACTATCCGACGGCCCTGACTTCCGACGCCAAGCTGTTCGGCCGGTTCTTCAACGCCTGCCTGGCTGGCGGGGTCTACCTGCCGCCCAGCGCCTACGAAGCGTGGTTCCTCAGCACCGCCCACGAGGGCGCGGCCGTTGACCGGGCTTGCGAAGTCATCCAATCTGCCATTAAATCCCTCTAAGGTCAGGAGGAAATGGCCGTTAATAGTTAACCACGGAGACACCGAGCGCACAGAGATGAAATCAACCACGACCATCGTCCTGTTTTGCGCCCTCTGCTCTGCGTTGGTCGTCTCCCTTCGCGCGCAGCCGGCCAATGCCCCGTTGCTTCCGCTCAACGACCTCCAACCGGGCATGAAGGGCGAGGTCTGGACTGTCTTCAAGGGCAGTAGTCCCGAGCCGTTTGGGGTCCAGGTGACCGGCATCCTGCGCAACGCCCTCGGTCCGGGCAAAAGCATGATCCTGTGCGAGCTCACCGACCCGCGCGTGCAGTCGATGGGCGCCGTGGCGGGCATGAGCGGCAGTCCGCTCTACATCGACGGCAAGCTCGCGGGCGTGCTTTCCTACCAGATCCAGCGCTTCGAGACCGTGCGCTACGCGGGCTTCACGCCCATCGGCGACATGCTCGAGGTCAGCACCCTGCCCGCCGGCAAGGAAGGCCTCGCTCCGGTGCCCATCCCGGTCAGGGGAGATCGCAACGCGCGTTCCGGCGACACGCCACCGATGCAGTTCACCCCGATGACGCCCGCCTTTTCCCTCGGTGGCCTGGCCCCCGACGTCGCGTCGGCCCTTGAGCCGCAGTTCACCGCGCTCGGCCTCAACGTCACCGCGCTCGGCGGCAACACCTCCGACAACGGTGAGTCCGCGAGCTCGCCGGCTGCCACGAAATCGCTTCATCCTGGCGACGTCGTCGCCGTGGCACTCGCCGTCGGCGACATCAGCCTCTCGGGCACGGGCACCGTGTCGCACGTGGATGGGAACCGCATTCTGGCTTTCGGCCATCCGATGCTCTCGCTCGGCGCCGCCGACCTGCCCATGGCGTCCGCCGAGATCGTCGCGATTCTCCCGAGCCAGTATAATTCCGTCAAGATCAGCAACACCGGCGGGATCATCGGCTCGTTCAGCCAGGATCGTCTCTCCGGTATCTACGGCGAGCTCGGACGGCAGCCCCACATGGTCCCGGTCGAGGTCGACTTTCCCGGCCGCACCAACCGCAAGGCCCTGCACTTTTCGGTCGTGCGCAACGAACAGGTGCTGCCGCTCATCGCCGCCACCGGCCTGACGCAGGCCGTGATGGGTTCGAACGAATCCGGCTTCGCCCGCGGATTCAAGGTGACGACCACCGTGAACTTTCCGGGTACGGCGCCGGTGGAGCTCAGCCAGCTCTATCCCGGCCCACAAGGCTTCAAGCAGAGCCTCGGGGACTTTGTGGGAAATCTCTCCCTTTGGCTTTTCAATCCCTACGAGCGCGTCTTCCCCGAGAGCATCCGCTTCAGCGTGGAGGACACGGCGGAGAATCCGCAGTCCTCGGTCGAGCAGATGTTGGTTTCCCGCGCCGAAGCGGCCCCGGGCGAGCACGTGACTCTGACCGTCGGCTGGCGCGCCTACCAGAGTGACGCCACCCGCGACACGGTCGACCTGGAGGTGCCACGGGAGTGGGCCGGCAAGAATCTTGAAGTCCTCCTCACCACCGGCCCGGCCCTCGACGAACTGACCGGGCGCACCCATATGGTCGGTGTCGCACAGCTGCGCAGTTTTGAAGAGTACATCTCCGCCCTGCGCGACTTCCGTGCGTCTGACGGCCTTTATCTCGCCGTCGTGGAGAAGGCCCGGCTCCTGACCGACCAGCGCACCACGACCCAGGACATGCCCGGATCGCTGGCCCGGATCGCGAGCAACGCCGACGAGGCCCGCTTCCAAAAGCGCGAAGCCGTGGTGCCGCTCTGGGAAGAGCACATACTGCCCGGCCGGCTGTTCAACATCCTGGTCCGTCGCCCGCTGACCATCACGGATTGAATCACGTTCCTCCATTTCGGGTCGTTCCGCGCGGAGCGAAGAATCCAGAATGCAGCCGCGGGTCCCGGCGGACTCCTCACTCCGCTCAGCATGACCGCCCCAATTTCATGAGCATCACTTCCCGTTTTTCGTTGCCGCTGCTTTTCGTGTTTTTCGGGGCCGCGCTCTGTGCCGACCCTTTGACGAAGCAGTTCGAGTTGGATTTCGGCCGCGAAGTCGCCAGCCGTAACCTGAAGGGCTTGGCCACGCGCTCCGATGGACGCATCCTGCCGGGCCCGATATTCACCGACCTCGACGGCCCCCGGCTCGGCGACATCCTCTGGGTGCTCAAGGCGGCCGGCGCGGACCGTTTTGTCGTGGGCACCGGCCCCGAAGGCAAGGTCCAGGAGGTGACTTTCAATTCCAAGGACAACACCTACACCGTGCGCGAGGTGGCGCACTTGGCCGAGACCTCCGCTCTGGCCGTGCAACCGCTGCCGGAGGGCGCGTTGCTCGTCGGCACCTCGCCGACCGCCGCCCTCTATCTTATCAAGGACGGGAAACCCGTGGCGCGGGTCCCGTTGGCCGCAGATTCGGTCTTCGATTTCCTGCCACTGCCCGACGGCAGCGTGCTCGCCGCAACCGGCAATCCGGGGAATATCTACCAGCTCGATCTAAAGAAATTGGCCAAGGCGGGTATCACCGAGGGGAAGATCGCCGACGACAGCGCGCTCGCCGGCAAAGGCGTGACCGTGTTCGGCGCGATACGTGATCGCAACGTCCGCCGGCTCGCCCGCCTCGCCGACGGACGCGTCATCGCCGGCTCGTCACCCAAGGGCAACGTCTACTCCTTTGCTCCGACCGGCGGCGCTCCGCTGATCCTGCAGGAGAACCGCGACTCCGAGGTCGTGGATCTGCTCCCGATGGACGACGGCAGTTTTTATGCCGCCATCGTCCACACTCCGGGCGACTCGATCCGCATCGGCAAACCCATCGACCCCAAGGCTGCCGAGACTAAGGAAAAAGAAGAGAAACCCGGCTTCACCGGCCGCTCCAGTGTGGTCCGGTTTCCCGTCGACGGTTTCCCCGAGGGTGTCATGTCCAAGGCCAACGTCGCGCTGTACCGTCTCGCGCGCCGGAAGGACTGGCTGCTGCTGACCGCCGGCGAACAGGGCGACGCTTTCGGCTATGATCCGGCCGGGCGCCGCGCCCTCACCTTTGCCGGCAGTGCCTCCGCCCAGCTCAACGACCTTGCACCCCTCGGCGAGGATCGCTATCTGCTGCTGCGGAACAACGCTCCCGGTCTCGCGGTGATGTCGTTCGCGCCCGCCCCGGTCCGCGAGTTGGAAACCAAGCGCCTCGATCTCGGACAACCCGCCGAGTTCGGCGCTCTCCGCTTCACCCGGCTGCGCAACCTGGACCTCAGCGCCCTCAAGCTCGAGGTCCGCGCCAACTTCGGCAGCGACGAGATCGAGGGCTGGACGCCCTGGACCGAGATGAAGCTGCGCGACGACGGCTTCTATGCTGACGGCCTGCGCGGCCGCTATGCGAAACTCCGCGTGCATCTCACCGGCGGCGCCGCGGACTTTCAGATCGACAAGGCCACGATCTACAACCTGCCGCAGAACCGGCGGCCCGTGTTGTCCGATTTCCGGATCTTCCCGCCGAACCTTGGCCTCCTCCCCGCCGGCGAGCCACCGCCGAGCGCGACCTCCACACTCGGCCAGCTGCTCTTCCCGACGGCCCGCGACGCCAAGGAGGACAACGCCGACCGGCGCAAGGGTGCGTTCATGGGCAGCCAGGTGATCCCACAGACCGGCACGCAGCTGGTCTATTGGACGGTGACCGATGCCGATGGGGACAACCTTGCCTACACGTTCTCCATCCGCCCCGACAACGGCGACACGTGGACAGACGTCGCCGTCAATACCACGGAGAGCTATGCCCAGTTCGAGACCGGCAGCCTGCCGGAGGGCCTCTACCTCACGCGGCTGACCGTCACCGAGCAGGCGCCTCGGCCGGAAAAACAGCGGTTGAGCTATGATTTCGAGACCGACCTCCTGCTGGTCGACCACACCGCGCCGGTCATCACCAACCCGTCGGTTCAACGCAAGGATGGCTACCTCGTCATGTCACTCGACGGCGCGGACGCGCTCTCGCTCCTTGAAGGCGCGGAGTTCGTGCTCAACAACGGAGAACACGAAACGGTGACGCATCCCGCCGATGGCATCCTTGACGGGAAACAGGAGCGCTTCATTGCCGAGATTCCGCTGGCCCGCGCCGCTGGGGCCACCTCCGTGCAAATCCTGCTCTACGACCTGGCCGGCAACAGCTCCTCCGTCCGCCTCCCACTGAAGTAGCGCAAACGCCGCTGACTCCGCGGCGACGAGCCGGCTTAGGGCACGCCCGCCTGTTCAAAGGATTCCAAGGCCAACCAGACGTACGTCCACTTCCGCCCCGCCGGTGAGGCCTATGGCTTCGAGAAAACGCTGCGGCCGACGGAGCCTGCGGTCCGGCCTCACGTCGGCGTGGAATCATCCTTCGCCCGCTTCGCCGGTGGAGCCGGCGGTTGCCCGCCAAACGGTTCAAGCGTATTCCGGCTGGTTGAAAGCAGTGTCGTTGCACCTGGAGCAAATACCGTGCGCACGATCCGCAGCATGCGCCGGGCGGAGACCCTGATCCGCAGTCGGCGGCGCAGCAGGCCCCAGTTGCTCGGGTGTTCGATGTAGCTGCCCAAGGCCAGGGAGAAATCCTCGAGGCTCCGCAAGTGGCCCACATCTTCGACAAATTCGTAGTCCGCCAGGAAATGCCGCGGGTTGAGTCCGCGCAGAAGCGGCGCCACGAACCGGGCGTGGGGATAGAGCGTCCGGCGGAACAGCACGGCCGGCAGTTCCGCCGCAGTCAGGCCCTCGCGCTCGCAGTAGATCTCGGCAAATGTTCTGGGATTCATCCGGCTCCGGCGGGTTGGGTGTTTCAGCGGGTGCCCCGGGTCCCGGGCTCGGCGTAAACCGGCAGCGAGACGAGGCAGGTGGTGCCGGCGCCTGGCTTGCTTTCGAGATGCAGCTGGCCACCAAGCCGGCGCACAATCTGGCGGGCGATGAAAAGCCCGAGGCCCAGACCCTGCTGCTCGAACCTGCCGCGCTCGAACTGCTGGAAGGCCCCGAGCTGCTTGAGTTGCTGCAAGGTCATGCCCCGTCCGGCATCGCTGACCGTCAGCTGCAGGGTCGAGCCGACCCGCTCAGCCGCCACGCACACGGGTGTTCCGGGCTTGGAAAAGCTGAAGGCATTATCCACCAGTTCCTCGACCAGCAGGGCCAGTTCCTGGGCTCCGGCGGAAAGCGGGGCCGTCGACAGGGCCAGGGTGAGCTCCTTCTGCCGGGATTTGTGGCGTTTCACCGCGGCCTGGCCCCCTTGGGCAAACAGCTGGGCCACGGTGGCGGCGGACATCACCGGGAACGGCGTGGAAGAATCCGGGTTCAACCGGTCGAGCGTAAAAAGATAGTTGCGCAGCGTCCGATGCAGGCGCTGGCCGGACTGCATGATGTTCGCGAGGGCTTCGCGAATCTCCGCCGGCGGCAGGGTGGCGAAGTCCTGGTCCAGCATTTCGGCAAAACCGAGGATGCCCGTGAGCGGCGTGAAGAACTCATGCGGCATCCATTTGTGCAGGCTGGCCCGCAGTTCATTCACCAGCGAAGCCTCGCGCTGCTGGCTGATTTCCTGGCGGCGCAGCCGGGCCGAGACACACGCCACGAGCGTCTCCAGCGTGAAAGGCTTGAGGAGGAAATCGTCGGCCCCGAGATCCATTCCGGCGCGGGGGTGAGCGAAGACCGAATTGCCGGTCATGAAAACGAACTGGCAGTCACCCAGCGCGGGATCGGCGCGCACCTCCTGGAGGAACCGGTGGCCGTTCTTTCCGGGCATGTTGATGTCACACAGGATCAGGTCCGGCGGTTGGGAGTGAACCGCGGACCAGCCGGTGTGCGCGCTCGTCGAGAAGGTCGTCCGGTAACCGAACGCCTCCAAGCCGGCTGTCAGCGCGGCGCCCAGCGGCGCATCGTCATCGATGATATGGATCGAGTGCAGGCCCCCGCCCGCTTCTGCCTGCTCGGTGGAGCTGGCCGGATGGGTCCGGATGCGGGCGGTGGATTCGGTCGGCTTCAAGATCGTGGGTCGCATGGAGGAAGGTCAAGCGCTCAGTGCGGCTGGTCGAGTTCGTCCGGGATGGCGGGCGGCCGGGTGACCCGGCGGGTGGAAGGAAACGACAGGCTCACGCAGGTGCCCCGGCCCGGTTTGCTGGTCAGCTTGATGCCTCCACCCATGCCTCGCATCAGCCGTTGCACGGTGACCAACCCCAGTCCGGTCCCCTGCCCGGGTGGTTTCGTGGTGAAAAACGTCTTGAACAGGCGGCGTTGCACTGCGGGCGCGATGCCCGTGCCGTTGTCCTCCACCTCCAACAGGCAGGACTTGCGTGGGCCGCGCCGGACCCGCACGACAATCCGGCCGCCGTCGTCCGGCGTGGCGTCCCGGGCGTTCAACACAAGGTTGACGAGCATCTGGTCGATCTGCGCGGGGTCGGCGTAGATATCAAGGCGTCCGTCCGCCGGTGCGGAAAAGACCAGTTCCCGGGTGATGATTTGTTCCAGCAGCCGAAAGGTGCTTTGCGCCGCCGCCCGCAGATCGATGACCCGGGATTGCGCGGCCGAGGGTCGGGAGAGATCGCGCAACTGGCTGCACAGCGTGCCGATGAGCGTGGCGGCATGCAAGAGAGGCTCGATGTAAGTGATCTCGCCCGGCTCGTGCTTGTGCCGCTCGCGCAGGAGGCCGGCATTGAACAGCACGATCGTGAGCAGGTTGCTGATCTCGTGCACCGCGGTGGCGGCCAGTTCGCCTTGCATCACCAACCGCTGCACGTGCCGCAGGTCTTCGCCGGCACTCCCTGTCGCGAACGCGGCTGGCGGCTGCTGGGGTTTGTGTCGGGCGTGTGGACTCGGACCCGGCGAGCGGGACACCGGAACGCGAATTGGGATGGGCGGGCGGATCGGCATCTCAGAAACGCAGGCGGGGGGCGATCGCGGCGGTGTTGCCGAGCAGCCCATGGTGCACCGCGAACAGGGACAGCTGCGCCGCGCGATGCAGGCCCGTTTTCTTCATCAGCCGGCTGCGATGATTCGCGATGGTGTAGACGCTGACGCCGAGCCGGGATGCGATCTCCTTCGAGCTGAGGCCTTGCGCGAGATGGCAAAGCACGGTCTGCTCCCGCCGCGTCAACCGGGATCGGTCCGCCGCGGTGCGAGCGGCCGGATTGATAACCAGCCCCTTGATCACTGCGGAGACCTCGGGGCTGAAATAGGTGCGCCCGGCCGCGACGGCCAGCACGGCAGCGCGAAACTCGCCCAGGTTGGCGCTCTTGCTGATCAGGCTGTAGGCGCCGGCCGAGAGTACCAGCTGGATAATGTCCGGCGTCAAATTGCCAGAGAAGATGATCACCCGTGCCTGCGGACAGAGCTGCCCGATCTTCTCCAGCAGCGTCAGGTCGAACGTTGAGGACAGGACCAGGTCGAGGATGACAAGATCGGGTAGCTCACGCGCGCAGACCTGCAGGGCTTCCGTCTCGGTCCGGGCGGAGCCCGCGACATGAAAACCCTTGAGTGAATTCACCACGCTCGTGAGCAGCTCACTGAGCATGGTGTGATCATCAATGATCACGACGCGCGTTTTCACTCCCCGATGCGACTGTGCCTCCATGTGCGGCACTCTTGTTGCGCCAATATTCCTATATATCTATAAAATAAAGTGTTAGATGCCAAAAATGAGGAGAACGCCTAACAAATGGTTAGCTTGTTTGAGTCACTTTTCGGGAGGAAAATACCGTGTCCGGGTGAATGCGCGGCGTTCATGTGTCTCGTCCGTTACCCATCATCCGGCGCTGGCTGCGCTCAGTCGGCCGGGTGAATTCAACCCACGCCGGGCCGGACGCCAAATACGGTGAACGCATTCGGCCCGTCCGCCCGGGGCGTGCCCCTGAGTTCCCGCTTTGGTGCGGAATTCTCCCGCTCGCGCTACCAGCCTGGATGCGTCGAGCCCGCCGGTTCGTTGACCAGCCCGAGCCTCGCGGCGTAAAGTGACAACTGGGCGGCCCGGTGCAGACCGGTTTTCTTGCTCAGTTTAGCGCGAAAATTGTTTACCGTGTAGCAGCTCAGGCCGAGCTTCGCGGCGATCTCCTTCGAACTCAGGCCGGAGGCGACGAGCCTCAACACGGTTACCTCGCGCTTGCTCAAGGCCGGTTTGGCTGCGACGGTCAATGCGGGAGACCGCACCATCTGTCGGACGGTCTCGCTGGTCTGGTTGCAGAGGAAGACCCGACCGGAACTCACCGATTGAATGGCCGTCTTCAGTTCCGCGGTCGCAGTGGCCTTGCTGATGATGCCGTCCACACCGGCGACCAAGGCCTGCTTGATGAGCCGGTCGCTGAGATTGCCGGAAAAGACTAGCACGTGGACCTTGGGCAACAGGGCCTTCAGTTCGCGCAGCACCTCAAGACCGGACGCGTCCGGCAGGCCGAGATCCAGGATTACGAAGTCAGGTTTCTCCTGCCTGCAGATGGCCAGCGCCTCGCGGCAGCTGAAAGCGCACCCGACTACCTTGAACCCGTCCCATTGCTCAAATAGCTCGCTGATCAATTCAACGATCATCGTATGGTCGTCAACGATCACCACTTTTAACGGCTGAACTGTGGCTGGGCTGGCTTGCATTTCGGTCCTCCTGATTGCGCTCTTGGTTTTGTCTGGTGGAATGAGTTCTCGGATAAGTGCCCAGGTCTTTGTGGACCTATACCCTATTGCAACTAGGTGTATATACCCATCTTTGACCGAATGTCCAGCCCTTGGTCCCATAATCCGCATAAAGTTCTAACAATCTATTCTATAGATACTTCTGACCAACCAACTACCTAGGCCCTTGGGTGGGCCTTGGCGTAGATATCCTTTAGCCGTGCGACACTCGTGTGCGTGTAGATTTGCGTAGTCGTGAGATTCGCGTGACCGAGCAATTCCTGAACCGCCCGCAGATCGGCCCCTGAATTCAGGAGGTGCGTGGCGTAGGAGTGACGCAGCTTGTGGGGCGAGAGGTCCATTGGGAGATCTGCCAGCGCCAGATACTTTTTGACCAGTAATTGCACGGCGCGAACCGGCAGACGACGGTGTCGCCCGGTCACCACCACCGGATCATCCGGGCCGGACCGCCGCGCGAACTCGTCGCGAAATTTCTTCAACACTCCGAGCGCGACGGTCCCGAGCGGGCAGATCCGCTCCTTTCGCCCCTTGCCCAGCACCCGGGCACTGCCGCTGGCGAAATCGATCGCCCCGTAGTCCAGCGCGACCAGCTCGCTCACGCGCAACCCGCCGCCGTAGAGGAGCTCGAGCAGGAGCCGGTCCCGGGCGGCGCCAAAGGCATCGCAGGCCTGATTCGCCAGCAGCTTCTGGGGGCCGGCGAGTAACTGCGTCATCTGCGATTCAGTCAGGAATTTCGGCAGCTTCTTCTCCAGCTTGGGCAGGGCGGCTGACGCGAAGGGATTCCGCTCCAGTCGCTCGCGCCGCATCCAGTAGCGATAGAAGGCGCGAAGGCCGGACACATGGTTATGCAGCGTGCGCCGGTCGAAGCGCCGTTGCGCCTCAATGATGAAGTCACGGGTGTCCCGCGTCGTGAGTGCATCGAAACCGCCCTCGCCTCGCCGGTTTCGTTGCAGCCAGCCAAAGAAATCCTCGAAAGCCTGCCGGTAGTTGCGGACCGTATAGGCGGAGTAGCGCCGCTCCTTCGCCAGATGGTCGAGGAACGGCTGCAGCCAGGCGGTGCTGATATCCGTCGGAACCCGCCCCGGTTCTGTCCGCATGCGTTGCATTGATCGGGCCTCTTGCCTGCCCTCCACTGCCATGGTCAAGGGCGGCCCGGGGCGGCGGCCGCGGTTTTCACCTCCACCTCGCGCATCACCCGGGCGGTCTCCAACCGCAAGGCCCCTTCCGGGTCCAGCCCGCGACTCCGAGCGGCGGCCGCGATTTCAAACAGCATCCGGCCCAACGCCTCGCCGTTCATGTGCTGCGCAAGCTCCTGCACCCGGACCGTGTCCACGACCCCGGCGGCGGGCAGCTGCTTCTTGCCAATCTGTTTCCAGACCTCCTCGGCCACCATCAGCGCCGGCAGGCGCGGCGGCAGCTGCTTAAAGACCGCCGGGTCGGTCTTCCCCGCCGCAGCCTTCTCGCCGGTCTTCACCTTCTCCCAAACTTCGATGACCTGCGCGGAAGTTGCGGCCTGGGCGTCGCCGAAGACGTGGGGATGGCGCCGGATGAGCTTCTCGTTGATCTCGCGCGCCACGTCGTCGAAGTCGAAATCGCCGCGCTCGGCGGCCAGTTGCGCGTGGAAGACCACCTGGATCAACACGTCCCCCAGTTCCTCGCGCATGTGCGGCAGGTCGTTCCGGTCGATGGTGTCCAGCAGTTCGCTGCACTCGTCGATGAGGCAGCGGGCGAGCGTCTGGTGGGTCTGCTCGCGATCCCACGGACATCCGTCCGGAGCGCGAAGCTTCGCCATGGTGCGGCGGAGATCATCGATCGAACTCATTGGCCAGACATCAGACGGGATTCTCCGGATTAACAAGAAACTTGTGGATTGAATCGCCGTGATCTTGGGCAATCCTGTGCGCCCTCAGCCCCAACGCATGGACAAGCTCACTGAAGTCATGGCCCACAAGCGGCGCGAGATCGCGCCGCTCATCCGCCCGGTGTTCGTGGAGGAGCTGGCCGAGTTGAACCGCGAACTGCCCCGCCCGCCTTCTTTCCTTCAGGCTCTGAAACGCGTGGACGGACGGCTCGCCGTCATCGCCGAGATCAAGCGCCGCTCCCCCTCCGCGGGTGTCATCCGGGAAAATGCCTCCGCCGTCGACCAGACCCGGCGCTACGTCGCCGCCGGCGCCAGCGCCCTGTCCATCCTGACCGACGATAAATTCTTTGGCGGATCGCTGGGCGACCTGGCCGCAGTGACCGAGCATTTCCGCCGGAGCCCGCCGGGACTGCCCTGTCTGCGGAAGGATTTCATGGTACATCCCATCCAGGTGCGCGAGGCGCGCGAGGCCGGGGCCAGCGCCATCCTCATTATCGTTCGCGCGCTCACGGACGAGGAGATCGAGGCGCTGCAGCACTCCGCCACCGCCGCCGGCCTCGATGCCCTCTATGAGATTCACAATCACGAGGAGCTGAAGCGCGCCGTGCAGCACAAGGCGAAGATCATCGGCGTGAACAACCGCGATCTCGCCGTCTTCCGGACCGACCTGGCCCTCAGCGAGCAGCTCATCCCGCACTTCCCGAAGCATGTCATCGCCGTCAGCGAAAGCGGCATCGCCACGGCGGCGGATGCGGCGCGCGCCAAGGCCGCCGGTGCCCACGCCGTCCTGGTCGGCGAGGCGCTGATGCGCGCCGCGGATCCCACGGCCCTGCTCGCGGCCCTCCAAGGCCATGTTTGAGCATCGCAAGGACCGTTTGCTCCCCCGACGGGAGTTCGTGCTGCGCCTGGGATGGAGCATCGCGGCGGGCAGTGTCCTGATCCTTTTCTCCCTGAGCGTCGGCATGCTGGGCTACCACTTCATCGGTGACCTGGCCTGGATCGACGCGTTTCTCGATGCCGCGATGATCCTTTCGGGCATGGGCCCTATTTCACCGCTGCACGGCAACGCCGCCAAGCTGTTCGCCGGCTGCTATGCGATTTACTGCGGCATCGCCCTCATCGGCACAACCGGGATCGTGTTTGCCCCGGTGATCCATCGTTCCCTGCACAAGTTCCATCTGGAGTGGGATAAATAGCCATGCCACTTTCGCCGCGCGAAACCCGGGATCTGCTCGCGCAGCTCAACCACCTGCCGAAGCGGTTCCTAGGGCAGAATTTTCTTGTCGATGGCAACATCGTGCGGAAATCCCTGGAACTCGCCCTCGTGCGGGCGGGGGACGCCGTCGTGGAGGTCGGACCCGGTCTTGGCACGCTGACGGCGGCCCTCCTCGCCGCCGGTGCCGAGGTCTGGGCCGTGGAAAAAGACCGCGCGCTGCACGCGCATATGGCGGCCACCCTCGCCCGGGACGAGCCCCGCCTTCATCTTCTCGAGGGCGACGCCATGGAGCATCCTCTCGCCGGCCTGCCCGCCGGCCGCACCGCCGCCGGCAAGATCGTGGCCAACCTGCCCTACGCCATCTCGACGCCGTGGATGGACGCGGTGCTGGGCGGCCTGCTGCCCGAACGCATGGTGCTCATGCTTCAGCAGGAGGCGGCGCAGCGCTATGTGATGCAGCCGGGCTCCAAGCAGTTCGGCGCCATTTCCATCTTCGTCCAGTCGGCCTACGAACCGGCCAGCGGCCACAAGGTCGCCCCCGCCTGCTTTTATCCGAAGCCTGATGTCGACTCGTATCTCCTCAACCTCGTGCGCCGGCCCGCCCCCCACGTCTTCCCCGCTGCCACCAAGGCCGTCATCCGCGCCTGCTTCCAGCAACGCCGGAAGCAGATCGGCTCCCTGTTGCGCGTCCGGCTCGCGCCCGACCGGGCTGCCGCGTGGCTGGACCGGCTCGCTGCCGCGGGCCTCGGCCCGCAGGCGCGCCCTGAGGAGATTCCGGTGGCACTGTGGCAGCAACTCGCGGTCTGAGCCTGCGTCGGCTTGAAATTCCGCCCCGGCCAAATTAGTTCAACGCCATGAGGATGCTCTCCCGTCTGCTTCCGGCTCTCGCTAACTGTGCCCTCCTCGGCACCCTCGTCTCGGCCCAAACGGCCGGGCTCACCGGCCGGATGGAGGGCGACACCTATGTCTCGGCCACGGGCGAGTTCAGGTTCCCCTCGCCGGTGCTGCCGGAGTTGGGCGGCCAAATCACCGACACCGAGAATGTTGTCACGTTCAGCGACAGCTTCGATGTCCACATCAGCATCGCCTGCTTCCCGCAGGACGCTTCGCAAAAGTGGGAGCTCGATACCCGCGGCCGGCGCGACTACCTGCTGTATTTCTTCAACACCTTCGTGCTCGAGGATTTCGGGCGACGCTTTCCGGGCTCGCGCATCGAAAGTGCGCGCTACGTGCCGGAGCTCGTGGATGGCGCGTTGATCGCCTATGCGCTGCTGCCCGGCGGCTCGTTCTTCGCCGACAAGAACAGCGTGCTTGGCACCCTGCCGGTGGCTCCCGTCACCGCCAAGCGGGGCACGCTGCTGTTTGTGCACCATGGGCATGTCTACGTGGTAAGCACCGAGCTGGCCGAACGAGCGACCCAGCGCAGCACCTACCAGCAGTCCGTCGAGAAGGAAGATGCCATCCTCGCCGAACGACTCACGGCCCTCGCAGGACGGTTCATTTTCCCCGCGCCCAAGATCCGCGGCTCCTGAGCCTTCGCGCCATGAGCGACGCCTATGAGGAAATCATCCAGGCCGAATCCTATTACCGGTCGCCGCCATCCATCGGCCACGAGATCCTGGTCGACCGGCTGCACCGCCTTGTCGCGGACAGCATTCCGCTCAACTCGGCCCTCCGATTGCAGCCGCCGCGCACCGAGCTGCTGATCGATGAGCACAACACCGTCCGCCCCGACCTGACGGTCGTCCGCACGCTCCCCGGCGCGACGGCGCAGCTGTACCTCGTCGCCGAGGTCCTGGACGCCGCCGACCACCACGTCGACACTGTCGTCAAGAAGCAACTTTGGGCCGATGCCCGCCTGCCGCGTCTCTGGATGGTTGACCCACGCTATCTGAACGTCGAGGTCTATGGCTGCGGTGAATACGGCTTCACGCTCGGCGACATCCTGGCGAACCACCACGCCCTGACCGATCCCCACCTGCCCGGTCTGAACTGCCCCATGGAGGCGCTCTTCGCCAAGCTCTGAGAATCAGGCTCGTCTTTGTCCGGACGGAGGCTTGGCTCGCGGGCTTGTGAACAAACCGGCCGTGCTCGCGAAAATCATCTCCCAACTCAAGGCGGAGCTGGCACTGTTCACCGCCACCGCGCAGGCCACCCACGCCGAGGCCACGCACGAGGAGAACAAGGCCGAGGACAAATACGACACCCGCGGGCTCGAGGCCTCCTATCTCGCGATGGGCCAGCTGAAGCAGGCCGAGGAAGCCCAGCTGTCCGTCCAGACGTTCGAGGCTTTGCCCGTGCGCGCGTTCAGCCCAAGCGATGCCATCAGCCTTGGCGCCTTGGTCGTGCTCGAAGGCCGGGACCGGAACTGCTACTTCGTCGGGCCGCGCGCCGGTGGCACGGAAGTCAGGCTCAATGGCCAGGCTGTCATGGTCATTACGCCCCAATCGCCGCTCGGCCGGCAGCTCATGGGCCGCAGGCAGGACGACACAGTGCAACTGGACCCCGGCGGCAAGGGCGGCGCCGTCCGCATCACCCGCGTCACGTAGCCTGGGAGTTGCACTCCGGCGCGGAGTGAATTCCGTGTCATCGCTTCCGCTTCCCATCATGCCCACCACCTACGAAAGACTCCGCACCGATATTGTCACCGCCATGAAGGCCCGGGACACGGCCACCGCCACGGCCCTCCGCACCATGGACGCCGCGATCCAGCGGGCCTCGCTCGACACCGGCAAGCCGCTCGACGAGGCGCTGACCGTCGCGACGCTCCGCAAGGCGGTCAAGAATCTCACCGATGCCCGCGGCGAGTTCGAGAAAGGCGGCCGCGCCGACCTGGTCGCCGCGAACTCCGCCGAGATCGCCGTCCTTCAGAAATACCTGCCCGCAGGGCTTGATGCCGCCAGGCTGGAAGCGTTGGTCGTCGAGGTCATCGCCGCCACCGGGGCCACCTCGAAGAAGGAGATGGGCAAGGTCATCGCGGCACTCAAGCAACGGCCCGAGGCCGGACTCATCGATTTTGGCGCGGCCAGCCGGCTCGTGCAGGCGAAGCTGCCCTAGGCCTTCCGCCCGGGCTCACGCGTTCAACTTCACGCGGACCTCAAGTCCACCGTCCAGCCGTTTGGCCAGGTCGATGGGATCGCCCACCGTTACGGTGCCAGCCTCGACCTGATAGGCCCACACTTCGAAGAGGGACAGAGTCACCGGCCCGAAGGTCGTGCCAACCGCGCAGTCGACCGCATCGCAACCATGGCTGATCTTGATGCGCCCGAGACGAGGCTCGCTGCCGCGCGCCTCGATCGGGAACCAAAGCCCGCCGAGGTAAACCTCGGCGTAGGCGTGGAAACCCTTGTCCATCCCGGGATCGAGGCAGCCGATGTCCGGCAGGTGGCCGGTCGCGTAGCGCGCCGGAAGGTTCAGTGCCCGGAACAGCGCGATGGCCAGGTGGGCCAGACCCCGGTCTCCGCCATGGCGTCGCTGGAAGAGGTCCCATGCTGACTGCTCGGCCTGCTCCGGACCGAGGCGATACCCGATTTCGCGCCGAATCCAACCCGTCACAGCCTGCACCCGCGGCCAGCCCGGCGCGAAGCTGCCGAAGGTCTGCCACGCGAAGGTACCCAGTCTGTCCGACTCGCAGAACCGGCTCGGCTGGATGTAACGCAACAGGTCGCCGGACAATTGCTCAGGCGCCACGGCCGCGGTGAGCCTCACGCCGTCAAGATCATAGACCGGCGGCACGCTGACCAGCGCGTCGTGGACGATCTCCGTCCGTCCCGGCGGAAGTTTTAACCGCAACACGCGCACCCCATGTTGATTCCGTAGCGGCTCGGCCGCCAGGCCGGCGCCCAGTAGCAGGCTCTCGGCCAACAGGGTCTGGCCGAGATCGATGTGCGGTTGCACGGCGAGAAGCAGAGTTGTCTCGCGAGCGGCCTCGTAGGTCAGTTTGCAGCCGACCCGGACGGTCAGCTGGTCGTTGGGCAGGACGGTCATGCGCGGCCAGGAGCGCCATACGTGCCAATCGGGCACCCGCTGGCGTTTTGGTGGTTGGCGACGAAGGTCGACCGGTGCAGACTGCCCCATGCCTCTGATTGACAGCCTGTTTTCCGTCGGTGTCCTGCGACAGGCAGTCTGGAGGTGCTGGTATCCCTTCCTCACCAGGCGCCTGCGGCGTGAGGACGTGCTGTTCCTCAACTACGCCTTCGAAACGGCGCCTCCGCTGGGTCTGCTACTCGCCCCGTCCGACGAACCCGACCGCGCCTGCATCCAGCTCTATCACCACGTCGCCACGCAGGTGGAATTGCGCGGGAAGAAGATCCTGGAAGTCAGCTGCGGACACGGCGGAGGCGCGTCCTACCTGACGCGCACCCTGCACCCGGCGCACTACACCGGCCTCGATCTCAATCGGGCCGGCATCACCTTTTGCCGGCAACGGCACCAGCTCGAGGAATTGGACTTCCTCGCCGGCGACGCCCAACGCCTGATGTTTGCCGACCACACGTTCGATGTCGTCCTCAACATTGAGGCGTCGCACTGCTACCCCGATTTCGACCGGTTCTTGGCCGAGGTTGCCCGCGTGCTGCGCCCGGGCGGCCATTTCCTCTACGCCGATTTTCGTTTCAGTGATGGTCTCGCCGGATGGGCGCAGTCATTCGCCGCCTCGCCCTTCGAGCAACTGCAGACCCGCAACATCAACGCGGAGGTGTTGCGCGGCCTGGATCTCAACTCGGCGCGTTCCCAGCGCCTGATCCTCCGCCATCTGCCCTCGTGCCTCCAGTCCTTGGGCCGCGATTTCGCGGGCCTCCCGGGTTCGCGCCTCTATGCGGCCCTCCAGCAAGGCGTCCTCGCCTACCGGTCCTTTTCTTTCCGGAAGCCGTAGCGGAAGCGATGGGCCGTGCCGCACCCACCGCAAGAAATGCGCAGCAGTGGCCGTGGACATACCCGGCGCCCCGGCACAAACTCGGGTAATGAAAACCCGGATCGGGATACTCACGGGCGGCGGGGACTGCCCCGGCTTGAACGCGGTCATCCGCGCCGTCGTCAAGTCTGCCACCAAACGCGGCTGGGAAACGCTCGGCGTTCTCGGCGGCTTCGAGGGCCTGCTGGCGCCGACGACTACCCGGACGCTCAATTATCACGAGATGGACGGACTGCTCTATCTCGGCGGCACGATTCTCGGCGCCGCCAACAAGGGGCGCTTCTCCGGCAAGTCCGGCCATGGCGAAACCCGGAAGATCGACCCGGCCATCCTGGCTGCCGCACGGGCTGGCTTCGAATCGCTCGGGCTGCGGGCGCTCGTGGTGGTCGGCGGCGACGGTTCGCTGACCATCGCCCAGCAGTGTTTTGAGGCCGGCATCCCCGTCGTGGGCGTGCCCAAGACCATTGACAACGATATCGAGGGCACGGCCGTGACATTCGGGTTCGATAGTGCGGTGGCCTTCGCGACGGACGCCCTCGACCGCCTCCGCACCACCGCCCAGAGCCACAATCGCGTCATGGTCTGCGAGGTCATGGGCCGCTACGCCGGGTGGATTGCGGCCCACGCCGGGATCGCTGGCGGGGCGGACGTCATCCTTATTCCCGAGATCCCGTTCAGCTTCGACTCCGTCTGCCGGGTCGTCGCCGACCGCGAAGCCCAAGGCAAACACTTCACCCTCGTCGTCGCCGCCGAGGGTGCCCGCGAGTCCGGGCGCGACTTTGTCACGCTGGGCGATTCCGGGGCGATCCGTGAGGCGCGGCTGGGCGGCATCGGCGCCTTCGTGGCCGACGAGATTGGCCGGCGCACGGGCAAGGAGACTCGCGTCTGCGTGCTCGGCCACCTCCAGCGCGGCGGCGCCCCCACGACTTTCGACCGGCTGCTGTGCACCCGCTTCGGCGCCGGCGCCGTGCGGCTGATCGCCGACGAGTATTACGGCTGCATGGTCGCGCACCGTCCGCCCGACACGAACGCCATCCCGATCAAGGAGGCGATCGGCCGCCTCCGCACCGTACCGCCGAACTGCGACATCATCATCACGGCGCGCGACCTGGGCATTGGTTTCGGCGACTGAGCGGCAGGTCCGCGGACGAATTCACGCCGCGGGTTTCGCGCCGTCCGCCGGTTGCCGGAGGAAATTGTCGCGGTGCGAACGGCGCGTCGGTTTGCGTTCCCCGGGGTTGCTGTAGGGCTGGCGCCGGTAGCCGGCACGCGCCGGGTCCGCAGCGCAGCGGATCTGAAAGTCCTGCATCCGGTGGAAAATCCCAAGCAGCAGCTCCGGCTGCGGGTAATGGTCGAGGCCGCTGCGCTCGAGCACCAGCAGCAGCTCGTGCACCGCCTCGAGCGTCGACAGGCAGCCGGCCTGCGGCTGTTGCTTGATGATGTAGCGGCTGGGAGCGGACGGTGTAAACATGATGCGGGGCAGGCGCTGCAAGCTCGGGCTGAGCCGCAGCATCTTGCGCGCCCCGCTCCACGTCGCGTCGAGCATCAGGACCACCAAGCGCCGGCCGCCCATCTCGCCGGCCGTGAGGCCGCCGGCGGAAAGATTCCGGGCCTGCTCCCCCGGATAGAGCAGCACGGGGTAACTGGCTGGATCACGGATCAGAGCCTGGACGGATTCATCGGCGTCGAAACCCTTGCCCATGTGCAACTCGCTGTTTGCGAGGCAGAGGTGGGTCAGGCGGCCGGTGCCCGCCTTCTCCTCCTTGAATTCCTTCGGGTGCTGCAGGAACACGAAGCGGGTCCGCGTCGCCATGGACTGCAGCGAAGGACACCAGCATAGCGCCTTGGGCCAGAAACAACGGTAGCACATCTCGCGGCTCATCGGACCAGATGGAGGCACGAAACCGCGGTTTTGGCGAACCGCGAGAGGCAGAAAACGTAACATTCCTGCTGTTGCCACGGCTGGATGGAATCGCCACATATGATTCGGTTTGCCCTTGCACCCATGAAAACGCCCAGCACCCCGCCCGCCTCGAATCCTCCTCTGCGTGAACTCACCGCCAAAGTTGCCGGTGCCCAAAAGAAAGTCCGGGCGGCGCGACGGGCCGCCGATGCCGCAAAGGCGGGTTTCAAGAGGGCGCGCAAGGCGCACAAGCTGGCGAAAAAAGCCGCTAAGGCGGCCAAGCGGGAGCTCAAGGCCCTGACGAAGCTGCTGGCCTCGGCCAAGCGCACCGCCTCTCGCGCCAGGGCCGCCAAGGCGCGCAAATCAACCCGGGTCCGCAAACCGGTTGTGCCACCGCCGGCGGCGGAACCGGCTGCTCCCCCGATCACCCCGCCGCCGCCTGAGAGCACCCTGCCGCAGAGCTGAGGGCCGTGCTGGTGCGGGGCTTCAATGTTCCCCTCCGACGCGTGCGGGGGCGACGCCGGCCTTGAGCTCCACGGTGACGTTCTCCCGCAACGGCAGATCAGCGTCCCTGATCACAAAGTCGTTCTCCGCGGTGATCGTCACGTTCCGCAGGGTGAGACCGGTGATGCGGCTGTCGGGCAGACCGATGATCTTGCCGGCGTTTCGTGAGTTATGGATTGTGACGTTGTCGATCAGAATGTCGTGGATTGCGGGGACCTTGGCTGGGTCACCCTTGAAATCGGGGCGGTTGTTGTCCACGTAGTCAAGCTGGAGGGTGATCGCATTCTCCACGTTCCTCATCTGGATGTCCGTGTAGCGAACATTCCGCACCGTCCCGCCGGCCCCGCGCATGGATTTGATGCGGATGCCGTTGTCGGCGCCGTCGAGGGTGCAATGGCGTACGAGCATGTTTTCCACCCCGGCGGTGGTCTCGGAGCCGATGGAGATGCCGTGCCCGTGCTTGATCGTGCAATTTTCGATCAGGACGTTGGTGCCGCCGGATTTGACGACGATGTCGTCGTCGCCGGTGTCGATATCGCAGTCGCGAATCAGGAAATTCCGGCCCGGCCCGGGATCGATAGCATCGGTGTTGGGCGCGTTGAACGGCGCCCGGACCTTCACGCGCTGGATCGTCAGGTCTGTGATATTCTTGGGCACGAGGTGAAACATCGGCGAGTCCTTCAACGTGATATCCTCCACGAGCAGGCGCTCGCAGCCGGTGATTACCACGAGGTGGGCGCGGCGCAGGACGATCCGGCCGGGCTGGGTCTGGGCCACGGCGCGGGCCGCCCGCTCCGACCAGGCCCACCACAACGCGCCATTGCCATCGATCGTACCGGGACCGGTCAGCGCGACATCATGGAGCCGGCTGCCGGATATGAACGGCCCGGGCGGCCTGACCCGCGCCTTGACCTCGTCCTGCGACTTCAACGTGGCGGGATCCGGCATCCCATAAGCCGTGAAGCTGTCCGGCGCCTGGATGACCGCGCCCTCGTCAAGGTGAAGGTCGAGACGGGAGCAAAGCGTGAACGGCAGGGTCCGGAACACCCCGCGCGGGACGACGAGCCGGCCACCGCCCGCTTTCTCCACTGCGGCTATAGCCTTCTCGAATGCGCCTGTGTTGAGCGTCGCCCCGTCGCCCACGGCGCCAAAATCGGTGAGCAGGAAGGCACGCCCGGGAATAACGGGAAGCGCCGGCCGGAAATTCTCTTCGAGGGAAAGGGCCGCAAAGCCATGAGAGCAGAAGCACAGCGCGGACAGCGCCAGACCGGCGAGTTGGCGGACGTCTCGGATGGGACAGATCATGTTCGGATATAAGTCTGGGCGGCCCGGCAGGGCGGTCAAATGCATCCGCCGCGTGCGATTATGCTTTGCACTGCATTTGACCGCGACCCGCTGGGTGTGCATTGTCGGGCTGGTATGAGTCACCCCACCTTGGCCGGCACCTATGCCACCATGAGCGAAGGCCTGAAGGCTGCCGCCACGCTCAACAACGGCGTGCCCATGCCCTGGCTGGGACTCGGAGTGTTCCAGGTTCCCCAGGACGCCAACGCTGACGCGGCCTGCCGCGCTGCCCTCGCCTGCGGCTACCGCCATATCGACACTGCTGCCCTCTATCGCAACGAGCGCGGCGTCGGCCAGGCCGTTCGCGCCTGCTCCATCCCGCGGGAGCAAATTTTTGTCACCACCAAGGTCTGGAACGATGAGATCCGCGCCGGCCACATCGAGGCCGCTTTCGACCGGAGCATGAAGCTGCTCGGGCTCGAGTACTTGGACCTCTACCTCCTGCACTGGCCCATCAAGGGCCAGCACCGTGCCGCTTGGCGCGTGATGGAGCAGCTTTACCGCTCCGGTCGGGTCAAGGCCATCGGCGTGAGCAACTACATGATCCCGCACCTCGACGAGCTGCTCGCCACCGCCGAGATCGTGCCGGCGGTCAACCAGATCGAGTTCCACCCTTACCTGCAGAGCAAATCGCTCGTGGCGCATTGCCGTCGGCACGGTATCCAGGTCGAGGCTTGGAGCCCGCTCCAGCAGGCCGGCACGCTCCTTCAGGACCCGACGCTCGCCGCCATCGCCCGGAATCATGGCAAGACCGTCGCCCAGGTCGTCCTCCGCTGGGACGTGCAGAGCGGCATCGTCACCATCCCCAAGTCCGTCCGTCCGAACCGCATCGCCGAAAACGCGGGCATCTTCGACTTCGCGCTCACCACGGCCGAGATGGCCGCCATCGACGCGCTCGATCGCAACGCACGCAACGGCGCCGATCCGTTCAATTTCAGTTTCTAGACTTACCCCATATGGACCCCGCTGCCCCCGCGCCCGCCCACCACCCCACCACCCGCCGCCAGTTTCTCCGCACCGCCGCCGTCGCCACGGCGGGGACCGCGCTCGTTCCGCTCGGCGCCCGCGACTGGAGCGGACGCGAGCCGGTCCGCTATCCCGACACGGACATCATCGCCCTCGATCCGCTCTTCAACCAATACCAGATCGGCAATGCCGGCATCGAACGCCTGCACACGGGCAGTCGCTGGGCCGAGGGCCCGGCTTGGAACGCCGTCGGCCGGTACCTCCTCTGGAGCGACATTCCCTCCGACCTCCAGCGCCGTTGGATCGAGGACGACGGCCGCGTGACCGTTTTCCGCCAACCGTCGGGCAACAGCAACGGCAACACCTTCGATTTCGAGGGCCGCCAGATTGCCTGCGAACACGCCAACCGCCGGGTCGTGCGTTACGAGGCCGACGGCGGCCTCACCGTGTTGGCGGCCGAGTTCGAGGGCAAACCCTTCAACGCGCCGAACGACGTCGTCGTACATCCCGACGGCGGCGTGTGGTTCACCGACCCCGGCTACGGGAGCATGAACAACTACGAGGGACACAAGGGCGCGCTGCAGCTGAAGGAGGCGGTCTACCGCATCGACCCGAAGGCCGGCCGGATCACCAAGGTCTACGACGAAGGCTACAAGCCAAACGGCGTGTGCTTCTCACCCGACTACACGAAACTCTACATCGCAGACACCGGCTCGGCCCCCGGTTCCAGCATCCCCAAGAGCATCTGGGTCTGCGATGTGAAGGACGGCACCAAACTCGGCCCGGCGCGGGAATTCGCGAAGATGAATCTCAAGACACCCGGCGGTGAGCTCTCCGGCGGGGCCGACGGCATTCGCGCCGACACCGATGGCAACATCTGGGCGGCGTGCGGCTGGGCCGGTCCGGGCTACGACGGCGTGCATGTGTTCACCCCCGGTGGCCAGCGCATCGGGCTCATCCTCCTGCCCGAGATACCCGCCAACTTGTGCTTCGGCGGCGCCAAGCGCAACCGGCTCTTCATCGCGGCCAGCCAGTCGCTCTACGCCGTCTACGTCAACGCGCAGGGCGCCCATCTCACCTGATCGCCCGTCTTCGGGTCATCGTCAGGCCGCTGTCTTTCCCATCCGTCCCTCACCGCCAGTTTACCCATGAAAATCCCCTCGTTCCTGTTGTCCGTCTCTCTCCTGGTTGGCAGCCTCAATGCCGCCGGTGAGGCCTTCCGTTTCCCGCGCTCCACCCCCGAGGAGCAGGGCGTCTCCTCCGCCGCGATCCTCCGGTTCATCGAGGAGGCCGAGCCGCGCGTCGACGGCCTCAACAGCTTCATGCTCCTCCGGCACGGCAAGGTCGTGGCCGAGGGCTGGTGGGCGCCCTACGCGGCGGACGAACCGCACATGATGTACTCGCTCAGCAAGAGCTTTACGTCGACCGCCATCGGTCTGCTCCAAAGTGAGGGCAAAATCAGCATCTACGATCCTCTGCTGAAGTTCTTCCCCGAGGATGCACCGGCGAATCCGTCCGACAACCTGAAGGCCATGCGCCTCCGCGATCTCCTCCGCATGTCCACCGGCCAGCACCAGGAGGACGTCGACCGGATCAACGTCAACGCGGCGGACAAGACCGGCACGAAACAGTTTCTGGCCGCACCTGTGGCCCACAAACCCGGCACCCACTTCTACTACAATTCTCCCGGCACCTACATGCTGTCCGCCGTCGTGCAGAAGGTCACGGGCCAGACGGTGCGCGACTACCTCACGCCCCGCCTGTTCGAACCTCTCGGCATTCCGACACCCGTGTGGGACAGCACGCCGCAAGGCATCAATATCGGCGCGTCGGGCCTGCACCTGCGCACAGAGGACATCGCCAAGTTTGGCCAGCTCTATCTGCAAAAGGGCCGTTGGCAGAGCCAACAGCTCGTGCCCGCTGCCTGGGTGGAGGAAGCCACCTCGCTCCAGACCGCCAACGGCGGCGATCCCGCCAGCAACTGGGAGCAGGGCTACGGTTACCAGTTCTGGCGCTGTCCGTTCGGCTTCTACCGGGGTGACGGCGCCTTCGGCCAGTTCTGCATCGTCCTCGACAAATACGACGCGGTCATCGCCATCACCAGTGGCACGCGCGACATGGCCGCGGTCATGAACACCGCTTGGAAATATCTTCTGCCCGCGTTCCAGGATGGCGCGCTGCCGGCCGATGCCGTGGCCCACGGCAGACTGGCGGACAAACTCGCGCATCTTTCCACGCCGCCACAGCTGGGCGCCGCCACCTCGCCCGTAATCGCCGCCGTGACCGGCCGGCGCTACAAGTTCCCGGCCAACGACCAGAAGATCGAGTCAATCTCGCTCACCTCGACGGATTCCGCCGGGGTCGCCGCCTTCACCGTGGTGATCAATGGAGCGGAAGAGCATTTCACCGCCACCCCCGGCATCTGGCGCAAGGGTGGCGAGATTCCCTCGGAGACCGGTCCCGAGCCGGTCGCTTGCAGCGGGGCCTGGACGGGCGATTATGCCTATACTCTCAAGGTGTGCGGTTACCGCACGACCTTTACCACCACCTACCGTCTGCGCTTCGCCGACTCGCAATTGCTCGTCGACACCGACCGCAACGTCGGATTCGGCAACCTCCGGCCGCCCACGCTCACCGGCTCGGCTGAGTGACCGGATGTTTTTCCCTTGAAACTTCGTCTCCTCCCTGCGGTCCGTGCCCGGGCACTCCGGGCTGTCTCCCACAAAAAATGACCATGCCCCGCGTCGTCCGATTGCTCCATGTTCTCCTGGCCCTCCCGGCGCTCGGCCTCGCCGCCGACAACTACCCCGCCGGACCCGACTCCCTGCCGCAACCCGGCGTGCCGCAGGGCGAGTTGATCAAGTTCGACTTCGCCGAATCGCGCGTCTTCCCGGGCACCGTGCACGAGGTCACCGTCTACGTGCCGCACCAGTACGACGGCACCAAACCCGCCTGCGTCTACGTCAACCAGGATGGGGTGCAATGGAACGCGCCCGCGGTCTTCGACAACCTCATCGCCCACGGTGAACTGCCGGTCATCATCGGCGTGTTCGTGCGTCCGGGCGTTGCGCAGGCCGCCGGACCCGACGCCCTGCCGCGCTTCAACCGCAGCTACGAATACGACGGGCTGGGCGACGCCTACGCCCGGTTCCTGCTCGATGAGCTGCTGCCCGCCGTCGAGACGAGGCGGACCGCCGACAACCGCGCGATCCACCTCTCGCGATCGGGCAACGACCGGGCCATCGGCGGCTCAAGCAGCGGCGCGATCGCGGCCTTCACCGCGGCGTGGGAACGGCCCGACGCCTTCAGCCGCGTCTTTTCCGCCATCGGCACCTACGTCAGCCTGCGCGGCGGCGACCGCTACCCCGGACTCATCCGCAAGACCGAACCGAAGCCGTTGCGGGTCTTTCTTCAGGACGGGGAAAACGACCTCAACATCTACGGAGGCGACTGGTGGATGGCCAACCAGATGATGGAGCGCGCCCTCGTCTTCGCCGGCTACGAGGTCAACCACACCTGGGGCGACGGCGGGCACACCGGCAAACAAGGCACCGCGATCTTCCCGGACGTCATGCGCTGGCTCTGGCAAGGCTGGCCGGCTCCGGTCAAGGCCGCCGCACCGACCAAGAATCCCTTCCTCGCCGCCCTGCTCATTCCCGGCGAGGAGTGGCAACTGGTCGGCGAAGGCTACGGCCTATCGGAAGGACCAGCGGCCAACGCCAAGGGTGAGATCTTCTTCACCGACATTCCCCGGAGCAGGGGCTACCGCCTCGACGCCGCGGGCAACCCCATCGTGTTCATCGCCGACACCAAGCACGGCAACGGAGAGGCCTTCGGCCCCGACGGCCGGCTGTTCGTGGCGGCCAGCGGCTCCAACCAGATCGTCGCCTACGACCCCGCCGGCCACGGAACGGTCGTCGCCGACGGATTCTCAGCCAACGATCTCGTCGTGGCCCACAACGGCAACCTTTACGCGACCAATCCCGGCGCCGGACTGAACAAGATCTGGCTCGTCCGGCCGGACGGAAGAAAGGAGATCGTCGACAACGGGCTGCGTTTTCCCAACGGCATCGCCTTTTCGCCCGACCAGTCTCTGCTCTATGTCTGCGACTACGGCTCCCATTGGGTCTACAGCTATCGGATCCAGTCCGATGGAACGCTCACCGACAAGCAGCGCTACTTCTGGCTGCATTGCCCGGACAACGAGGATCAAAGTTTCGCCGACGGCCTCAAGGTCGACCGCGAGGGCCGCGTCTACGTGGCCACGCGGCTCGGCATCCAGGTCTGCGACCAGGCCGGCCGCGTCAATGCGATCATTCCCACGCCCAACGGGCGCATCACAAACCTCTGCTTCGGCGGCGAGAAGTTCGACATCCTCTACGCCACCTGCAACGAAAAGGTCTACCGGCGCAAACTCCACACCACGGGCGTCAATCCGTGGGATGTGCCTTTCAAGCCCGCCCCGCCCCACCTCTGAACATCCCCTCTGCCATGCAACCCACCCGTCGTGAATTCCTCAAGACCTCCCTCGTGGCTTCGACCGTCGCCATGGTCGGCACCGCCGCTGCCGCCGCCCCCACCGGCGCGCCCGGCCGCGATTACTACGAGTTGCGCGCCTACCGACTGAAGTCCGGTGCGCCGCACACGTTGCTTGACGCCTATCTGGCCCAAACGCTGATTCCGGCGCTCAATGCCCGCGGCATCAAGTCCGTCGGGGTGTTCACCGAGCCGGAGGCGAAGGACGGCCCGGCCGTCTGGGTGCTCATCCCGCACCCGTCGCTTGAGTCGGTCGCGAGCGTCACCGCCTCGCTCAACGCCGAGGCGGCGGTGCTCGCCGCCGGCGCGGATTACTTCAACGCCTCCTCAAAGGACAACCCGGCTTTCGACCGGGTCGACAGCTGGCTGCTCCTCGCTTTTTCCGGTCTGCCCCAACTGGCGGTGCCGGCGCTCGCCCGCGCGGGGCAATCACGGGTCTTCGAGATGCGAACCTACGACAGTTACAACGAGGTCAAGGCGCTCAAGAAGGTGGACATGTTCAACGCCGGCGAGATCGGCGTGATGCAGGACCTGAATCTCTCCCCGGTGTTCTATGGCCAGGCCCTCGTCGGCCGCGATCTGCCCCACCTGACTTACATGCTCTGCAGTCCGGACCGGGAGACGCACCAAAAGAACTGGGCGGCCTTCACGCAGCATCCCGTATGGCTGAAGCTCAAGGCCGACCCGCAATATGCCGATACCGTCTCGAAGGTCACGAGCCGGTTTCTCGCCCCGGCGCCGTATTCGCAGATTTAGCCTCAGGAAAAATTGAAGGAGAGCGGCGCGGGCCGCTAGAGCCGGCCCGCGATTCTCAGCGCCCCGCCCACCAGCGCCGCCCACGGCAGGAAGGCCGCGGCGAACTTGAGGAGAAACGACGCCTTGGCCGATTTATGGCGGAAGACCAAGATGCCGAGCAACCCGCCCGGCCAGCCACCGACTGCACTCGCGAGGAGCAGCGTGGATTCCGCCGTGCGTGGACCCCCGCTCCGTTGCGCCCGCCATTTGTCCAGGCCGAACAGTCCAAACGCCCATACGCTGCTGCCGGCCAGCCAGACCATCAGGACAATATCGGACATCGCAGCCGGATCAGGCGGCCTTCGCCCGGCGGGAAACCCAGATGTAGCCGACAATGATGAAGTCCACCACGGCCGTCACCAGCATGCCGAGAATCGCCTGCCATTCCGTGTAACGCTCCGTGTAGATGTAGATGGCGAGGTTTGCCAGGCCGAACAGAAGCCACGTCATCGGATTGGCCGTCGCCCCGGCCCGGGTGCGCACGAGGCGGATGAGGTGTTGGAAAGTGGCCGCCGGAAAGACCACGGCGGGCAGGATGCCGACGATTTGCGGGAGGTTCATGGTGGGGAACCGATGACGATTGGAGATCCCGTCGGTCGCGTCAAATTCCAACCGGGCAGAAAAGCGCGCAACGAGTTTGACCTGCTTGAGTCTTCGCCTTCCCATTATTGCTCGCTCTGTCACCCCGACCGACTCACCCATGAAAGCATCCCGCTCCATCCCCTCCTGCCTGCTTGGAATGTTCCTCGCGGCGCTCACCGCGTCCGCCCAACCCTCGGGCGGTCCCTATGGCCCGATCCAGCAGAACTACGCGCTGCCGGCCGGAGCTGCGCACATCTATTATGTCGCGCCGGATGGCAAGGCCGAGTCCACCGGCACCGTTCTCGCCGAGCCCACCACGCTCGAAGCGGCCATCGACAGGGTGGTGACGGGCGACGCCATCGTCCTGCGCGGCGGCACCTACCGCACCGGCGGGCTGCTCCTCAACCAGGGCATTGCCATGCAGCCCTACGCCGATGAGCGCCCGGTGCTGAAGGGCACGCAGCTCGCCACGAAGTGGGAGTCGCTCCGCGACGGCATCTGGCGCACCCAGTGGAAAACGCTCTTCCCCGTCAAGCCCGCCGACTGGTGGCAGCGCAAACGCGAGGGCATGCGCACTCCCCTGCACCGCTTCAACAATGACATGGTGTTCGTCGACGGCCGCGCCCTGCAGTCCGCCGGCTGGGAGGGTGAGCTCGATGCCAACACCTATTACATCGATTACGAGGGCGGCTACGTCTACATCCGCCAAGACCCGACAGATCACGAGGTCGAGATCACCGCCGTGGACAGCGCGTTAATCCGCACGACCCGCCCGGTCCATGGCAAGAACCCCGACGCCAAGGGCCCGGTGATCCGCGGCCTCACCTTTACGCAATACGCCTACCGCGCGCTCGAGGTCGAGGGCAAGGAACCCGAGGGGCTGCAGGATCCCGCCACCTTCGGCAAGGAGGTCACCGGCACCACCCTCGAGAACGTCGCCATCACCCATTGCTCCCGCGTCGCCGGCTACTTCCGGGGCGACCACCTGACGATCCGGAACTGCCTGGTCAGCGACACGAGCACGGAGGGCATCTACGTCATCGACTCGGCCGACTGCCTCCTCGAGAAAAACATCTTCGCCCGCAACAACGTCGAGAAGATCACCGGCTACTACCCCTCGGCGGTGAAGATCTTCAACCAGTCCTACCGCGTCACCTGCCGCGACAACCTGGTTATTGATCAGCCTGATTCCAACGGCATCTGGTATGACGTCGGCAACGTCGACGCGGTGGTAGTCAACAACTGGATCGAGGGCTGCAACGACGGCTTCTTCTTCGAGATTTCCAAGGGGGCGACGTGCGCCGGCAACGTCTTCGTGAATTGCGACAAGGGCGTCCGCGTCCTCAACAGCTCGAACGTCGCGGTCTTCAACAACACCTTCGTCAACTCCGTCGCCTCGTTCGAGCGCAATGAACGCAGCGCCGTGGGCGACCATTTCGGCTGGCATCCGTCCACCGGCCCTGGTGTCGAGCAGCGCGAGGGCCACCAGTTCGTGAACAACCTGCTGGTTGCGACCAGTGGCTTCGCGAAGCCGCTCCTGCGCTTCGAGCAGCCGGGCATCCTGCGCGACCGCCTCACCCGGCCGCACGTCAAGCAGCTCGATGGCAACGTGTTTGTCCGACAGGAAACAGCCAAGGTCCTCCTCCTGTGGAGTCCGGCCGCCTCCAACAGCGGCGTGCAGGACATCGCCACGCTCGCGGACTTCCAGAAGCTCCAGCCGCAGTTTGCCGCGCACAGCCGGGAGTTCACCGACTATCATGGGCCGCTGTTCAAGGGCCTCGAACTGCAGCGCTACGAATTGGCGAAGGGCTTCGCTGGTGCGGGCACGGGAGTGCCCCTTCCGGCTGAAGTCCTGCAGCTCCTCGGTTGGCCGAAGGACACAGCGCCGTTCCCCGGCGCCTACGCTCCGGCCCCGTAGGCAGGTCTCTGACCTGTCTGCCAAACGATCCGCGGCAGGCCTGAGACCTGCTCTGCGGTCTTCAATACTCCACGTCGCGGCAGAGGTCCTCGAGCTTCGCCGCGATGGCGTCGATCCGCGCCTCGGGCAGCACCTCCGCGCCGTTCGGCAGGAACTTGTCGAGCCCCTTGGGATTCGTCACACGGCACGGACGCGGGTCCTGCGCGGGCTTCATCTCGACGAACCAGCCTGGGAGAGCGAGGTACGGTGTCACCGCCACGATCTCGCGCAGTTCCGTCTCGAGCAGGCGGCCGAGCCATTTGGCGTTTTGCTCGGCCTGCTCCAACCCGTGGTTGTCCTCGCCCCACGGCCAGACCAGCGAGTGACCGTCGAAATAGACCTTGTGGCTCTCGAAGCCTGGCCGGGCGCGGCCCTTCCGCCGCGTCTTGGTCTCGACGACAAAGACCCCGGTCGGCCCGACGGCGACATGGTCGACGTTGAACTTGCGCCCGTTGTCCGTCGCCGGAACGTCGTGAAAGATGCGCCAGCCCCGGGCCTTCAACGAATCCAGGTGCTCGGCCACCATGCGCTCACCAAAATACCCAAGGTAACGGTTGTGGCTCTCCGCGGTTTTCCCGGCGAACCATCCGGCTGACAGGATGAACGCGACCACGAACAGCACCGCCGTCGCGGCCAGCCCCGCCCATTGCAGCGTGTGGGGCAGCTGGGTCACACCCATGACGCAGAACAAGCCCAGCAGCACCGGCGCGCTGCCGGCCATCACCATCCAGAGGATGGCCTCCTCATCCAGTTTCAGCACGTGCCGGAGCTGTGATTCGCCCGCCGTGCGCAGCAGTCGGGTGTCGTCACCGAACGGCGTGCGGGCCTTCCGGCGGCTTTTCTGCCAGAGGATCATCGCGGCCACGGTGCCAACGAAGAAGACCGAGTAGCCGAACAGGAGGAGAATTTGCTTCAGGTTCATGGGGACGAGCTTCCCGAGCTCACCGGTTTGGTATCACGGAAACGCCCCGATGTCACGAGTGCACCGGCCTCACTCCCCGGCCACGTCCAGTCCTGTGATCTCGCCGTCCGCGATCTGCACCGTCACCAGCATGGGCCGGCAGCAGACCTCGCAGTCCACCGTGAACTCGGCGCTGCCCTCGCTCACGTCGAGGGCGAGCGAGAAGTCCTCCCCGCAATGCGGACAGGAGATGTTGAGCGCGTCGTTCATCCGCTGGTTCCGCCTCCGTCCGTCAATGGATCTTCACCTTCGAGAGGTCTTCGGAGGGTTTCGGCCACTTGAGGTTGAGCCCTTCCATCGCCCGCACCGCGGCCGCGGCGATGACGTGATCGCGATACCAGTTGCGGTCGGCCGGGACCAGGTGCCACGGGGCGACGGCGTGGCTCGTGGCGTTGAGCATGTCCTCGTAGGCGCCGATGTATCCGTCCCAATGCTGGCGGGTCGTGAGATCCGCGTGGGAGAACTTCCAGTTTTTCTTCGGGTTGGACAGTCGCTCGCGGAAACGTTCGGCCTGCTCCTGCCGGCTGATGTGCAGGTAGAATTTGAGCAGCACGATCCGGTTTTCCGCGAGGATGCGTTCGAACTCCACGATCTGTCCGTAACGTTTCTGCCAGACCTTCCGCGGGACCAGCCGGAGCACCCGCTCGGCGAGCACCGCCTCGTAGTGCGAGCGGTTGAAGACGCCGATGTTGCCGTAACGCGGCACCGCCCTGTGGATGCGCCAGAGGAAATCATGCGCGCTTTCCTCGGCCGAGGGCACCTTGAAATTTGCGACTTCAACGCCCGCCGGATTGACATGGCGGAACACGCTGCGCACCGAGCCGTCCTTGCCGCTGGCATCCATGCCCTGGAAAATCATCAGGACGGCGCAGTTCGAGTTCGCATAGAGCAGTTCCTGCAACTCCCCGATCCGCTGACCGAGGCGGTCGGTGAGCTTCTTGGTCTTCTCCTTATCGAGGCCGGCGCAGTAGGCCGGATCGAAGTCCTTCAGCCTGATCTGGTCCTTTATGATGGTGGGCTGTTTTCGCATGAAACGATGGTAGCACGCCTCGCTAAATCTGGCGAGTTTCATGCTGGGGGGCGGTTTTGATTTCGTCCGCTCGCGGAGTTCAGGGCGCGCCGATTTCGCAGGTCATGGCCCAGCCGGTGAGGCTGTCCGTCAGCGCCAGCCTGCCGTCCGGCGTCGCCGCCAGATCCCGGGGCAAAGGCATCAGCAACCGCTGCCCGCGGCCGTCCCGCCACCCAGTCTCCAGTTGCCACTCGGGCGGCAGCGCCGCCCCGGAAAGAAGGCGCCAGACGAAGCGCGGTCCCTTGGAACCGCTGCACTCCGATTCGACCGATTCGATCCCGGCCCAATGCCACCCACGAACCTCCTTCGCGCCTTGCACCGTCACAGCTCCGCTTTCGGCGATGCTTACCCGAGCCAGCTCCCGTCCGCGGTGGTTTTCCAGCACATACTCGGTGCCGCGCGGTCGACTCGGCGCCGGCCAGGCCAACTCGGCCCTGTTGCCCCGCACCGTCGCCCCGGGCGGCACGGCTCCGGCCACGGCGCGCCAGTGCAACTCATCCGGTCCGGCTTGGGCCGACTCCAAGATGATTCCCTGCCAAATGGCCGGATTCTGAAACGTCGCGGGGAGTTGCTCCCGCTGCAGGGTGCGCAATCGCTCCCGCATTTCCTCCAACGATTCCTTGCGCCCCGCCGGCATGGGGAGCGTCGGGATGATGGCATCCCTCACCATCTGCAACTTCCACGCGGCGTTCACGAGCCGACCGAGTGGCCGCAGTGCCCGCTGGGGCCCTGCCTCATCGGTCGGTGGGATGGTCATCCTGTCTGGCCCGGGCTCCATTGCCGCCGCCAGCCCGGCGGCCGGGCTCTCGGTGCCGGCCGGCGACGTAAACGGTGTTGCGCTGACTCGCGCCGGATCGTCGGCCCCGGAATCCTCTGTGGAGAACTGTCTCGGGTCGCCGCTGGTCCGTACTGGAGTTCGGTGGTCGTCTGATCGCGGGCCAAAGGAGGCCTGATCATCCGGCAATTCCGCCACCACGGTTCCAGCCTGGAGGGCCGGGTCGGCCTTTGCCGTTTTGAATGACGACAGGACGGTAGTTCCTCCACCTTTCGTCGCGCCGGTGCGCTCCGCTTGAGGCGAGCCCGGACCTGCTCGGAGGTGATCGGTGCCCGCAGCCCCGCGTCCGCTTCCGCCCGGCGACATCGATCCGCCCGCCGCCCCGGCATCGACACCGGTGTCGGCCTTCGCGTCACCCGATCCACCCCGGCCACCCGACTGCCGCAGCCTTTCGGGTTGGCTGGCAGGACCGGCGGCAGACGGGGCGGACGAGGTGGACTCGCCGTGGAGGATCGCCCCGCCCGTGGTGGGCTCCGCGGATGTCTCGGCTGACGGCGGGCGCCTCGAGGCAATCGGAGGCGGCGGTTCGTGCCCCGGCTCCGTCGCCTTCTGCGTGGATGAATTCCGGCCCGTCAACGACGCAGCGACCTCCTTGTCCCCGGTAACGGTATCGTGCGCGGTCGCTCCGGCGAACTCGGCGCTCTGCTGATCCGGGGATCCCGCCACAACCTCCGTCTTCCCCGTCGTCATTTCCGCCCGGACCGGCTCCATGGAGACACGATTGGCGGGCTCTGCGCCATTCGCCGTGGGATCCGGCTTCATCTGCTGAGTGGCAGGCATCCCCTCGACCTCATTTTGCGTGGCGGTTCTTTCCACCGCCTGCGCCGTGTTGCGAGCCGAGTGATGACTCCCCGGCAACCTCGGATCGGGGTGATGGTGGGATAGTTCGGACCATCCGCCGCTGCCTCCGGCAGGCTTCGCCTCCACCGACTCGGTATCACTGGACGTAGCGGACAAATGCCCGGTCGCCGTCTGCCAGCCGGTGATGGGCATTCGGCTGGTCGCTACGACAGCACCGGGGTGAGTGTAGTGCCACAGGCCAAATCCCGCCACAAGGAACGCCAGCAAGCCCGCGGCACCGGCGCGCCGGTGCGAGGTCCGGGCCGGGGTTCGCACTGCGGTGGCGTTCGCCTGTTTCGCCGGGGCCGCACGCAATTCCAACCCGGTGAGCGCCGCCCGTTCGATCTCGACGACCAAACCTTCGGCGGAAAATTCCGGCCGGTCCACGACCCGCAGCCGGTATTTTCCTGGAGCCACGTTGGGAAACTGAAAAACGCCCACCCGATCCGTTCTTACCCGGGCTGTAGCGCCGCCAGACAGATTCTCCAGGAAAACCACCACCCCAGCCGGCTCACTCTCCCCGGCGAGCACCCGCCCGCTGATGCCCGACGGCTGACCGTCGGGATAAATCGGCTGCGCCGGGAAGGCGGCTCCCCAGCTGTGCAGCATGAATCCATGCTCGGTGCGACAAGTGTAGCCGGCCAACGCCCGATCCGGGAGTGCAATCAGATCCGCGGTCATCCGCGCGACCCGGATCCGGACCTGGCTCTCCAAGCTCTGGCCGTCTTCCTCTTCCGGAAATCCGCCATTCATTGACCTGCCCGCATGGGCGAGCCGGTGACGCAGCTCCGTCAGCTCTGCGCTGGTCGCAGGCCCGTCGTGGGAGGACTCGCGCCAGCTCCACGCCACGTTGCTGTTGTCCGGCCGGCGACGCGGGGCGAGCAGGACGCCCCGGTAGTGAGCAGCAAACAGGTGCCAGAACTGGTGGATCGAGCGGTTGCCGATCCCGGAACAACCCGACTGGACGGCCGCGGCGTCCAGCTCGGTCTCGGCCCGCCGCACCCCGTTCGGAACGCTCATGGTGTGCCCGTCGCTCTTGACCCTTGCAACGTCGCCAGCTGCCACTGATATGCCTGCCCCGACTCCAGCCGGCAGGCGATCCGGCGGGTCAGCGCGGCGGTTTCGGCGGTTTGCTCGATTTCATATTCCCCGCCAGCGAGTTCGATCGTGCAAACGCCGTGGGGGGCCACGGACACGTTCCGGGCACCGCCGCCCGCCACCGGCGTTATGGCCAGCCGCCAGAGATAATCCGTGATGTTACTGACCGCCAACGTTGCCGGAGCAGACTTGGACAGGACCGGGGCCGGAGCAGAACAGCCCATCGCGACCAACATCCAGCCCAAAGCCCAGCCTCGGGCCACGGCTCGGCCGGCCCGGTTTCCAACGGTAAATATCTCCGAGGAGTTTCGCACCACGCATACCGTCAATCGGCACGTCCGCCGCGGGACTAAAGGCCCCGGACTATGGGTGTTGACCGCGCCCGAGCCGCGAACAATCATCGCCCGGTTCCTTTCTCCCATGCGACTTACCACGCTTCTCGCCCCGCTCTTCCTCGCCTCCCTCGTGACCGCCCCCGCCGCCCCCCTCTACGATATCGGCCTCAAGGACATCGACGGCCATGAGACAACTCTGGCCCCTTACAAGGGCAAGGCGCTGCTCATCGTTAATGTCGCCTCCAAATGCGGCTTCACGCCACAATACAAGGAGCTGGAGGCCCTCGCCCAGACCTACAGGGATCAAGGCCTCGTGGTGCTCGGCTTCCCGTGCAACCAGTTCGGCGGCCAGGAGCCCGGGACGAACGCCGAGATCAAGGAATTCTGCTCGCTGACCTACGGTGTCAAATTTCCCCTTTTCGACAAGATCGAGGTCAACGGTCCGCAGCGCCATCCCCTCTACGACCTGCTCACCGGCGACTCGTCCCCCTACCCCGGCAAGATCGGCTGGAACTTCACGAAGTTCCTCATCGGCCGCGACGGCCGCATCCTGCACCGTTTCGATTCCAAGGTGAAACCAAGTTCAGCGGAAATGACCGCCGCGATCGAGGCGGCCCTCGCGGAAAAATGAGCGGTCGCCCGGGGACAGGGCCTGTCCCGGCCCCGTCCTCCCACCGGCATCCGTCGGAGTGGAAACACCCCGACCCGCGGGCCCTTAAACGATTGAATTCCCGGGCGGGACTCCTTCATCCTCACCCAATGGATTCCACCGCCAGCCACGACGGCGCCACTGGCGCCAACGATGACCTCATCCGGCGGCTGGCGGAACTCAACCAGATCGGAATCGCGCTTTCTCAGGAAAAGGACCTCGACCGCCTGCTCGAGACCATCCTGGTCGCGGCCAAGAAGATCACCAACGCCGACGGCGGCACGCTCTACCGCCGGCCGGCCGACAACAAGGACATCCTCTCCTTCGAGATCATCCGCACCGATTCGCTCGGCATCGCCATGGGCGGCACCACCGGCGTCAAGATCCCCTTCCCGCCCCTCCAGCTGCGCGACCCGCGCGGCCGGGAGAACACCTCCATGGTGGCCGCTTATGCCGTGCTGAAGGACCGCACCGTCGCCGTCGCCGACGCCTACCAGGAAAAGGGCTTTGATTTCTCCGGCACCAAGGCCTTCGACCGCCACACCGGCTACCGCTCGCAATCATTCCTCACGGTGCCGATGAAGAACCACGAGGACGAGATCATCGGCGTGCTCCAGCTCATCAACGCCAAGGATCGCGCCACCGGGGCGATCACGGCCTTCACCGAGACGGACCAACGTCTCGCCGAGTCTCTTGCCTCCCAGGCCGCCGTCGCCCTGACGAATCGCCTGCTCATCGTCCAGCTTGAGAATCTCTTCGAATCCTTCGTCGGCATCCTCAACAAGGCCATCGACGAGAAATCGCCCTACACCGGCGGCCACTGCCTGCGCGTGCCCGTGCTCACCATGCAGCTCGCCGAGGCCGTCCACCACACCCAGAAGGGGCCCCTCGCGCTCTGGAACATGACGGACCGCGACCGCTATGAACTTAAGATCGCGGCGCTCCTCCACGACTGCGGCAAGGTCACCACGCCGGTCCACGTCGTCGACAAGGCCACCAAGCTCCAGACGATCTTCGACCGTATCGCCCTCGTCGACACCCGCTTCGAGGTGATCAAGCGCGACGCCGAGCTTGCCGCCGAACGCGCCGGCGACACCACCGGTCTCGCTGCACGCCTCCAGGAGGTCGACGCGGACCGCGCGTTCCTCCGCCGGTGCAACACCGGCGGCGAGGCCATGTCGCCGGGCGACCAGGAGCACGTGCGTGCCATTTCACAGAAATACCGCTGGCGGAATACCGCCGGCGAGGACACGGAGCTCCTGACGCCTGACGAACTCGAGAACCTTACGATTCGTGGCGGCACGCTGACCGCGGCCGAACGCCAGATCATCAACCACCACGTCAGCGTCAGCATCCAGATGCTCGAGGCCCTGCCCTGGCCCCGACACCTGCAGAACGTGCCAGAATATGCCGGCGGCCACCACGAGCGGATGGACGGCAAGGGCTATCCCCGCGGCCTGACCCGCGACCAGATGTCGGTCCAGGCGCGCATCATGGGCATCGCCGACATCTTCG
>CAZZDB010000010.1:0-36093 GCA_964652485.1 uncultured Oleiharenicola sp.
CCCGCCCCGGCACCATCTCGCCGTGGTCGTCCAAGGCCACCGACATCGCGCACATTTGCGGGCTCACCGCCGTGAAGCGCATCGAGCGGGTCATCGTTTACACGGTCGATTTCTCGACCAAAGTGACAAGCAAGTCAGCCTCCGACTCACCCATCTCGTCCCTCGTCACTGGTCACTTGTCACTGGCTGCCAAGCTCCACGACCGAATGACCCAGGTCGTGTTCGGCGAGGTCGACGCCTGCGAGATCCTCTTTCGCCACGAAACGCCGCGCGCGATGACCAGCGTGCCCGTCCTCGCCCAGGGCCGCGCCGCGCTTGCCGCCGCGAACCAGTCGCTCGGGCTCGCCCTCGCCGACGACGAGATCGACTACCTCGTGCAGGCCTTCACCACGCTCGGCCGCGACCCCCACGACATTGAGCTCATGATGTTCGCGCAGGCCAACTCCGAGCACTGCCGCCACAAGATCTTCAACGCCACCTGGGACATCGACGGCGAGGCGCAGGCCAAGTCGCTGTTCCAGATGATCCGCAACACCTATCAGTTGCACAGCGACGGCATCCTCTCCGCCTACAAGGACAACTCCGCCGTCTTCACCGGCTCGCGTGGCGGCCGCTTCTACACCGACCCGAAGACCCACGAATACGCCGCGCACACCGAGGACATCCACATCCTCTGCAAGGTCGAGACGCACAACCACCCGACCGCCATCTCCCCCTTCCCCGGCGCCGCCACCGGCTCCGGCGGCGAGATCCGCGACGAGGGCGCCACCGGCCGCGGCGCCAAGCCCAAGGCCGGCCTCACCGGCTTCACCGTCTCCAACCTGAAACTCCCGGGTGCCGTCCAGCCCTGGGAAAAGGAATTCGGCAAACCGGGCCGCATCGTCTCGGCGCTCAACATCATGATCGAAGGCCCGCTCGGCGGCGCCGCCTTCAACAACGAATTCGGCCGGCCCGCGATCAACGGTTACTTTCGCACCTACGAGCAGGAAGTCCCGGGTGCCAATGGCCCCGAACTCCGCGGCTACCACAAGCCCATCATGCTGGCCGGCGGCCTCGGCAACATCAGGACGGATCACGTCAGGAAGGGTGCGATCAACCCCGGCGACCAGCTGATCATTCTCGGGGGACCGGCGATGCTCATCGGTCTCGGCGGCGGCGCGGCCAGCTCCCTGGCCAGCGGCTCCGGCAACGAGGACCTCGATTTCGCCAGCGTCCAGCGCGACAACGCCGAGATGGAGCGCCGCTGCCAGGAGGTCATCGACCGCTGTTGGGCCCTCGGCGACGAAAACCCCATCTCCTTCATCCACGACGTCGGCGCCGGCGGCATCTCCAACGCCCTGCCTGAGCTGGTCAACGACGGCGGACGCGGCGGACGCTTCCAGCTCCGCGCCGTGCCCAACGACGAGCCCGGCATGTCCCCGCTCGAGATCTGGTGCAACGAATCACAGGAACGCTATGTCCTCGCTGTCCCCGCCGCGCGCCTCGCGATTTTCCGGCAACTCTGCGAACGCGAGCGCTGCCCCTTCGCCGTCGTCGGCGAGGCCACCGAGCAGAAGCAGCTCATCGTCGAGGATTCGCATTTCAAGAACACGCCCATCGATCTGCCGCTGGACGTTCTCCTCGGCAAACCGCCGCGCATGGCGCGGCAGGACACCACGCTGCGCCGCCCGCTTCGACCGCTCGATCTCCGCGGCCTGACCCTGCTCGAGGCGGCCCGGCGGGTTCTCGCCCACCCGACCGTGGCGGACAAGACGTTCCTCATCACGATCGGCGACCGCACCGTCGGTGGCCTCATCTGCCGCGACCCCATGGTCGGTCCGTGGCAGGTACCCGTGGCCGACTGCGCGGTCACGGCCGCGGCCTTCGACACCAATACCGGCGAAGCCATGGCCATGGGCGAGCGCACTCCGGTCGCGGTCAACTCCGCCGCCGCCGCGGCCCGGCTGGCCGTCGGCGAAGCCCTCACCAATCTCGCGGCCGCGCAGGTCGGCGACATCGGCAAGGTCAACCTCTCCGCCAACTGGATGGCCGCACCCGCCCTCCCGGGCGATGGCGCCGATCTTTACGCCGCGGTGCAAGCGGTCGGAATGGAACTGTGCCCGGCCCTTGGCATCACGATTCCGGTCGGCAAGGACTCGATGAGCATGAGCACCGCCTGGCAGGAAGGCGGTCAGGCGAAGCGCGTCACCGCGCCCATTTCACTCATCATCTCCGCCTTCGCCTCCGTCACGGACATCCGCCTGTCCCTTACTCCGCAGCTGCGATATGATTCCGCCGCCGCGGTCGTGGGTGAGACCGTCCTGCTGTTGATCGATCTCGGCCGCTCCAAACATCGGCTCGGCGGATCCATCCTGGCGCAGGTCGTCTCCCAGACGGGCGAGGCCCCGCCGGATGTCGACCAGCCCGCCGACCTGAAGAATTTCTGGAACGCGATCCAACAGCTCGGTCGCGAGAAGAAGATCCTCGCGTACCACGACCGTTCCGACGGCGGCCTGTTTGCCACCATCGCGGAAATGGCCTTCGCCGGTCACGTGGGCGTCGATCTGGAAGTCCCGCATCTCCACGACCCGTTCTCCGCCCTCTTCAACGAGGAACTCGGCGCTGTCATCCAGGTGCGCGAGGAGGACTTCGACGAGGTCTACCTGACCCTGCGCCAGCACGGCCTCAAGGCCTGCGTCTCGCGCATCGGCACGTTGAACACGCATTTCGCCCTCCGCGTGACGCAATCCGGCAAGGAGCTGTTCAACGAAAGCCTCTCGGCGCTCCGCGCGATCTGGTCGGACGTAACGCATCGCATCGCCCTGCTGCGCGACAACCCGGCCGCCGCCGAGTCCGATTACCAGCTGAAGCTGGATCAAAGCGATCGGGGCATCACGCCGCTCATAAAATTTGAGATCTCCCCGAAAACCGCGAAGAGCACGAAACCCAGGCCTTCGGTCGCGATCCTGCGCGAGCAGGGCGTCAACGGGCAGGTCGAGATGGCCGCGGCGTTTACCCGCGTCGGCTTCCGGGCCGTCGATGTCCACATGACCGACATCTTGACCGGCCGCATATCCCTGAAGGATTTCCGCGGCCTCGCCGCGTGCGGCGGTTTCAGCTACGGCGACGTGCTCGGCGCAGGCGAGGGCTGGGCCAAGAGCGTCCTCTTCCACGACGGCGCCCTGGCCGAGTTCAAGGCCTTCTTCGCCCGCGAGGACGCCTTTGCTCTCGGCGTGTGCAACGGCTGCCAGATGATGAGCAACCTGAAATCCATCATCCCCGGTGCCGACCAGTGGCCGCGCTTCGTGCAAAACCAAAGCGAACGATACGAAGGTCGGTTCGTCTCACTCAAGATCGAGCGAAGCCCCAGTGTCCTCTTCCGGGGCATGGAAGGATCCGTCATCCCCATCTGCACCGCCCACGGCGAAGGCTATGCGGAATTCCCCGACCGCACCGCCGCTGAGGTCTGCAGCAACTCCGGCCTCGTCGCGGCCCGATTCGTTGACAACCAGCACAACGTCACCGAACAATACCCGCTCAATCCGAACGGCTCACCGTTCGGCCTGACCGCCCTCACGACCACGACGGGCCGCGTCACCATCCTGATGCCGCATCCGGAAAGAAACCACCGTTCGGTCTGCATGAGCTACAGCCTCCCCGAATGGGGCGAGGACAGCCCTTGGATGAGACTATTCCAAAATGCCAGAATCTGGGTCGGCTGACCGCGCGGGCGAAGCCTTTGCGCGGTTCCACCATGCCCGCGCCTGGGTGGGCGATCCCGGGCTTACCCAAGGGAAAGGTTTGGCCAACGTCCTGCCTGACAGGCCAGCTCCCATGAACATAAACCTTCCTCTCGACCGCATGACGATGGCCGAGAAGCTCAGTGCCATGGAGGCGCTGTGGCAGGACCTGAGTCGGGACGCCGGCCAGTTCGAGTCGCCAGCCTGGCACGGGGATGTCCTCAGGGAACGCGACCAACGCGTCAAGGAGGGCAAGGAAAGTTACGTGGACTGGAAAGCGGCCAAAAAAGACCTGCGCAAGCGGCAGCGGGGAAAATCGAGATCCTCCCGGCCGCCATCGCGGACCTGGCCTTGGGCTGCTCCCTGCGGCAAGCTCTTCGGCTCCTGTCCTCGGGAGCAAGGCGGGCGGGCCTTGGGTTGAAGGCATGGAGTCCTCCTCTCCGTCGCCCGCCGGCCGTCCCGGGTCATCCCGCCAGGGTTTCGCCGGCCGTGAGATCATCGCCATCGTCGTGCTCCTGTTGGGCCTGGCGGCGGCGGTGTATGTGGCGCAGCGGAAAGTCCGCCAATCAGGCGAGGACAGCACCGTGTTGTGCAACGTCCGCCAGTTGTCCGCCGCGGCCGACCAGTATTTTCTCGAGAACGGCGTCTCCACTCTGCGGCTGAATGACATCGTCGGCCCGGACAAATATCTGCGGGCTCTCGCGACGGTCGCCGGTGAAACCTACCCGCCGGTCTATGTCCGCGGCCTGACCATCACCGTGACCGGCATCGGCGGCACGCGCACCGTGATTTTACGCGCCGTGATCCCCGGCGGATCACCGCAAATCCGATCACTCGGTTACCTTGACGACGAAATAGAGGAAATTTCCGTCCACCTGGGTAAACTGATGCGGTGTGCCTTTGGGAATCACGATGACATCGCCCTTCGTCAGGTGGTGGGTCACGCCTCCGGTCGTGGTCTTGCCGCGGATTTCACCCGGACCGGTCGTCGTGGGTTCGATGACAGTGCCGCCGGTCACGAACGTCGCCGAGCCGTCCAGCATGTAGAAGATGTCCGTATCGAACGTGTGCACCTCGACAGTCCCAGGCGCCACTCGCCGGCCGGCCAAAATCTTGTAGCTGGAATTGCTCATCAGCGGCTTGCCCCCCCGGGCAAAGGCCTCGTCCAGCTGGCGATGATCGAATTGCACCACACCAACCGGGGGTGCCTCGATGGCGGCGGCGAGCCGGGCAAGTCCAAGCGATAGGATGACAGGCAGAAGGGCGGTCTTCATGGGATGAATATCGGGGTTGGCACTGGTGAAACCCCGCGACCCTAGGAAGACACCCGCATCCCGGCTAGGCTTAATTGTATCTTGTCCGCGACGCTTGGCCTTGATCCGTTCGGCGAAAGGCCCGGTCCGATCTCTCATCGGACCATTCGCCCGGACCGACGGCGTCGCAAATCTTGACCAGATCCGGGTCGGTGCGATACTCGCACCATGAGAACCAACCCCTTGGTCCGGTCCTTTCTATTGCTCGTCGCGTTGGTGGCCGGCAACGGCGCCTGGGCAGGCGAGACTCCCCAGGTGGTGCCGCAGGGAGAAGACACCTACAGCATCACGGTCAAGGGCACCCACAAGTTCACCCGCAACACGGAAAAGCTGAAGGAGCAGGCGATGACAATGGCGACGGCGTTCTGCGCGAAGGAAGGCAAGCAGCTCAAGGTTGTCGCGGTCAAGGAGGACAAATCCTTCTATCTGGTCGGTGAATTCCCGCAGGCCACCCTCACCTTCAAGGCCCTCAACCCGGGTGCCCCTGAACTGGCGGCGATTGAGGACCACCCGAAACCGCCGCCCCCCATGACGGCCGATCTTCTCACCTCCGAGCTCACCAAACTCGATGAATTGCGCAAGAAGGGCCTCCTCACCGAGGAGGAATTCTCCATGGCGAAAAAGAAGTTGCTGGATCGCCTGTAGGGCCCGTTTGCGCTCGGCGTCGCCGTCCTCGACCGGAGCCAGCGCTCCTGATGCACGCGTGACAATGGGTGATTGGCGCCGAAGACAACGCCGGGATTGATACGACCGGTCGTGGTCCCTTAGGCTGACTGCATGCAGCCCACCGCCCCGACGCCCGCCGGCCGTTTCTCGTCCTGGGGCATGGTCTTGATGGTGTTCGGGCTGGTGCTGGCGTGCTACTGGCCCGCGTTGCGCGGCGGCTTTGTCTGGGACGATTCCGCCCATGTGACCCGGCCGGCACTGCGTTCCCTGGCCGGGCTGGGCTGGATCTGGACCGATCTGCACGACACCCAGCAATACTATCCGATCCTGCACAGCGCCTTCTGGTTCGAGCACCGCGTGTGGGGCGTCGCTCCGTTGGGCTACCACCTGGTGAACGTGCTGCTGCACGCCACGTCGTGCTGCCTGCTCGCCCTCGTCCTGCGGCGGCTCTGGCATCAGTCGGGAGCGCCGGCCGGGGCCGAATGGATCGCCGCGGTGCTGTTCGCCGTCCATCCCGTTTGCGTCGAGTCGGTCGCGTGGATCTCCGAGCAGAAAAACACGCTGTCGCTGTTCTTCTATCTTCTGGCCGCCCTCGCCTATCTGGATTTTGTGGATGGTCGGAAACCCGCCGCCTACGCGCGGGCGCTGTTCTGCTTTCTCCTGGCGCTGGGCACGAAGAGCGTCACCGCGTCCCTGCCGGCCGCCCTGCTGGTCGCGTTGTGGTGGCGGCAAGGCCGGCTGGATTGGAGGCGCGACGTCATGCCGCTCCTGCCTTGGTTCGTCATCGGGGCGGGCACCGGGTTGTTCACCGCATGGGTCGAGCGGGCCGTGGTCGGGGCGGACGGCGTCGCCTACGACCTCTCGTTGGTCCAACGCGCACTGGTGGCCGGCCGGGCCGTCTGGTTCTATCTTGGGAAACTGGTCTGGCCGACCGACCTCATGTTCATCTATCCGCGCTGGGACGTGTCCACCGCCCCGCTGGCATCGGCCGGCTGGCTGCTCGTCACCGTCGTCGTGACCGCGGCGCTCTGGGCGATCCGCCACCGCAGCCGCGGGCCACTGGCGGGCTGGTTGTTCTTCGTCGGGACCCTTTTCCCCGCGCTGGGATTCTTCAACGTCTTTCCCTTCATCTATTCCTTCGTCGCGGACCATTTCCAATATGTGGCGATGCTCGGCATCATCGTTCCCGTGGCCGGTGGCGCGGCCCGCATCGCCGCCGGGACCACCCCGGCACAACTCACCGCGCTTCGCGGACTCGGCGCCCTGCTGCTGGCGGTTCTTGCCCTGTCGGCCAACCGGCAGAGCCAGATCTACCACGACGAGGAGACGCTCTACCGCGCGACCCTGGTGAAGAACCCGGCGTGCTGGATGGCTCACAACAATCTCGCCAACCTGCTCGAGCGGCAGCGGGGAAAGGAATTGGAGGCCGTCGCCCATTACGAACTCGCCCTGCCCGCCGATCCCAATCGTGCGGAGGTTCATTTCAACCTGGCCTACGTCCTGGCCCGGTTGCCCGGCCGGGAGGCCGAGGCTCTGGAACATTTCAAGGAATCTCTGCGGCTCCAACCGGATCGCGCCGCCACGCACTATCAACTGGCCAACCTCCTGGCCCGGCTGCCTGGCCGGACCGTCGACGCACAGGTCCACTACGAACGAGCCTTGGAACTGGATCCCAAGATCGCCGGCGCCCACAAGAACCTGGCCAATCTCCTGACCCAGATCCCAGGACAGCAAACCGAGGCCCTCGCCCACTTTGCGAAGGCCTTGCAGCTCGATCCCGACTATGCCGAAGCGCACAACGACCTGGCCGCGCTCCTCACGGCGCTATCGGGAAGCGAGGACGACATCATCGCCCACTACGAGGCGGCCGTGCGGCTTAAGCCGGATTTCGTCGACGCCCGGATCAATCTGGCCAGCCACCTCGCCCGTCAACCCGGCCGCGAACCCGAAGCCATCCTCCACCTCGAGCAGGTCCTGCGCACGCATCCCAAGGACGCCGAGGCGCACTGCCTCCTGGCTGCGGTGCTGGCGAATCAGGGCCGCATCATCGAAGCCATCGACCACTGCAAACAGGCCCTGCAGATCAAGCCGGACTATCCGGCGGCGCGCCATACGCTCGACCAGCTGCGGGCGCTCCAGGCACTCTGACTCACGCAGGCCGACCCGGATCTGTTGCCAAGGCAGGCGCCGGCGGCACCAATCCCGGTCGCGCTCAGTCGGGACGCGCGAAGGACACGAGCTGGTTCTGCTCACGATGGTTCGTCCAGAAATTCCTGCCGTCGAACGCCAGCGCCCGCGCCGCGAAGGGGATGCGGGCGAGGTCTTCGATCTTCGGCACCGTCGGACGCGGATCGACGCGCGTGAGCCAGTAATCGAGCGTCTCCTCGGCATCGGTGGTGACGAGGTAGATGAACCCGTCGACGAAAACCTGTCCGCAGACGCCGTGCGGAACTTCGATCGTCCGCCCGGCGCTCCCGTCGGCGCCGAGTGTGATCAGTTTCCTCGGGTACCACTGGCTGACTATCAACGAGTGCCCATCGAAGCTGAGCTGCGAACCCGTGTCGTCAGGACAGGGGATGCCGAACGTCGGGTCAAAACCCTGTCCCGGGACGCAACGGCGGATGATGCGGTGGTCGTCGGCCGTTTCGCTGCAAAGCACCCGCAGTTCACCATCGACCACGGTCATGCCATAAGGGGTGCCAGGGGCGGTCGCCTGCCAGCCCACGGCCCAAGTCACGGGATTCAGCGCCTGTACGACCCGGGTCTCCCGCGAGCCCATCCAGAGGGTGGAACCGTCCCAGGCGAGCGACTGGGGTTTGGGCGCCGGCGAGAACCGCCGCTGGAATTCATGAATGTCGTTCATGGTGGACAAAGCTAAGTCCGAAACCAGCCCGATGAAAGAGCCAAACCGGCGCGCGGGAAGAATTCCGGCCAACTGTTCCGGTGCACGCATCTCCTCAACGGAGCACTTGCCGTTCACCCGTTATCCGCATTAACTGCACTGCATGTCCGTCGCGCCCCGCCGTGCGCCGCGTTCAACTACCCCAACCCCGTGCCTACGATCACCAACCTCCTCCGCCTCTCCGTCTGTGCGCTACTTGGTGCCGCCTCCGCCCTTTCCGCCGCACCCGCGCACAAGATCATGCTGCTGACCGGCCAATCCAACAAGTATCACGACTGGACGAAGTGCGCCCCGGTGGTGAAGGAATATCTGGAGCAGACGGGCCTTTTCAGCGTGGACATGGTGATCACGCCCCCGGCCGGCGCCGACATGGCCGGCTTCAGCCCGAAGTTCTCCGACTACGAGGCCGTGGTCGCCGTGTACGAAGGCGCCGAGTGGCCGGTCGCAACCAAGCAGGCGTTTGTCGACTACATCAAGAATGGTGGCGGGCTCGTCACGGTACACGACACCGACAATGCCTTCCCTTACTGGAAGGAATGGAACGAGATGATCGGCGTCGGCGGCTGGGGCCTGAAGGCCGACGGTACCATGGGCGCACGAAACTCCACCTGGGGACCGATGATCCGCTGGCGCGACGGCCATATGGTCCTCGACGACACCACGCCCGGTGACGCCACCCATCCCCAGCGGCACGATTTCAAAGTCGTGACCCGGGCCCCCGATCATCCCATCATGCAGGGATTACCCGCCGAATGGCGGCATGCGAGTGACGAAATCTACAGCCGGCTGCGCGGCCCCGCGAAAAACGTCACCGTCCTCGCGACCGCGCTCGCCGACAAGACGGTCTATCCCACCGCCACCGGCGAGAACGAGCCGATGCTCATGACCATAGCCTACGGGCGGGGTCGCGTCTTCCACACCACCCTCGGGCACGTCGGCCCGAAGGAGAAGCCGCCTTACCCTTCGCTCATGTGCGTCGGGTTCGCCGTCACCCTGCAACGCGGCACCGAATGGGCCGCCACGGGCAAGGTGACCCAGAAGGTTCCCCCGGACTTTCCCACCGCGGAGAAAACCTCCAGCCGCACGCCGTAACCGGCCCGACCGTCAGTCCAATTCCGCCGACACTGTCACGCCCCGGGAGATGCGCCCCAACATCCTCACGGTCGATGACTCCAAGGCCCTGCGGCTGTTCGTGCAGAAGGCGCTCGGCGCATTCGACTGCGAGGTCGGCGAAACCAGCAACGGCTACAACGCCTTCTTTGCCATCGAGCGGACCCGGCCCGACCTTATCCTGCTGGATGTCGCCATGCCGGTCATGGACGGCGTCGAGACGCTCACGCGGCTGAAGGGCGCGGCCGAACTCGCGACCATCCCGGTGATCATGCTTCCGTCGCCCACCGATCATGCCGTCCTGCCCCGGCTGGTGGCACTAGGGGCCGCCGGCATCCTCCAAAAACCGTTTAACGAGGGCGCGCTCGTGGCGGCGATCGGGCATGTCCTCAAGTTGAAGCCCGCCAATCCGTCGTAACTTTTGCAGCAGCTGCGGGGTTATCCTGATATCAACCCATGAAAGTCATCGGAATCTTCCTGCTGTGGTGCCTGTTGCTCGCCGTGTGCTGGCCGCTGGCGTTGCTGGCCTTGGTGCTGGCCCCGCTCGTGTGGTTCATCGCCCTGCCTTTCCGGCTGCTGGGTGTCTGCGTCGCCGCGACCTTCGCCTTCATCAGGGCGCTGCTCTTCCTGCCGGCCCGGCTGCTCGGCGGCGGCGCTTAGTCGGAATGCTTTGTCCGTCCCGACATCTTGAAGATGCGCAGGAGGTAATAGAGGCTGGGAAAGATGAACAGGCTTCCAACGAGCAGGGCGATCACGAGCTGCCGCAGGGTGGCCGGCGGCGCGGCCTCGGCGTAGAAACTCAACGGCCCGCGCGCGGTGATCAGGGCGTTCGGCGCGTAAAGCACATACCAGCCGAGCAAGATGAGCGCGACCTGGCCTGAAGCCACGATCCGGGTGAGCAACGTCCGGCGCTTGGCGATGAAAACCCACAGCACGACGAAGAGCACGGTGGCCATGGCCACGACACCCAGGTTCAGCGGCGTGCGCAGGAACGCCGCGGGCAGGCTCGCGCGTTCCGCCTGGGACGCGGCGAAGACCAGGCCGCCGGCCAGCACCACCGCGCCGTTGAACCAGGCCGCCAGGCGGACGAAGCGTCTTTTCAACCCAGGTTCATCCGTATCGCCGACGAGGTAGATGCTCGCGAGGAACGCATAGATGCACGCCACAAACGCGCCTACCGCCAGCGGGTAGAGCCCCCACCATGGGGCGATCCAGGCGCCCCAGATGTCCCGCGCCGCCGGATCGATGATGCCGCGGTTGAGGCTGGCCGCGATGATACCGAGCCAGGCGGCCGACCACAGGCTGGAGAGCCCGAACAACCACGTGTAGATCCGCTGGGTTTTGACCTCCTGGATCGCGTCATAGTGGCGGAACGTGAAAGCCGCCCCGCGCACCACGATGCCGACGAGCAGCGCAAGCATCGGGATGTGCAGCGCGATCATGAGCGTGGTGAAGATGGTCGGAAACCCCATGAACAGGATCACCACGATGAGGATCAACCACATATGGTTGGCCTCCCAGACTGGTCCCATGGCGCGGTTGATGACCTCCTTTTGTGCCTCGCGCAGGCTCCCGGCCGGCAGCAATTCGACGATACCCGCGCCGAAGTCCGACCCGCCCAGCAACACATAGAGCAGGAGTGAGGCACCGACGAAGAGGACAAGGATGTCGATCATTCAACCTCCGAATTTCTGCTGCACGGCGCGGATCTGCCGCCCCAGCAGCCAGACCGTGGCCGCCGCCAGTCCGAGATAAAGCACCAGGAACAGACAGAAGTGGTAAACCATGCCCGGCACGGGGGTGACGGCATCCTTGGTGCGCATGATGCCGTAAATGATCCACGGTTGCCGCCCGACTTCCGTGACAACCCAGCCGGCCTCGAGCGCCACCATGCCGAGCGGGGCGCAGGCCACGATGGTCCAAAGCAGCCAGCCTGGCAGAGCGGCGCGCCGCACCGACCAGAACCAAAACCCGGCAACCAGCGCCAGCAACGAGCCGATCGCCACCATGACCTGGAAGGCCACGTGCAGGATCACCACCGACGGCCAGTCCGCGCGCGGAAATTTGTCCAGCCCGATGACCTCGGCGTCGGTGCTATTGTGCGCCAGGAGGCTGAGCATACCGGGCAGCGCCAAGCCCCATTTCATCGTGCGCGTCTCCGGATCCGGCAGGCCGCCGACGGTGAGCGGCGCCCGGATGCGCGTCTGGAAGAGGCCCTCGATCGCCGCAAGCTTGGCCGGTTGAAGTTCCGCGACACTCTGGGCGGCGAAGTGTCCCGCGAACGGCTGCGCGAGCGAGGCGGCGGCCCCGAACAGCATGGCGATGCGCAGAGCCTTCAGGTTGAGGTCCGGCGACCGTCCGCGCAGGTAAAGCCAGGCGTGGATGCCACCGACGGCACAGCCCACGGCCTGGAGGGCGGCGAGCTGCATGTGCAGGCTTTGGTGCGGCCAGGCGCGATTGAACATCGCCGCGACCGGATCGATGTTTCGCGCGGCGCCATCCACCCAGTCAAAGCCCGCCGGGGTGTTCATCCAACCATTGGCGGCAACGACAAAGATGCCCGAGACGAAGCCCGTGACCCCGACCATCAAACCCGTCGCCCAATGTACCCAGGGATGCATCCGGTCCCACCCATAAAGAAAGAGACCGATGGCGATGGCCTCGAGAAAGAACGCCGTGCCCTCCCACGAGAACGGCATGCCGATGACCGGACCGGCGTGCAGCATGAAGCCCGGCCAGAGCAGCCCGAGTTCGAAGGATAGGACAGTGCCGGACACCGCTCCGACCGCAAAAAGGATCGCCACCCCCTTCATCCACATCCTCGTCAACTTGAGATAGACCGGATCCTTCCTTTTGAGATAAAGCCAGTGGGCCGCAGACATGAAGAACGGCATCGTCATGCCGATCGCGGCAAAGATGATATGGAAGCCCAGCGAAAAGCCCATCGTGGCACGGGCGGCGAGCAGATTGTCCATTGTAGGGAAGTTAAACGGACCTCTCACCCGCGCAAGTGGTGAAGCCCGCACACCCCATTTGATAACGCGGTCTAACTCCGCCTATTCGATCCGCTGCCGGAGGCGCCAGCACCCATCCTAGCAGTGGCGGGCGAATTCCCCGAGGAAGCGGTCTAGATTGCCGCCCGAGACCTGGGCCTCGATCTCCCGGTGCAGCCCGTGGATCTTCTCGGTCAGCTGCAGGTTCACGCCGAGGCTCGAGGCGAGAGCGACGATCGACTGCGCCTTACTTGACTGCCAGCGCCAGCATGTCAGTCCGATGCAGATGGGCTTGGCAGGGAGACGCTCAAACGGGGTGGCTGATGGCTCCATAGGTGACTGCTATGAAGCCGTTTTCGCGCCAACCGGGGCCTCTATTCGTGTCACACGGCAAAAAAATCACGCGACTCCCGGGCGGCCGGAATCGCCCAACACGGAGCGCTCCGTTCGCAGGTGAATTCGCCCGGCCCTACTTCACCACCGGCATATGCACATTCCCGGAGCCGTTGATAATGCCAAAACCGTAGAGAAGCCAAAGGATGACGACGACCACGACGACGAAGTTGAGGATCGATTTGATCGTCCCCTGCATCGGGATGTAGGTGTTGATCAACCACAGGATCACGCCGACGACGATCAAAGTAAGGACAACATTCAGGAGAGGCATGCCGCAAGATACCGAGATGCATCGCGAGCCGGTATGGGGTCTAACCCGCAGGATAGCGCCTTGGGGCTCGAAAGCAGTCCCCGGCCGTGTTTGCTCTCCCTTGAGCCCGGGGTCAGGAACCGGTCGTCAGCGCATCTCCGGCGGTATCGGGCGGATGGACGCCGCAAACAAGGCGTGCGCCGGCCGGGTCCACCGGGTGGTAAGTCACCTTGGTCTCCGCCGGACGGGTGCCCAGGTACGTGTCATCCTTCCAATTGTTCCGCGGCCGCACGGGCCGGACGCAGAATCCGCCGCCATAATCAGGGCAGACGTTGAGGAGCACGTTTTCCACCCATGGCCGGCAGAAGGTGCACTCAAAGCTGCAGATCATCGCCTCGGTCGAGTCGGGCGGCAGCGGCTTGCGGCAGTGCTCGCGGGTCGGCCTGAGTTCAAGTCCCATGCCTCGAGGTGAACGCCGTCACCGCCGACAGGCAAGCGCGCCTGGCTCGCCAAGCCGCACAGCGGGACCCCAAGCCGGGCGGGAAAAGTTGGGGCCTGCGCCTACCAGACACGCACGCGAGCCGCGGGCTCGAGGTAGAGTTTCTGGCCGGGTTTCACTCCGAACGCCTCATACCACGCGTCGACGTTGCGCACCATCAGCGCGCGGTATTGGCCCGGCGCGTGGCCGTCGGTGATGAGCCGCTGCCGCAGGGCGGCATCGCGGAACTTGCTCCGCCAGATCTGGGCGAAGGCGAGGAAAAACTGCTGGTCGCCCGTGAACGCGGCGCCCGGCGGCGTGGCGGCTCCCTTGGCCGCGGCCCGATAGCCGTCGAAGGAGGCGGAGAGTCCGGCGAGGTCGGCGAGGTTTTCGCTCAGCGTCTGCTGGCCGTTGACCGCCAGATCGAGGAACGGACGGTAGGCGGAATATTGCGCCACGAGCGCGGCGGCCGAGGCCTTGAAATGCGCCAGATCCGCAGGCGTCCACCAATCGCGGAGCAGGCCGTGACTGTCGAACTGCGCGCCCTGGTCGTCGAAGCTGTGGCTGATCTCGTGTCCGATCACGGTGCCGATGCCGCCGTAGTTGACGGCATCGGGCGCGGCGGGGTCGAAGAACGGCGGCTGGAGGATGGCGGCGGGGAAGTTGAGCGCGTTCTGCATCGGCAGGTTGACGGCGTTGACCTCCTGCGGGGTCATGCACCAGGCGGTCGGGTCGACTGGCTGGCCGAGCCGGGCCACCGCCTTGCGATAGGCAAATTCTTCGGCCCGGATGACATTTCCGGCGGCGTCGGCCGGATCGATGACCAGCCCGGTGTAATCCTGCCAGGTGTCCGGATAGCCAATGCCGACATAAAGCGCCTTCAACTTGGCCCGGGCCTGTTCCTTGGTGGCTGGCGCCATCCAGTCCAGCCGGCCGATGCGCAGGTCGAAGGCGTGCACGATATTGGCGACCATGGCCTGGGCGCGGGCCTTGCTGGCCGGCGGGAAATATTTCGCCACGTAGACCTGGCCGACTGCATCGCCAATCGCCTTGTTGGCGGCGGCGAGGGCGCGCTTCCAGCGTTCCGGCTGCTGCGGCGTGCCCGCCAGGGCGGTTTCGTGGAATGCGAAATGTTCGTCAGCGAACGCCTTGGGCAGGGCATCGGACCATTGGTTCAACGCGTGAAAAGTCAGGTAGTCCTGCCAGACCGCGAGCGGCTCGCTGCCAACCAGGGCGGCCGCACCGACGACCGCGCCCTGTTGCCAGAGGATGAACCGCGGCGCCCCGTCGAGGCCCGCGCCGGCGAAAAACGCCGCCCAGTCTAGCCCCGGCGCCTTGGTCGCAAATTCCTCGCGCCGCCACGCGTGGTTGGCCTTCTGCACATCCTCCGAGTCCTCCCGGCTCGAATGGGCCTGCGCCAGCCTGGCCTCCAGATCGTAGATGCGCCCGGCCCGCGCCTCGGCGTCCGTCGCGCCGCCGAGCCGGAGGACGTTGGCGATGTGCGCCCGATACTTGGCCTGCAGTTCCTTCATGTGCGCACTCTCCGCCACATAATATTCCCGGTCCGGCATGCCGAGACCGCCCTGCAGCAGGTAGGGCGTGTTGTGCGCGGGGTCATCCAGGCCCTGCGCGACCCACAGGCCAAAAATGTTCTCGGTGAAGAAATTCGTCGCGTTCAACGGATCGACGTCGGCGCGGATGCTTTCGCCAAGGACCCGGGCGAGGCCGGACTTGTCGGTGATGGCCGCGATTCGCTGCAACCACGGTTGCAAGGCGGCCAGGCCTCGGGCCTCGATACCGGGTCCGTCCATGTAGGCGGTGTGAAAATCGCCGACCAGACGCGCCGCGGGCGTGGACCCGGCACGGTCCTTGGCTGCCGCGTCGATCAGTTCGCGGAGACGCTGATTGGTCAGTTCGGCCAGGACCCGGAATGAACCCCAGCTGCTGCGGTCCGCCGGGATCTCTGTCGTCGCCTGCCAGGCGCCGTTGGCGTAGACATAAAAATCATCACCCGGCGCAATGCCCGGGTTCATGCCGGACTGGTCGATACCGGCTGTTCTTGTCGGATCCGCCACAAGGGCGGTCGCCAAGGCGGCGCTGAGCAGGAGGGTGAGTCGGGGGACGCAGGGGATGGACGTCATGGGGATGGATTGGATCGACGAAAGACGATGCGGCTCAGGCCGAAAGGGTCAAACGGCAAGCGTCCGACCGCGCAAAAGGGACTGCCGTGCCAAAGAGCAAACAGGCCGGAACTCAGGAACCGCCGCGCAGCTTGTTCCAACCGGCGAGGCAGCGCTGTGCGGTCTCGAATTCGGAATAGCGGCTGCCTTCCTGCTCCAGCAGGTAGAACTCCACACCGCCGACGGACTCGGCGGCCGCGATGATGTCGGCCCAGGGCCCGACGCCCTCACCGAACAGCACGCGGTAGCTTTTCTCGTCCTCCCGCCGGCCGGGCGCCCAGTCCTTCAGGTGAATGCTCTTGATGCGGCCGGGATTCGCCTTGATCCAGGCGATGGGATCCTGGCCCGCCTCCAGGCACGTGCCGACATCGAACTGCAGCACGAACTCCTTGGGCGTGTTGGCGGCAATGACATCCATGATGCGCCCGCCGCCCTCGATGGGTTTCCACTCCGTCTGGTGGTTGTGGAAACCGGCCGTGAGACCGTGGGGTTGGAGCTGCGCCACCGCGGCAGTGAGCTGGCCGCAAAGTTTCTTCCAGTCATCGAGGCTCTGGTCCTCGCGGCCGGCGCTGGCCATTATGATGTGCCGGGCGCCGAGGATCTGGTTCAGTTCGATCGCCCGGGCCATGCCCTCGCCCGGGGTGAAGGACTCGAGGTGGTTGTGCGTCGAATGACAGCGGAGTCCGAGGTCGTCCATCAGGCGGCGCACGTCCTTGGCGTAGGGCGGCGCCCAGCTGAAATAGGGCGCGTAGAATTCGACGGCCTCGTAACCGATCTTCGCGACCTCGCGCAACGCGTTCGGCAGATCGCGGGCGAGTTCGTCCCGCACCGAGTAGAGTTCGAGGCCGATGGGATATTTTTTGGTGGCCCTCGGGACCACGGGGTCGGCCGCGGCGAAGGCCCGGGTGGTGAATGATTGGGCGAGGAAGGCGGCGGGGACGGAGAGCGCGAGGAACTTGCGCCGCGAGAGAGCATGAACCGGGAATTTCTGCTGGGGCATGGGAGGAATGGAAGCCGCCGGCGAAACGAGGAACAAGGACCAAATCAGCGGACGGACGACGGGCTCCATCACCATGACGACAATCTCGACGCCAGCGAGGCCAAGCGGGCTACCGCCGTCGTGTTGATCAAATATCGATCGACGCCGCGAACGCCCCGAAGTAGTCGTGGTCCCATGGCCGATCTCGCATCACGATGACCTACCTCGAGGAACTGGAAAGCGCGATCGTGAAGATTCACGGCTGTGCGGCGGTGCATCGGGAAACCGTGCACGTGGCGGAAGTATTCCGGGGCAGGCCGGTCTGGACCGGCGACGTCGAGATCTTCGCCCTTACCGGATGCCCGCGCGCAAATCGCTGCTTTGCGTGGGGCCTGCCGGATGAGAGCGGCACGCTGGAGATCGCAACCATCCTGGAGATTCCGCCGATGGACTCAGCGGCCATGGCGGTGCGGGTGGCTATCGCTTCGGGCGCCCGCCGGAATTAGGGGAAAGCCCGGTCTGTTCCGGAGCGCTGCAAGAGGGCCTTCGTCAACGCCCTGATCCGCTTGTCGACCTCGCTGTCGCCGAGGGTGCTGCGCTGCACCTGATCGGCCAGGTCCGCCTTTTTCGCCGCCAGTCGTTCCTCCTGCTGCATGCCTGCCGCGATGCCATTGTTCAGCCCGAGAATGTTCCCCACCCGGATCCCCGGGTGGGCCTTGAGGGCGAGTTCCAGGCGTCCTTTGTCGTTGAGCCAGGCATAGTCGGACTCCGGCAGAACCTGCTTGGGGCGGATCGTCATTTTGGGCAGGCGCAGGATCTCATCCGATGAGTCACCGGCATCGCGGTCTGAAGCCGACCCGCCAGGCCCGGCCGACGGCGGCACGAATCTCGGGAGCTTCGCGAGCAGGGCTTCGGTGATGTGCGATTGCACTTTGCGCGGCTGACCGGAGACCGGCGGCGCGGTGGCCGGGGTCTCGGCTCCGAGTGCGAGCGCCGGGAACCACGCCAGCACCAGCACCGCAGCGACCGGGAGACAGCGGAAAGCGTTCATGCGCGCGCAGCGAGGCGTTTCCGGTGAAAGGAGATTCCCATCTCGCCCCTTGCCGACCCCTGATCGCCAGGTGGGTTCCCCGCTTCCCGCTGGACAGCACGAACGCGGAAAGCCGCTTGACAGCCACCGGGACGTAGTTAACCGATTGGTTAACTACAAAGGCACGCCCTTCCGCCCATGGTCACCGATCAACTCAGCGCCACGTTTGCGGCCCTCGCCGACCCCACACGGCGCGCGATCCTGCAGCGACTGACCGCGGGCCAGGTAACCGTCACCGAGCTGGCCGAGCCGCACGACATGAGCCTGCCCGCGATCTCGAAGCACCTCGGCGTGCTCGAACGGTGCGGGCTCATCGAGCGGGGCCGGGAGGCCCAGTGGCGCCCGTGCCGGCTCAAGGCCAGGCCCATGAAGGAAGCGGTGGACTGGCTCGAAAACTACCGGCGTCACTGGGAGGAGTCGTTGGACCGCCTCGAGGCATATTTGCAGGAACTGCAGAAAAAGCCGCCACACCCGGACCGAAAAGCACGCAAGGTGTCCGCCCGGCGCCGGTCTGTTCGTTGATTCAACTGCGTGCCTTCTTCCATGCCACCGACCGACCATCCATCCGTCGACAACCCGGTTCCCGGTGAAATCGTGTGTTCGCGGTTTTTCGCCCGGCCCCGGGACGAGGTTTTCGCCGCGTTCAGCGACCCGGCCGAGCTGGCCCGATGGTGGGGACCGGCGGGATTCACGAATCGTTTCCATCAATTCGATTTCCGCCCGAACGGCGCGTGGCGGTTCACCATGCGTGGAGCCGACGGCACCACCTATGAGATGAACCAGCAGTTTACCGAGATCGTGCGGCCGGAGCGGATTATCCTGCGCCATTTCCAGCAAACCCACGATTTTGTCCTGGCGATAGCATTCGCGGCACGGGACGGCGGCACGGCGGTCACCTGGGCGATGCGCTTTGACGACCCGGCCGAAGGCGAAAGACTCCGGGGCTTCCTGGCCCGGGCGAACGCCGAGAACCTCGACCGCCTGGCCGCCCACCTGGCTTTAACCACGCAAAAACCATGACCGCCAAAAAACACTTATCGGACGACACCTCCGCCCGTGAAATCATCATCTCCCGCGTTCTCCACGCCCCACGCGAACTCGTCTGGCAGGCGTGGACCGACCCGCAGCACGTCGCCCACTGGTGGGGACCGCGCGGTTTCAGCACCACCATCAAGAAAATGGACTTCCGGGTCGGCGGCGTCTGGGAGCACGTCATGCACGGCCCCAACGGCGCGAACTACCCGAACAAAAGCACATTCAAGGAAATTGTCCCGCTCGAGCGCATCACCTTCTCTCACGGCGGCGGCCGCGAGGAGGGCCCGGGCGCCACGTTTGTCGCGACTTGGACCTTTGAGACCGTGGACGGCAACAAAACCCGCCTCACCGGCCGCATGGTGTTCCTCTCGGCGGACGCGCGCGATTTCGTGGTCAAGGAATTCGGCGCGATCGAGGGCGGCAAGCAGACCTTGGAACGCGCATCGGAATACGTGGCCGGGATGCTTTCCAAGCCTTTCATCATCTCCCGCGAGTTCGACGCTCCGCGCGCGTTGGTGTGGAAGGCGTGGACGGAGCGCGACCGGTTCGAGCAATGGTTCGGCCCGAAGGGGGTCAAGGTGACGGTCGGGAAATTCGATCTGCGTCCGGGTGGCATGATACATTACAACATGACGGTGCCGGGCGGGAATTTGATTTGGGGCAAGGCCGTCTACCGCGAGATCGTGCCGCCCGCGAAGTTGGTGTGGATCAATTCATTTTCCGACAAGGACGCCGGCCTTACGCGCCATCCACTGACGACCGACCCCTGGCCGCTCCAGATGCTGACAGTCGTGACCTTTGCCGAGAAGGCCGGCAGGACCACCGTCACTGTGAACTGGCTGCCCTATGACTCGGATGCGGACGAGCGCCGGGTCTTCGACGCCGGCCGCGAGAGCATGAAGGCGGGCTGGGGCGGCACTTTCGAACAGCTCGAGACCTATCTCGTCCAAGCCTGACCACCTCCTGCTTCCCCATGAAACTCAAGTCCCGGCAAAAAATCACCCCGTTCCTCTGGTTCGACAACAATCTCGAAGAAGCCATCAGGTTCTATACCGCGATCTTCAAGGACTCGAAGGTGCTCGAGGTCCGCCGCTATGACGAGACCGGCCCGGATGGGAAGACCAAGATCATGACCGCTCGGTTCCGCCTCGCCGGGCAGGAGTTCATGGGACTGAACGGCGGCCCGCATTTCAAATTCACCGAGGCCGTCTCCTTCGTTGTCAGCTGCACGACGCAGCGCGAGGTGGACTATTACTGGCGCCGGTTGCTCGCTGGCGGCGGCCAACCGAGTCAGTGTGCCTGGCTGAAGGACAGGTTCGGACTCTCGTGGCAGATCGTGCCCGTTCAACTGCTTGAGTTGCTCGGCGACAAGGATCCCGCCAAGGCTGACCGCGTGATGCAGGCCATGTTCAAGATGTCGAAGATTGACATCAAGACCCTGAAACGGGCCCACGTGGGCAAATGACCGCCCCAAGATCATCATGAACAGATCAACGCTCAAGAGCATCGGGGCCGTCGTCGCCGGTGTGCTCACCATCATCATCGTTACTACGATCGTCGACATCGTGCTGCATGTCGCCCACATTTATCCCGCTTGGGACCAGCCGCTCACCGACGCCCTGGCCCTGCTCGCAAGTTCGTATCGATTCATCATCAGCGTCGGAGGCGCCTGGCTCACGGCCCGGCTCGCGCCCAACCGGCCGATGCGGCACGCCATGATCCTTGGCGGTGTCGGCGTGGTACTGGGATCGCTTGGCGCGATCGCCACCTGGAATCAGGGACTGGGCCCGCACTGGTACCCCATCTCACTGGTCGTGCTCGCAATCCCGCAATGCTGGCTCGGAGGCTGGCTCCACGAGATGGTGTTGCGCGCCCGCACCGGTTGAGTCATCCTATCATGGTGCACATCGTGTCCGAGCCAGCCGAAAATAGAGTGCTCCTCGCCACCAGGCTGCTCGGCGTCCCGCGCGCGCGCGAGTTCCGCCGGCCGGGTTCGCGGCGAACGTCACGGGCCCGTCCTGAATCTTCCGCCATCCCTGATCCAATATCCTACCATGAGTGCTGCAATTTCGACCCCTGTCTCAAAATCCGCGCGCTGGACCGGCCGCGTCATGAGCACCTTGCCGGTGCTGATGCTGCTGTTTAGCGGCACCATGAAATTCATCCCGTCGCCGCAATTGAACGAGGGCTTCAAGCACCTGGAACTGCCCATCGGCTTTGCTCCCGGGCTCGGTGTGCTCGAGCTGGGCTGCACGATGATCTATCTGATCCCACGCACGGCGGTGCTCGGTGCCATCCTGCTAACCGGCTATCTTGGCGGCGCGGTCCTGACCCACCTGCGCGTGAGCGACCCGTATTTCATGCAGCCGGTGCTCGGCGTCCTGCTCTGGGGCGGGATTTATCTGCGCGACCCGCGCCTGCACGCCCTGATCCCCTTCCGGCGCTGACCCGGGCGAAACGCGAATCCCATTTCCAACCTCAGCCTACTCAGTCCATGAAATTCATCGACGCCCATGTGCACTTCTGGGACCGCAGCGCCCTCGGACCCTATACCTGGCTGCACGAAGTGCCGTCCATCTGGGATCGCCACGGACCCGAGACCTTGCGGGCCGAAGCCGGGGCGGAACTGCCCGAGAAGATCGTGTTTGTGGAGTGCGGCGCCCCTTGGCTCGATGAAGTGAAATGGGTCGAACAGCTCGCGGCGGAGGAGCCCCGCATCCGCGGCATTGTGGCCAAGATGACGATCAACGCGGGCGCGCAGACCGCCGCCGACCTTGCGGAGCTCAAACGCCATCCGCTCGTCCGCGGGGTGCGCCACCACTTCGAGCACGATCCGCTCGACTACTGCGCCCGCCCGGAATTCATCGCCGGGGTCCGCTTGCTGCCGGCCGCCGGCCTGAGCTTCGACATCTGCTGCAAGCACCCGCAGCTACCCGCCGTGATCGAGCTCGTGCGCTGCTGCCCGGAAACGAGCTTCATCCTCGATCACGCCGGCAAACCCGGCATCCGCGCCGGCCTGCTCGACCCCTGGCGTGAGCACATCCGCACGCTGGCCGGCTTCCCCAACATCGTCTGCAAGCTCTCGGGCCTCGTCAACGAGGCCGACCACCGCACCTGGACCGTCGCCCAGCTGCAGCCCTACGCGACTCATCTGCTCGAGACCTTCGGCCCATCGCGTCTGCTGTTCGGCGGCGACTGGCCGGTCGCCAAGCTGGCGTGTGGTTACCCGCGCTGGCTCGACACCGCCCGCGGGCTTACCGCCGGCCTCACCCCGGCCGAGCAGGGGGCGATCTTCCACGACAACGCAGTCCGCGCCTACCGTATCTAAGCGAACGCCCATGACCGCCCTGCCCCAGCGTCCATTCGGCAAATCCGGCGAATCGTGGCCGATCCTCGCGATGGGCGGCGGTTTTCCAGGTTTCGCCGGATTCGATCGCTCGGTCGCCACCGTCCGACACGCCCTGGAGCTCGGCATCCGCTATTTCGACACCTCGGTCATGTATCGGTCCGGTGCCTCGCAACCCATCCTCGGCGAGGCGCTCGCCGGTGCGACGCCCCGGCATTTCCTTGGGACCAAGGTCGGTTACTTCAAGGAGGCGCGCCATTTTCGCTCGGTGGAGGCGCTGCACGTGCAACTGCGGGAAAACCTCCGCCTGCTGCGCCGCGACTCGGTTGACCTGCTGCAGATCCACGAGGCTGACTGGGACAACTGGTGGGTGGACCGGACCGAAGTCGGACCGGGCCGCCTCTACGACCTGGAAGGCAGCTTCGATTTTGCCCGGGCCCCGGTCATCCAGTTCCTGCGCGAGGCCAAGGCCCGTGGGCTGTGCCGTCGCATCGGCATCACTGGCAACCATGCCCGTCATCTCGGACGATTGATCCGGGAGCTCGACGGGCTCGATGCCGTGCTGGTGGCCTACAACTATACCCCGCTCAACGTAAGTGCCCGGGAGCATGTTCTTCCCGCCGCCGCCGCCCAAGGCGTGGCGGTCATCGTCGCCGGGCTCTTCACCTTTGTGTTCTCCTTGCCCAAGGGCTGGGCGACGGAAGGCAGTTACCTCGGGCCGCGATCGAATGACCAGCTCACTCGCCTGAAGAAACTACAGGAGGCCTGCGGCATTCCGATGACCGAGCTGGCCGTCCGGTTTGTCGCAGCCGACGAGCGGATCAGCACGATACTCGTCGGCGCCTGCCATCCCGAGGAAATTGAACAGAACGTCGCTTCCTTTCTGCGGGGGCCGCTTCCGGCTGATCTCCACGCCGCCATGGAGGCGATTGCCCGGGACTTCACCTGAGCGCCGACACCCCTAATCGCGGCGGGGCGTCTCCAGCGGAATGATGGCGTGGCGGCGCAACTCCACTCCGCGCAGAAATGTGACGATCGCGCGCTCCCCGATGCGATCGCCGGTGAGCAGCTTGTGCAACGCGTCGACGGCCGGCGTAGGGACCCCGTCGAGCGCCAGCAGGATGTCGCCCTCGGACAGTCCGGCGCGGGCCGCCGGACTGTCCGCCTCGATCCCGGCGACCAGCACGCCGGTTTCCTGACGGAGATGGTGATGACGGCTGACCTTGCGCAGGAGCGGCACATTCTGCCCGGCGACGCCGATGAAACTGCGGCGGATGCGGCCGTCCTTGATGAGCCAGGCGGCGACCCACCGGGCGGTGTTGCTCGCGATGGCGAAACAAATGCCTTGCGCGGGACGGATGATGGCGGTGTTGACGCCAATGACGGCGCCGCGCGAATTGACCAGCGGTCCTCCGGAATTGCCGGGATTGAGCGCCGCATCGGTCTGGATGACGTTGTCGATGAGCCGGCCGGAGGCACCGCGCAGCGAACGACCGAGGCCGCTCACGATGCCGGCGGTGACCGTCTGCTGAAAACCCATGGGCGAGCCGATGGCGATGGCGATCTGGCCCGGACGCACCGCAGCGCTGTCAGCCAGCGTCAAGTGCGCCAGCTCGTCCGCGCTGACGCGCAGCACTGCCAGGTCCGCGTCGGGGTCGTCTCCGATGAGGCTGGCGGGGGCTTTCCGGCCGTCAGCGAGAAACACGCGAAGTTCGCGCGCGCCGTGAACGACATGGCTGTTGGTCAGCAGGTAGCCGTCAGGGGAGATGAAGAACCCGGAGCCGGAACCGCCGGGAGCGTCGTTACCGCGAACCTCGATATGGACGACGGCCGGATGCGCCGTGGCCACCGCGGACGAGACCGCGTCGGAATAGGCGTCGAGCAAGGAGGTGTCGCCGGGCCGGACTGGATCGTGGAGGAGAGTCGCCAGCATGAACGCGCAATAAGCACGGGTTTCGCCCCAACGCAAATGGCCCGCCGGCCGCGCCGCTCAATTCGCCGCCGGTTTGATTGTCTCGCCCTTCACCAGGGCGGCCAGCCATTCGGCCGACCGGATCGTGTAGGGCCGCTGCTGCTCCACCGTGGCCAGGTGATTGTGCGGCGATGCTATCATCGGCACGGCTTCCTTCGGGCTGTGAATCTGGTTGAACGCGGTCCAGATACCGGCGGGCGGACAGGTCTCATCGACAAAGCCCAGGGCGACCAAGCACGTGGCCTTGATCCGCGAGGCGAAGTTGATGGTGTCGAAATAGAGCCCGGTCTCCATCACCTTCGGATTGGTGTAGTCCCAGTTGGGATAACCGACCGCGCGGCCATGCAGGGGCGCGTTGGAGTCCGCGCCGGCCGGAACATTGACGATCAGGTGGGTGATTTGCGGATGGAGTCCCGCGACCGAGAGACTTTGCTGGCCGCCCATGCTCGTGCCCATGACCAAGAGCGTCCGGCCGTCCCAATCCGGGCGGCTGGCCAGGTAATCGAGCGCGCGATAATCGCCGAGGATCATCTGCAGGAAATAATTCCGGTCACGGTCGTCGTTGTAGATCGTGTTGTAGCTTTTGATCATTTGCGGCAGGGCCGCATAGAACTCCTGCGGCAGGTTACCCGGCACATCATGGGCCTCGATGTTGAGCGCCAGCCAGCCCTCGGCGGCCCGGTCGGTAACCCAGGGCTTCTGGAGCGGATACGGCCCGCCGGCCCACTGCAGGATGAGAACCGCCGGAAATTTTCCCTCGCGCGCGGGCCTGGCCAGCTGGCCGTAGACGTGGGCGCCGCCGACGTTGTTCAGCTTGACCGTTGCGTACTCGACCCCGGTCCGGCCGCTTTCGCCGGGGGTGAGCACGGGCTCGACGGGAATCGACTTGAGCAGCTTGATCTTCGCCGCCCAAAAGGCATCGAAGTCCGCAGGGCACGGGACGACCGGCTGGAGCTGGGTCGGGGCGACGGCCGCGCCGGCCAGGTTGCGCTTGCCGTTGGCGGCAGCCGGCAGCACTTCGAGAAAGAGCATTCCCGGCTCCGCGAGCGCGGTTTCGATGGTCGCCTTGCCGCCGGACAGGTCAAGTTCGCCCGACTTGAGGAGATCAAGGCCGTTCCGCTTGAGTGAATACTTGAAGCCGGACGCGGGGACGGCGGCACCGGCCGCCAGCGAGATGGTCCAGCCGGCCTTCTCCCCGGGTGCGTAGATGCCGGAAGGCTCAAGCGGCGTGAAGGTCAGCTGCTGCGCGACCGCCACGATCGCGAAACACGGAATGAGAAGAAGCAGGGCCAGGCGGGAGGGTGCGCGGTGCATTAGGGCAAGGGAAAATGTCCGGCAGTATTCTCAGAGCGCCCCTGGCGAGGCAAACGATTTCACCGCCCCGGCGGGGCCGGCGACTTGACCGTCATTCCTCCACCCGGCTAACGTCCGGGCCGGTCGCATGCCTCATTACATCGCTTTTCTCCGCGGGATCAACCTGGGCAGGCGCCGGCCCGAGATGGCGAAACTGCGCGCCTTGTTCGTGCAAATGGGGTTCACCGAGGTGACCACATTCATCGCGAGCGGCAACGTGATCTTCGCCAGCAAAGTCGTCGACCGCCGCAAAGTCGAACAGACGATCGAAGCCCGTCTGCAACTCGACCTTGGCTACGCGGTGGACACCTTTGTACGCACCCGGGAGGAGGTGGCCGCGGTGGCCGCCCACCGCCCGTTCCCCCGGGCCGACCTCGAAAATCCCGCCCACACGACCTATGTAGTTTTCCTGAAGGATGCGCCCAGTCCGGATCAAGCCCGCCGGCTGCTCGCCTGCCCGACGGCCGTGGATGACTTCAGCGTCGAGGGCCGGGAACTCTATTGGCTGTGCCGCATCAGATCCAACGAGTCCAAGGTTTGGGTCTCACCGGCCATGAAAGCCGTCCGGCTGCCCACCACTTCGATGCGCAACCTGACCACGGTCCGCAAGCTCGCGGCCCTCTACCCTGCGACCGCCGGCTGACATCGGTGTCCGCCGGTGCACGGCCATATCAGCGGCGCGGTCCTTGACGTCCGGCGGCGAAGCTGGCGTCCTCGGTCTTGCGCGCACCCATCCCGATGAGAATCAAGGCCACCATTGAACGCATCCCCGGCGGGTTGATGCTCGTGCCGCTGCTCCTCGGCGCGACCTTGAACACCTTGGACCAGGCGCATGTGACCTGGATCGAGTCGACCCTGCAGGCGCTCGGCGCCGCGCCAGCTAAGAGCGGCCACTATGAATTGCTCCGGATCGGGGCGGTCGCGGCCGAGGGTGTGCCGTCGTTCTCCGAAAGCCTGTTCAAGACCGGGGCGCTGACGCTCATCGCGCTCTTCCTGTTCTGTGTCGGCAGCCAGATGACGGTGAAGGTCGGCGCTCGCTCGCTTGCCAAGGGCGCGTTGCTCACTGGCACCAAGTTCGCCGCGGGCACGCTCACCGGCCTGCTCATCGGCCGGCTGTCCGATCCTTTTCACGGTTTCCTGGGACTCTCGACGCTCGCCATCGTGGCGGCGATGACCAACGGCAACGGCGGACTCTTCGCCGCGCTGACCGGCCAGTATGGCAACCGCAGCGATGTCGGCGCCCTGTCGGTCCTGTCGCTCAACGACGGCCCGTTCCTCACGATGATCGCGCTCGGCCTGCTCGGCGAACGCTTCCCCATCGTGGTGTTCCTCGGCGTGCTGCTGCCCTTGGCCGCGGGCATGGTGCTGGGCAACCTCGACGGGGAGGTACGCACGTTCCTCAAGCCAGCGGAGCGGCTGCTCGTGCCCTTCTTCGCCTTCGCGCTCGGCGCCGGCATGAACCTCGCCGTGTTCCTGCAGTGGAACTTCCTGCTCGGGGGCGCGGCGCTGGGGCTGATGACGCTCTTTGTCACCGGCTCCACAATGTGGCTCGCGCTGGGCCTGTTCGGTTTCCGCTCGCGGATCACCGCGTTCGCCGAGGCCAGCGCGGCCGGCAACGCCACTGCCACGCCGGCCGCGATCGCCGCGGCGGCGGCGGCAGCCGGCTCGCCCAATGCCGCGGCCTACCGGGAGATCACCGGCATCGCCACGGCCCAGATTTCCATCGCCGTCATCCTCACCGCCCTGCTCTGCCCCGTGGCGGTGATGCTCGCCGACCGCTGGCAGAGGGCGCGCGGTATCGACGGCACCGCCGAGGAAAACGGGACAAGTCCATGAACCCATCCCGCTCCAAGCGCATCGCCGTCACCATGGGCGATCCGGCCGGCATCGGGCCGGAGATCTGCCTGCATCTGCTCAACGATGCCGGCATCGCCCAGCTTTGCACACCCGTGGTCTTCGGCGACGCCGGCGTGCTCCGACGCGTGGCCGCGCAGTTGCAGATCCCCTTCACGGCCCCGGTGGCGATGGAGATCGGCTCACCCGCGGTTCCCACTGTCCTGGACCTGAAGTGCGTTGATGCCGCCGCGGTCGCCCCCGGCAGGGTGGACGCGGCCTGTGGCGACGCGGCTTTCCGTTACGTGATTGCCGCCATCGGGGCCGGCCTCGCCCTGCAGGTGGACGCCGTTGCCACGGCACCGCTGAACAAGGAGGCGATGCACGCCGCCGGACACAAATACCCCGGACATACCGAGATTTTCGCCGAGCGGATGAGGGCCGCGCGCTCGTGCATGATGCTCACCTCACCAGAGCTGACCTGCAGCTTCGCCACGGTGCATGTCGGCTACCACGAGGTGCCCGGCCTGCTCAGCGTGCAGCGCATCCTCGATGTCATTGAGCTCACCGCCGCGGCCATGCGTCGCCTCCGCGACCACGCGCCCCGACTCGTCGTCTGCGGACTCAATCCCCACGCCGGCGAAAACGGGCTCTTCGGCCAGGGCGAAGAAGAACGCTTCATCCGGCCCGCCATCGCCGCGGCGCGCGCACAGGGCCTGTCGGTCGAGGGCCCGTTGCCGCCGGACACGGCGTTTCTCGCGGGGCGGCGCAAACTGACCGATGCCTACATCTGCATGTATCACGACCAGGGGCACATTCCCTTGAAAGCCCTCGCCTTCGACTCGGCCATCAACACCACCCTCGGCCTGCCGGTTATCCGCACGAGCGTGGATCACGGCACGGCCTTCGACATCGCCTGGCAGGGCCGGGCGAACCCCAACAGTCTCTTCGAGGCGGTGCGGCTCGCCGCCCGGCTCAGCCAGCCCACGGCATGATCGTGGTGCTGGCAGATGACCTGAGCGGCGCCGCGGAGCTGGCGGGCGCGGCGCTGCGCCACGGACTCAGCGCCGAAGTGCAAACCGTATTCACCGCCGTCGCCACAGCCGATGTCGTCTGTGTGGCGACTGACACGCGCGCGTTGCCGGCCGGGCATGCCGCACGGATCGTGGGCGCGGTCACCCGGGAGGTTGTCGCGGCCGGAGCCGGCTGGATTTTCAAAAAATGCGATTCCGTCCTGCGCGGCCCGGTGCTAGCCGAGGCCCGGGCGGCAGCTCAAGCCGCCGGCAAGAGCCGCATCGTCATCCTCCCCGCCAATCCTTCCCGCCAGCGCGTCGTCCGGGATGGAACCTATTTCGTCGCCGGTGTGCCGCTGCATGCGACGCTCTTCGCCCGCGATCCGGAGCACCCGCGCCAAAGCTCGCAACTGCTGGAACTGCTCGGCGGTGACCTGACCGGAGTGGAGACGCCCAACGCTGAATCGGCCGCCGACATCCAACGTCACGCCGCCTCATCGGACGACAGCACTCTGCCGGTTGGTGGCGTGGATTTCTTCGAGGCCCTGCTGCAACTGCGGGTCGCGGCCAGGACATCTCCACCACCGATGCCGGGAACCAATGGTGAGACCCTGATTGTCTGCGGCAGCGCGGCCTCGTGGGCGCAGCGCCAGGCGGAAGCGCTGGCGCATGGTATCCCCGAATTTGCGCTGCCCCATGAGCCAGGAGCAATCCTGTCGGCGCTGCAGGTTGCCAACCGCGTTCTGATCGGCATTGGCGACGGTTCCGCTACCCGCGGACAATCCTCTGACGCGCTCGTGCGAAGACTGGCGGAAACCGTCCGCAGTGTCCTGGTGAGAACCACCGTGGTGCGCCTGCTGATGGAAGGTGGCGCCACGGCGGCGGCGGTCCTGCACGCGGCGCACTGGACCCGGCTCGAGGCCTGCGCGGCGGCCGACCCAGGCATCGGCGTGTTGCGACCGGCCGCGGGCGCCGGTCCGCTGCTATTCGTCAAACCCGGCAGCTACGTCTGGCCGCCGGATATCTGGCCCGGCCGGGCTTAATCATCGCGTAGGGCCTCGATCGGCGAGACCCGGGAAGCCCGGTGCGAAGGCAGGAATACCGCGAGCAGGACCACCAGCACGAGCACGATAGCGGTTGCGACGAGCACGCCGACGTGAATGGGGCCGACACCGAATAGGACACTCTGCATCGCCCGGCCCACCGCCCACGCACCGAGCAGACCGAGGGAGACGCCGGCGAGGAGCAGGCCTGCGCCGAGACCCAGGAATTGGGCCAGCACCTGTTGGGGCAACGCGCCCAACGCCATCCGCACACCGATCTCCCGCCGGCGCTGGTTGACGGCGTAGGCCAGCACACCGTAGGTACCGACGGCGGCGAGCAGCAGCGCCACCCCGGCGAAGATCCCGGCAAGCACGGCCGGGGAACGGCGGGCCACCAGACTCTCGTCGATGCGTGCCTGCATCGCGCGTAGGTCATCGACCGGCAGTTCCGGATCGAGCTTGAGCATGGCTTTCTTGATCATCGGCGCCAGGGCCGCCGGTTCCAGCGGAGTGCGCACGACGATCGAGAAGTTGGTGGCAGAATAGCTCACATACGGATAATAGATCGTCCCCTGGGCGTCCTTTTCCGCGAGGTCGTTCTGCTTCACGCGGCCCACCACACCCACGATGGTGTGGGCATTTTTTTCGTCAAACTTGGGCCCGTTGGCGAGGCGGTGTCCGAGCGCGCTCTGGTTGGGCCAGTAGCGCTTGGCGAAATCTTCGTCAACCACGCAGACCTTCAGGTCGCGGTGGTTGTCGGCATCCTCGAGGAAGCGGCCCGCGACGAGCGGTATGCCCAGCGCCCGCCAGTAGTCGCCCACGGCAGCGGAGGTATAGTGGGCTCGGATGGAATCCCCGGGAGCCGGCTCGACGCCCTCGACGGCAGTGGCGTTGTTGTTGGCATTGCCAGTGAAGGGCAGGCCGGAGCCGAGGCCAACCGAGGTGACACCGGGCAGGGCCCGCAACTCGGGCAAGAGCCGCTCGATAAACGCGAGGCGAGGCTCGGGCTTCGGGTAATTCTTCCACGGCAGGTCGATCTGGCCGGTCAGCACGTGCTCGGGATGGAACCCCGGCGCGGTCGCCAGGACGTGGCGCAGGCTGAGGCCCAGCAGGCCCGCGCCGGTCAGCAGCATGAATGCGAGGGCGATCTGGGCGACGATGAAGCCGTGCCGCACGCGCTGGGCCGCCCGGCTGACAGTGCCACCGCGGGTCTCGGCCTGCAGCACCGGCGCCAGCCTGCCATGCAGGCTGAACCAGATGATCGGCAAGGCGAGAGCCAGGCCGAGGAGAATCGACGCAAGGAGCGCGGCGGCGGCGACGCGCCCATCGAAGACAATGGTGGCGCCCAGCGGCAACTGATCGGTGCCGAGCACCGAGAGCAGGCGGATGCCCACTGCGCCACCGCCCAATCCGAGCAATCCGCCAGCGAGCGCCAGCAGGACGGTCTCGACCATGACCTCGCGGACCACGTGCCGGCGGCCGGCTCCGAGCGCCTGACGGACGGCCAGTTCCTTCGCCCGGCCGCTGGCGCGGATCAGGAGCAGGTTGACCAGATTGACGCCGCCAATCAGCAAGAGGAACAGGACGCCGCCCTGCAGCAACAGCAGGACGGGCCGGACCTCCCGCACATGGTCGGCATGCAGGGCATAGACCATCGTGTGATAGCCCGCCCCGACGATCAGCTTCGCGTAGGGGTCGTCTTTGATCTGCTGGGCGTTGAACGCGTCGATCTGGGCCTTGGCGACCGCGATCGAGGTGCCCGGCGCGAGACGGGCGATGAGCTGGAAATTGTTGGAGTGGCGCCGATCGACCCCGCGGTCCTCCAGGTCCGAGGCGGCCGGGACGAAGAATTTCGCCTTGCTCGAGAGGTAGTGGAAACCCGGGGGCAGCACGCCGATCACCGTGACGGGCATCGTGTCGACTTGGAACTTGCGGCCGAGCACCCGGGGGTCCGCGTTGAAATTGCTGCGCCAGAAGGCGTCGGTCAGGATGGCGACGGCGCTGCCCTTGTAGAACATCTCGTCATCGTTGAAGGTCCGGCCCATGGCCAGCGGGACGCCCAGTGTCGCGAAAAACTCAGGGGACACGCGGTCCCGATCGACGCGGTTGGGCGAACCGGCCTCGCCGACGATGGCACTGCCCCCCTGGTAGATCGCGGTGGAACCGAAAGCCTTGATGGCCGCCCGCCGGTCATAATAGTTGGGCAGCGAGGCGCCAGCGCGCTCCACGCCGGCTCCGGGATAGCTATTGATGGCCGTTACCAACTCCTCGGCATGAGGAAACGGCAGCGAACGCACGAGGATGGCATCGACGACGGCAAAGATGGCGACGTTGGCCCCGATGCAGATGGCCAGGGTCAGCAGGACGGTCAGCGTGAAGCCGCGTTCGCGCGCAAGGCGGCGCAAGGTTTGCCGGAGGTCGGCCAGGGAGAACAGGGTGTGCACTTTTTGGAAACACCGCAGCTTGGCCGCGGGTTGCAACAATGTCGGCGGCCCGGTCGCGCCCGATCACAACGGCGTCACTATCCCGCGGTTGCTCGCTGACCGGAGGATTGCTCCCGCCGAGGGACTCGGACTCAATCGCAACGGCCGGCTGCCAACGTCATTTCTTCAGGTGGTTGCGGGGATGATGCCGCGCATGCTGGTCGAGCAGCCGGGAATTTTCCACCGCCGTATAGATCTGGGTCGTGCCGATGCTGGCGTGGCCAAGCATCTCCTGGATGGCGCGGAGATCGGCGCCCCCGCCCAGCAGATGCGTGGCGAAGGAATGACGGAGCAAATGGGGCTTCACAGCCTTGGAGAGGCCGGCGCGCCTGGCGGCGTGCTTGACCATCGCCCACAGGGTCTTGCGGGACATGGCTCGACCGCGCTCCGTGATGAACAGCTCGCTGCCGGTGCGCGACTTGACGAAGCGTGGGCGCGCCGAGCCGAGGTAGACCCGCACGGCATCGCGGGCCTTCGCGCCGAGCGGCACGACGCGTTCCTTCGAACCCTTGCCGAACACGCGCACGAAGCCGTGATCGAGGTCCACCTGCTGCAGCATGAGCCCGCAGATTTCGCTCGCGCGCAGGCCGCTTGAATAAACCAGTTCCAGCATCGCGCGGTCGCGAACGGCGTAGGCGTCACCGCCGGCCGGAGCCGCGAGCAGCTTGCCCATGTCGGCGGCGGAAAGGGTCTGCGGCAGCTTGCGACGGATCTTCGGACCGGCGAGCAATTCGGTGGGATCGTCCTTCCGCACCTGCTCGCGCACGAGATGGCGGCAGAGCGTGCGTACCGCGGTGAGCTTGCGGGCCTGGCTCGATCCACTCAGTTTCCGGTCGCTCAGTGAGTGGAGCCATGCCGTGAGCTGTTTCGCCGACACCTTCGCCCAGCCTGACGCGCCTGATTTCTTCAGGAACTGGGCGGCCTGGACCAAGTCGCTCCGGTAGGAGACTTCCGTGTTCTTTGAAAGCCCGCGCTCCAGCGCAATGGTGTTCAAATAGGACCGGATCTCCTCCTGGAAGCTCTCCGGAGCCAACGAAATGTGATCGGTCTCTTCCCGTGGAGCGCGTGGGGTATTCATATCGCGCCGACCGCAGCGCGTCAGTAGCGACGTTGGGGGCGGCGGGGACCCGGGGGCGGCAGGTTGGTCTCGCGGATGCGGTAGGTGATGCGCGCCTTGTCGAGATCGTAGGGGCTCATCTCCATCTTCACCTTGTCGCCGGCGGCGATCTTGATGAAATGCTTGCGGAGCTTGCCGGAGATGTGGGCCAGCACCATGTGGCCGTTGTCGAGTTGCACGCGGAACATCGTGCCCGGGAGGACCGTCATGATCTTGCCCTCCACTTCAATCACTTTGCCGTCAGACATAGATGGGGGAGGGGTGCTGGCTGGTTTGGGTCATGCAGGTTGGGCTAATAAAAGCCCCTTGTAACTGTGGAATTCCCTCCGTAGTCAAGGCTTTCTGCGGCAATCATGGATTCCACCCGGCCCACGCTCCCCTGCCCTTTTGACAAAATCCATCCCTCCCAACTGCGGCGGGACGACGAGTTTTACATGTCGCTGGCCTTCAACCAAGCCATCGACGCCTGGCGGCAGGACGAGGTGCCAGTCGGCGCAGTGATCGAGTTGGGCGGTGAGGTCATCGCCAGCGCGCACAACCAGCGCGACGGCACCCGCGATCCGACGGCGCATGCCGAGATCCTTGCACTCGGACAGGCGGCCAAGGCCCTGGGCGACTGGCGGCTGGCCGGCGCCACGCTTTACGTGACCAAGGAGCCATGCCCCATGTGCTCCGGGGCGACCCTGATGTCGCGCCTCAAGCGGGTGGTTTATGCCGTGCCCGATCCCAAGATGGGCTGCCTCGGCGGCGCGGCGAATCTCAACGGCCTGCCGCAATCGAATCATCACCTCGAAATCACCTGCGGCGTAATGGAGAAGACCTGCCTGGAGCTGCTCCGGGCATATTTTCAACTGAAGCGGAAAGACGACTGACGGTGGCCGGAAGATGCGGGATAGACCCCATCCGCGTGACGCGAGCCGCAGTTGACGGAAGTAAACACCCGTGCACATTGGTTTCCTCCAAACGAAAATCCAACCCACCACGATCATGGCTTACGAACTTCCCAAACTGCCCTACGCTTTTGACGCCCTTGTGCCGCACATCGACGCGAAGACGATGGAAATCCACCACGACAAGCACCATCAGGCCTACATCACCAACGCCAACAATCTCCTCAAGGACCAGGCGGCCCTGGCCGCGCTTGATGTCAACGCGCTGATCGCGGAGCTGTCAAAGGTGCCCGAGGGCATTCGGGGCGGCGTGCGCAACAATGCCGGCGGCCACAGCAATCACTCATTTTTCTGGACCATCATGGGCCCCGGCAAGGGCGGCGCCCCAAAAGGCAAGCTCGCTGCGGCCATTGACGCGGAACTCGGCGGCTTCGCCAAGTTCAAGGAAGACTTCGCCAAGGCTGGCGCCACGCGCTTCGGCTCCGGCTGGGCCTGGCTCGTGGTCAACGGGGGCAAGCTGGCCATCGGTTCCACCGCCAATCAGGACAGCCCGCTGATGGGCAAAGCTGTCGCCGGCATTGAGGGCAAACCGGTCATCGGTCTCGACGTCTGGGAACACGCCTATTACCTGAACTACCAGAACCGCCGGCCGGACTATATCACGGCTTTCTGGAATGTCGTGAACTGGGACGCCGCCGAGGCGAACTACGCCGCAGCCCTTGGATAATTGCGTTCCGGAGCCTGAGGCTCCTCCACGCCTTCAGCCGCACCGCTAGGTGTGGCTTTTTTGTGCCCTCGACCGGCTCCATCCAGTCCTGTCACAAAAAAGCCGCCCGGGCGGTGAGGCCGGGCGGCTTGAAGTTAACCGGAATCCGCCGGGAGACGGTGGGCGCAGGCCACTCAGCTCGTTGGGACGGTCTGGATCGTCTTGAGGATCCGCCCGGCGACCAGGTACGGGTCGGCGGCGGAGTTCGGCCGCCGGTCCTCGAGGTAGCCCTTGTAGCCGCTGTTGACGAAGCTGTGCGGCACGCGGACCGACGCCCCGCGGTCGGCCACCCCGTAGTTGAACTTGTCCATCGACTGCGTCTCGTGCAGCCCGGTCAGCCGCAGGTGGTTCTCCGGACCGTAGACGGCGATGTGCTCGTCGCGGTACTGGTTGAAGGCCGCCATCAGCTTCTCGAAGTAGGCCTTGCCCCCGACTTCGCGCATGTGCTTGGTCGAGAAGTTGGAGTGCATGCCCGAACCGTTCCAGTCCAGCGGCTGCTGGAAGGGCGCGAGGATCGGTTTGCAGCGCCACTCGATGTCGATGCAGTATTTCTCGCACAGGCGGGTCATGATGTAACGGGCCACCCACATCTGGTCGGCCGCGCTCTTGGAGCCCTTGCCGAAGATCTGGAACTCCCACTGGCCCTTCGCCACCTCGGCGTTGATGCCCTCGAGGTTGATCCCGGCGTCGAGGCAGATGTCGATGTGCTTCTCGACCATCTCCCGGGCGATGCACCCGACGTTCTTGTAGCCGACGCCCGTGTAGTACGGGCCCTGCGGGGCCGGAAACCCGTCCTTCGGGAAACCGAGCGGGGCCCCGTCCTTGAAGAAGAAGTATTCCTGCTCGAAGCCGAACCAGGTGTCCGGATCATCCGGGATCGTCGCCCGGGAATTGGACGGATGCGCCACCCCCGTGTGCAGGAAGGTCTCGCACATCACCAGCACGCCGTTCTTGCGCGTGCTGTCCGGGTAGACCGCCACCGGCTTCAGGGTGATGTCCGAACTCTTGCCCTCGGCCTGCTGGGTCGAGCTGCCGTCGAACCCCCAGACCGGCAGGTCCGCCAGCTGCGGGAAGCTCGCGTATTCCTTGATCTGGGTCTTGCTGCGCAGGCTGGCCAGCGGCGTGTAGCCGTCCAGCCAGATGTATTCCAGTTTGTATTTAGCCAT
>CAZZDB010000011.1:0-34814 GCA_964652485.1 uncultured Oleiharenicola sp.
GCGAAAGTGAACCGGGCGACCGCTCGCCTCGCCCTGCTGGATCTCGGGGCCACGGCCTTCCATGAGCGGCCGGTCTTGCGGCGGCACCTGGCGCGCGAGATCGTCCGCGCCCTCGCGAAGCGGCCGTGGCACGAGGAACTGGTGGACCGGACGGCGGATCGTCGGGCCCTGACCTCGGCGCAGTTGCTCGCGGCGGCCGCGGCGCTTTCCCGCCGCTTCCGGAAGACCATTCCCGAGCAGCGTGTAGGCGTGGTGCTGCCGCCGGGCGCGGGCGCCCACATCGTGAACCTGGCCATCGCCTGCGCGGGCAAGACGCCGGTCAACCTGAACTTCACGGTCGGTCGCGCGGCCATCGAGGCCAGCCTGCGCGTCGGCGAGATCAAAACGGTCATCACGGCGGACGCCATGCGGGCGAAGATCCCGCATTTTCCGTTTCCAGAGAACACGCTCGACCTGAAGAAGGAGCTTGAGGCCATGGGGGGGAAGAAGGCGGTCCTGCCGTGGTTCCTGGCGGCCTGGCTGCTGCCCAACCAGTGGGTGGCCGACCTGCTCGAGCTGCCCCGCGAGGGCGACCAGGCCGAGGCCGGGCTGCTCTTCACCAGCGGCAGTTCGGGCGAGCCGAAGGGCGTCGTGCTGTCCCACCGCAACATCCTGGCCAACTGCTCGCAGATTTCCTCGCTCTCCATCCTGCCCGACAGCGCCATCATGCTCGGTTGTCTGCCGGTGTTCCATTCGTTCGGCTATACGGTCACCCTGTGGTACCCGATGCTGCGCGGCTGCAAGGTTGTGACCGTACCGAGCCCGCTCGACACCCGGAAGATAATCGAGTCCATCCAGCAGGAGAAGGCGACGGTGATGATCGGCGCGCCGACCTTCATCCGACCGTTCCTCAAGAAAGCCACCAAGGAGGAACTGAAGACCCTCAGCCTGGTGGTCACCGGGGCGGAGAAGCTACCGATGGACCTTTACGACGGCTTCCTGGAAAAGTTCGGCATCGAGGTCTTGCAGGGCTACGGACTCACCGAGACGACGCCGGCCTCGAACATCAACCAGCACCATCCGGCGATCACGACCAGCGTCTCCGAGCATCAACTCGGCAAGAAGACCGGCGCGGTCGGCCGCCTGATGCCCGGCATGTCCGCGCGCATCCTTGATCCGGAAACACACGAGGAATTGCCCATGCACGCCACCGGCATGGTCTGGCTGCGCGGGGCGAACGTTTTTGGCGGCTACCTGAAGGATCCGGAAAAGACCGCGACGGCATTGCGCGACGGGTGGTTCATGACGGGCGACCTCGGCTGGTTCGACGACGACGGCTTCCTCTTCATCGAGGGCCGGCTCTCGCGCTTCTCCAAGATCGGCGGCGAAATGGTGCCGCACGTCACGATCGAGGCGAAGATCATCGAGGTGTTCAGCTGGGATCAAAACGAGGCGCCCACGCTCGCCATCACGGGCATTCCCGACCCGGTCAAGGGCGAAGCCATCGTGCTGCTGACGACCATTGATGTTTCCACGGAGGAGCTGCGCGCCAGGCTGCTCGATGCCGGCCTGCCCAACCTGTGGATCCCCCGCATCGTTCGCCGCGTGGACAAGATTCCGATGCTCGGCACCGGCAAGATCGACATCAAGGAATGCCGGAACCTGGCCATCGAGCTGACCAAGGATGTCAGCGTCTGACCGGACCGCCCGGCACAGCCGCTCCGCCGTGTTATCTGGTTGAAGCTCCACGGCGCTTGGACTCAGTAGTAAGGATTCCCATGCAGGTCTTCACCACCGCCACCCGTCGATTGAAACGCCGTCTTGGTCCGCGCGTGGACACCTCGCGCGAGGGCTGCTGGGCCGCCTCCTTCGACAGCAGCAAGATCTCGTTCATGCCCGCCGCCGTGGTCACGCCGAACAAGGAGGAAGAAATCGGGGTGGTCCTCACCCTGGCCAACCAGCACCGCGTGCCCGTGACGGTGCGGGGCGGTGGCACGACGCTGATGGGTTCGGCGGCACCGGTGCGCGGCGGTTGGGTCATCGACATGCTGCGGTTGAAGAAGGTGAAGATCGACGCGGACGCCGGCATGGCGCATGTGCAGGCCGGCGCGCGGACAGGCGATATCCAACGCGCAGCCGAGAAGCTCGGCTGGTTCTATCCGCCCGATCCCTCGTCGAAGGAGTACTGCACCATCGGCGGCAACATCGCCTGCAACGCCGGGGGCATGCACGGCGGCAAATATGGCGTGACGCGCGACTTCGTCATCGCGTTGCGCGGCTTCCTGCCGACCGGCGAATACGTGGAGTGGGGGACGGCCACCAAGAAATTCGCCGCAGGCTTCAACCTGCGCGACCTGTGGATTGGCAGCGAAGGCATGCTCGGTGTCGTGACCGGCGCCGTGCTCAAGCTCATTCCGCAGCCGGCGGCGCGCTGGACGCTGCTCACGGCGTTTACGGACGAGACCGCCGCCTTGGCGGCGGCCCGAAGCCTGTTCCGGGCGCGCGTGCAGCCCGCGATCTGCGAGTTTCTCGACCGCGAGAGCGTGCTCTGCGCCGAACGGGCCACGGGCAAGGTGGTTTTTTCCGGTCAGTCCGGGCGGCCGGTCATCCTGCTCGAGTTTGCCGGCGGGGTCAGCGAGGTCGAGGACCTCAAGTTCGAGGTGCTCGCCTGGGCGCAGACCAATGCGGTCGCGTTCCGCGAGGCGCGCAGCCGGGCCGAGGCCGAGGAACTTTGGGCCGTGCGCCGCAAGTGCTCCGGCGCCATGTTCGAACTCGGCGACGCAAAGCTCAATGAGGACATCGTTGTGCCGATGCGCAACTATGAGAAGTTCGCACGTTACCTCGCGAAATTGAAGCGCACGTCGAAGCTCCATATTCCCACCTTTGGCCACCTGGCGGACGGCAACCTGCACGTGAACATCATGTATCACCGGGCGAGTTCTGACGAGACGCGCGCGGCCGAAAGGGCGGTGCAAGACCTGATGGAAACGGTGGTGGCGTTGGGCGGCTCGATCTCGGGTGAGCACGGCATTGGCTTGGCCAAGACGCCATTCCTGCGCATCCAGCACCGGCCGGCGCAGGTGAAAGCGATGCAGGCGGTCAAAAAGGCGCTCGACCCCCGCGGCATCTGCAACCCGGGAAAAATGTTCGAGGTCGTCCGCATCTGGAAATTTCCCAGGCTGCAAATCCAACTGCCGTGGGACCACAAATAGACATCCGGCCTTTTGCACCGGCCGACGAGGCAGCGGTCATCGCCCTCTGGCGGAAGTGTGATCTCCTCCGGCCCCAGAACGACCCGAAGAAGGACATCGCCCGCAAGCTGAAGGTGAATCCCGAGTGGTTCCTCGTGGCAGTGGCGGCCGGGCGGATTGTCGGCGTCGTGATGGCCGGTTACGAGGGGCACCGCGGGTGGATCAACTATCTGGGAGTCGAACCGGGGCTGCGGCGTGGTGGTCTGGGGTGTCGGCTGATGACGGAGGCGGAAGAACGGCTGCGGGCGGCCGGCTGCCCCAAGATCAATCTGATGGTGCGCGCCGACAATGCCGCGGTGATCGCGTTCTACGAGCGGCTGGGATTCAGTCGGGATAATGTCGTCAGCCTCGGTAAGCGGCTGGTGGTCGACTGATCACGCGGCCTCGGCGGCCTCGGGCGTGGCCTCGCGGTTGCTGACGTTGTTGCCGTCGTTTGGTTGCAGCCGCCAGAAGACCAGGGACGAGAGGATGGTGACCGCGCCGAGGGCCAGGTAGGAATGGTGCAGGGCGCCAATGAAGACGGGCGAGGCGGATTGGGGGGTGTTGCCAATGAACCATGCCGCCAGCAGCGAGGCGAAGGCGACGCCGAAGCTCAGCGCCATCATCTGCGCCGTGCTGGCGATGCTGTTGGCCATGCTGGCGTCGCGGTCGGTGATATCGGCGTAAACCAGGGTGTTCATGCTGGTGAACTGCAGCGCGGAGAAGAACCCCTGCGTGAAGCTCAGCAGCAGGATGCACCAGATGGGCGTGCCCGGCCCGATGAGCGAGAAGACCATCATCGTGGCCCCAAAGAGCACGGTGTTCGTGATCAGGACCTGCCGGTGGCCGAAACGGGCGAGGATGCCCTTGCTCATCATCTTCATGGTGATGGCGGCGATCGCTTGCGGCATGGTCAGCAGGCCGGCCTGCCACGCCGGGAAGCCCATGCCGATCTGGTAGAGCAGGGGCAGGAGGAAGGGCATGCCGCCGACGCCGAGACGCGTGATGATGCCGCCCAGCACCGCGACATTGAAGGTCCGGATCTCGAACAACGACAGACGCAGCACGGGGTTGATCACCCGCCGGCTGCGCCAGCCGTAGGTGGCCAGCAGGCCGACCGACACGGCGAGCAGCGCGAGGATCAATCCGGGAGGCAGCCGGTGCTCGCCGAAGATCTCCAGCACGTAGGAGAGCAGGGCGATGCCGCTGCCGAACAGCAGAAAACCCCAGCGGTCCAGCGGCGCCACCGCAGCGTCGCGGAAGTCGGGCATGTGATGCTTGATCAGCCAGAGGCCGAGGAAGCCGATGGGCAGGTTCACGAAGAAGATGGTGCGCCAAGGCAGCCAATGGACGATCATGCCGCCGGCGAATGGTCCCAGCAGCGGTCCGATGAGCGCCGGGATAACGACGAAGTTCATGGCCGTGAGCATCTCCGACCGGGGGAAGGTACGCACCAGCGCCAGCCGGCCGACAGGGGTCATCATCGCGCCGCCGATGCCTTGGACGACGCGTGCGGCCACGAGCATCGGGCTGTTCAAGGCCAGTCCGCAAAGAAGGGATCCGAGGGTGAAGAGCGACACCGCCCAGGTGAAGACCCGTTTGGTGCCGAAACGGTCGGCCATCCAGCCGCTGATGGGGATGAAAACGGCCAGGCAGAGCGTATAGCTCGTGAGCACGCCCTTCAGGCTGAGCGGTGTCACCCCGAGGTTCGCGGCCATCGTCGGCACCGCGGTGTTGACGATGGTGGCGTCGAGATTCTCCATGAACAGCGACACGGCGACCAGCCACGGCATGAAGCGCTTGGTGGAATCGAGGGTGGCGCGGGCGTCGGGCATCGACCGCAGGTTGTCCAACCCGGCGCCGGTGGCAAGCGGCCCCGAAAGCCAGTAGCGGGCATTAAGTCAACCGTCGGTTTGCTAACATCGGCCGAAGTTGTTTTGGGCGTTTTTTCCATTGCGGAGCCGTGGGCCGCTCCCTCTAGTTTTCCCTTTAAGCTACATGTATCTTAAGGCGCTAAAACTCCACGGATTTAAAAGTTTCGCGGACAACACCACCCTCAGTTTTCAGCCCGGCGTCACCGCCATCGTCGGACCCAATGGCTGCGGGAAAAGCAACATCGCGGACGCCATCCGCTGGGTCCTGGGCGAGCAAAGTGCCAAGGCTCTCCGCGGCGGCAAGATGCAGGACGTCATCTTCGAGGGGGCGGATACCCGCAAGCCCGCCCAGTATTCCGAGGTCGCGCTGCTGCTGACCGACTGCGAGAAGCAGCTCGGCAGTGATTTCCACGAGATCGAGATCATGCACCGGGTCGCCCGGGACGGCCTGGGCGAATACTATTTCAACGGCCAGCCCTGCCGCCTGAAGGACATCAACAAGCTCTTCATGGACACCGGGGTCGGCCGCACCAGCTACTCGATCATGGCCCAAGGCCAGATCGACCAGATCCTCTCGTCGAAGCCCGAGGAACGCCGCGTGGTTTTCGAGGAGGCCGCCGGCATCACCAAGTACAAGAGCCAGCGCCGCGAGGCGATGAACAAGCTGGCGTTGACGGAGCAGAATCTCGCGCGGGTCTCCGACGTCGTCACCGAGGTCTCCCGGCAGATCGGCAGCCTGAAGCGCCAGGCCGCGAAGGCGATGCGTTACAAGCGCATCAGCTTCCGGCTGCGCCACCTCGCGCTGGCGCACGACAGCTTTCAGTTCAGCCGGCTCAGCGCCGCGCTGGCCGAACTTGAGGGCCGCGTCGCCGCGCTCCGCGGTGACGCCGACACGCGCCGCGCCTCGCTGGAGGAACGCACCGCCTCGCTCGACGACAAGAAGGCAGCCCGGAGCTCACTCCACCAGCGGGTGCAGGACGCCCAGCAGGCGGTCTTTGACCTGCGTTCCCAGAAGGAGCAGGCCGAGAACCAGGCGGGACTGGCGCAGGTGAAGCGCGCCGGCCTGGGCGAGCGCATCGCCGCCGGGCAGGACGATCTCACCGAACTGGAGATGCAGCTAAAGGAGCTGGCGTCGCAGGTCGATACCGGGGCGCAGGACAAGCAGATGCAACTGTCGTTGCTCGGGAGTTCCGACGCCGTCTTTCAGGACCGCAATCGCGAGCTGGCGGTCACCGAGGGTGAACTGACCAAGACCGAGCAGCAGCTCAACGCCGACAAATTCGCCCTGCTGCAGGTGGAGAGCGCCGTCGCGCGCCACCGCACCGAAAGTTCCGGCCTCGAGGTGGATGCCCGCACCAGCCAGCACAAATACGACCAGCTTTCCACCGAGCTCGCGCAGCTCCGCGCGGCGGTCGAGGCCGCCACACTCGCGCTCACCCAGGTGCGCGCCCGGGGCGAGACGGCTCGCGCCGACCAGAGCCGCACGACCAACGAGGCCCAGGCCGCGCAGACCGCGTTGCAGGACTGCACGCAGAGATTTCGCGAAGCGCAGCGCAAGCAGCAGGACATCGACCGCAATCTCGCCCAGAAGGCGGCGCGGTTGAAACTGCTCCAGCAATTGCAGGAGAAATGGGAAGGATTCGGCGAAGGGGCCAAGGCTCTGCTGTCGGGCCGGCTGGCCACCAGCATCGGCGAGCAGAAATTCACGCCCATCACCCAGGGGCTGGAGGTCCGGGCCGAATACGCCAAGGCATTGGAAGCGCTGTTGGGCGCCTCGGTCGAGGCCATTGCGGTGGCCGACCTGGGGACCGCGCAGAAGATTCTGGCCCAGCTCGAGACCGACAAGATCGGCAGCGTGTGCCTGCAGGTGACCGAGCAGGGAGCGGGGACCGGGGAGCAGGGCGCCAATCTGCCGACGGGATTGCGTCCCGCCCGCGAGGCCGTCGCCAACCTCGATGCCGCCCATCCGGCCGCTAGCTTGCTTTCCGCGTGTTACCTCGCGGATGACCTGGCGGCCTTCCTCGAATTCTGGAAGACCAACCCGGCCTTCGGGTTCCTCATGGTGGCGACGCCGAAGGGCGAACTCGTCGACCGGCGGGGATTGATTTTCGGCGGTCACCACAAGAAGCCCGCCAATAGCATCGTGCAGCGCGAGGTCGACCTGCGCGAGACCGGCAAGGCGGTGGTCGCCGAGCAGAAGGCGCACGAGGAGCAGCGGTCGGTCATCGACCAGCTCAACACGGCGCTGGTCGCGGCTGAGCAGGTGTTGGAGCAGAAACGCAAGGACGTGCTGGCCGCCTCGCAGCTGGCCGCCGCCGTGCATACGGAGGAAAAGAACGCCCAGCGCTCACAGGACGACGCCACCACGCGCCTGGGCCGCATGGAGAACGAACTCACCAACCTCAAGCGCGACCACGACGAGGCCCGGACGCGGCTTGCCAAGGCACAGGCCCAGCTGGCCGAGGCCGAAGGCAACGTCGCCGCCCAAAAGGACCGGATTTCCGCCACCGAGACGGCGATCGCCGAGAAGCGGGCCGCCCGGGATGAGAAAAAGGAAATCCTGGCCCAGGCCCGTCTGGAACTGGCCGAGCGCCGGCAGAAGGTCGAGGTGCTTGACCGTGGCCTGTCCGAGATGGAACGCCGCCGGGGGCAGCTGGATGAACTGCTGGTCCAGCGTCAGATCGAGCTGGAGACCTGGTCCGAGCAGGTGAAACAGTTGGAGGAGGATTCGGCCGCACAGCAGCGCCGGGCCGGGGAGATCACCCGCACGCTGGTCGTGGCGCAGGAGAACGTGGAGAAGATCCGCGGGGAGCTGGCGACCGTGGAACACGACATTTCGACCCTCGAGCAAGGCCTGACCACAATCCGGGATGACGCCGAGTCGGCCCATGCCGAGCTCACCAAGCATGAGGTCAGGATGGCCGAGACCCGCGCCCGCGTGCGCTTTCTGGCCGAGGAAGTGCAACGCGAGTTCACCGCCGACGTGGCGGCCCTCGACTGGAGAAATCTATTATGGCACGCCGACGACGAACCCGAGGGTTTGAAGGCGCTCGATCTCGACGAGGAGGAGGAAACCGCCGCGGACGCCGCCGTGACCCCGAAACGCCGGCGCAAGGAGAAGGGTCCCAAGGGCGAGCCGACCGAGGCCGATCTCACCGCGCTCGACGCAACCAGTTGGGAAGAGATCAAGGCCGAGGTGGACGCCCTCCGGCAGCGAATCTCGGCCATGGGCGCGGTCAACCTCGTGGCCATCGAGGAATACGCGGAATTGAAACAGCGCTTCGAGTTCCTGCGGACCCAGAGTGACGACCTGGCCAGCGCCAAGGCGCAGCTGCTCAAGGCCATCGATGACATCAACCAGACCTCCCTGAAGCAGTTCCAGGTTACCTTCGACCAGATCCGGAAGAATTTTGCCTACACGTTCCAGATCCTCTTTGGAGGCGGCCGGGCCGAGATTGAGCTGGTCACGGCCGAGGATCCGCTGGAAAGCGGGATCGAGATCGTCGCCCAACCGCCTGGCACGAAGCTGAAGGGCATCACGTTGCTCTCCGGCGGCCAGAAGACGCTCACCGCGGTTGCGCTGCTCTTCGCGCTCTACATGGTGAAACCGTCGCCGTTCTGTCTGCTCGACGAGCTCGACGCGCCGCTCGACGAGTCGAACATCCACCGGTTCACGAACCTGCTGAAGCAATTCGTCAACGAGTCGCAGTTCATCATCATCACGCACAACAAGAGCACCATCGCCGCGGCGGATGCGATCTACGGCGTGACGATGCAGGAGCGCGGCGTGTCAAAGACGCTCTCGATGAAGTTCGACCAGGCCAAGGGCGAGCCCGAGGCGCTGCCCGTGACCATCGCCGACGCCGTGCGTGCCGCCCGCCCGAGCGCACCGGTGAACGGGTAGGGGGCGCCCGGTCCCGGCAAACGCGACGGGGTAAATCAAAAGGCGCGACCCCTTGCGGGATCGCGCCTCTTTTGCTTGTCCGGCCTCGGGGTATGGGCCGGCAATTGGCTGGCAGATCGGGCCGAGATCAGTGTCCCTTCTTCTTTCCTTCGGCCGAGGCGGAGTCCCCGCCTTCCGAAATCATGTCCGGCGGGACGTTCGACAGGGCGTCCTCCATGGTGGTCAGACCCATGACGACCTTGAGGATCGAATCCTGGTGGAGAGTCTTCATCCCATTCTTCATGCAGACGCGCTTCAAGTCGGCGACCTCGACCTCCTTGTTGATGGCCTCGACGATCTCCTCGCAGTTGACCATGAGCTCGTGGATGCCGACGCGGCCCTTGTAGCCGTTGCCGCTGCAGATGTGGCAGCCACCGGGCGCGGCCTTGAAGATCTCGGGCGGCTCCTTGAGGCCGAGAGCCTGCTGGATGATCTCCCACTCGCGACCCTCGGGCTTGTACTTGACCTTGCAGTTCTTGCAGACACGGCGGAGGAGGCGCTGGGCGCAGACGCAAACCAGCGCGGCGGAGATGTTGAAAGGCTCGATGCCCATTTCGCCCATACGGGCAACGGTGGACGGGGCATCATTGGTGTGGAGGGTCGAGACGAGCAAGTGGCCGGTGAGCGCCGCCTCGCAGGCGATCTGGGCCGTTTCCTTGTCGCGGATTTCGCCGACGAGGATGATGTCGGGATCCATGCGGAGGTAGCAGCGGAGCGCTCTTTGGAAATCGAGGCCGATCTGCTTGTTCATCTGCATCTGGTTGATGCCGCCAAGCGTGTATTCGATCGGGTCCTCCGCCGTCTGGATATTGACGTCTGGGGTGTTGATCTCACCCAACGCGGCGTAAAGGGTCATGGACTTGCCGGAGCCGGTCGGCCCGCAGTGCAGGATCATGCCGTAGGGCTGGCGCACGCACTCGCGATATTTGGCGAGATTTTCCTCGGAGAAACCAAGTGCGGGGAGCGGCAGGGTGGACTTCTGCTTGTCGAGGATACGCATGACCACCTTCTCGCCGTGGTTCATCGGGCCGGTGGCGACGCGCAGGTCGATGTCGATGTTCTTTTTGGTGAATTTCTTGAAGACGATGCGGCCGTCCTGCGGCAGGCGGCGCTCGGAGATGTCGAGGTTGCACATGATCTTGAGGCGGGCGACCATGGCGAAGGCGACCTGCTTGGGCAGGCGCATCTTTTCCATGCACATGCCGTCAATCCGGTAGCGCACGAGCAGGTCCTTTTCCATCGGCTCGACGTGGATGTCGGACGCGCCCGAGACATAGGCGTCCTCGATGATGCGGTTCGTGAGCTGGATGATGGGGGCGGAATCCTCGCTCTCAAGGTCGGCGGCCTTGACCTCGCTGCTGCCGCCCTCGGTGTAGGCGCCGGCGATGAGGTCCTTGACCTCGTCGATGTCGACCTCGGTAGCGTCGGACTTCTTGGCGGTGGATTCCTTGAAGTACTGCTTGATCAGGGTGTCGAGCAGGCTGGCGGGGATGACCTTGACGTCATCGATGCTCATCTCCGTCGCCTGGGAGAACGACTCGCGCTTGGCGTAGTCCAGCGGGTTGGTCATCAGCACCGAGCAGGAGTTGGCGCCGGTCTTCTTGTACGGGAAGATGCACTCGCGGCGGATGATGGCGTCGCCGGTGATCTCGACCAGTTTTTCGTCGATCTCGACCTCGTCGGGCTTGGTGATGAGGGGCAGCTCGGTGAACTTGGAGATGAACTTGGCGGTGTCCTCGGGAGTGAGCTGGAACTTCGGGTCCAGCATGCGCTGGATGAGGGTGGAGGAGTACTCGGCCACCTCGCGCAGCACGCCGAGGTCCTTGGTGGTGAACTGGCCGCCGGTGCCGGCGGAGGGCTCCTTGTTGAGCACCTGGATGGCGCCGATGACGATGTTGGTCTTGAGCGGGACGGTGAGCATCGAGTTGACCTCGAAGCCGACGTTCATGTTCTTGAGCGAGGCGGCGTCGGGGCCCTTGCCGCTGAAGAAGAGGGGCTCGCCGGTCTGGATGACCTTGCCGACGTTGCCGGTGCCGGCCGGCAGTTTCAGCATGAGAAGCTTCCGCTGGGTCTCCTTGAACTGCATCTCCTTGTCCTTGTCCGTGCCCCAGAGCGTCGGGGAGTAATAGACCTGCTTGAAGGCGATTTCGCCGCCCTCGACGAGGTAGAGGGTCATCGACTGCGCCTGGAGTGACTCGACAACCTTGCTGGCGGTGAGTTCTATGACGGTGTTGACGTCCTCCTTGCTCGGGGCCGGCTTGGAAATGACTTTGATGAGAAGGGACCGTCGGAGCGTGCCGGTTAGATTGCTAGCGGTGGCCATGAGAAAGGGGAGGTGATTGCGCGCCGGCCGGCCGGCCGCGGAAGACGGCGCAGGACCAGCTTAAAAACACGCTTGCTTGTATGGGCAATTTTTCGCGTGGTCGAGGGCGAACTTGCAATGTACCGCAGGCTTATAGAAATCTGGCAGAGACTCACCCGGACCGGAAGCCGCACCACCCGCGCCGCCGATGGCGCCCGGGGCGAACAGGCCGCCGCCGATTTTCTGAAAGGTCGGCACGGGTTCTCGATCGTGACCCGCAACTGGCGCAGCCCGCGCGACCAGCGCGACGAGATCGATCTCGTCTGCCAGGACGGCGACGTGCTGGTTTTTGTCGAGGTCAAGGCCCGCGCCGAGGGCGCCCTGGTCCCCGGCTATCATGCGGTGGACGAGCGCAAGAAGCGTGCGCTGCGTCGCGCCGTGCAGGCCTATCTCGGCCAGCTCGACCAGCCGCCGCGCACCTTCCGGTTTGACGTCGCCGAGGTGACGCTCAGTGCCCGGCTGCCGGCGCAGGTGCTGCACTTTGAGAACGTGCCGCTCTTTCCCAAGGGCTATCAGGTGGTGCGCCGGAGCGACGCGTTCAACGAGGCCGCGTCGTAGCGGGTCAACTTCCGTCCAGCCGGATTAATTGCCTTGCGGGAGCGTTTCATCGGAGCAACTTCCCCGCGTATGGCTGAAGAGACCCGTCACCCGTTCCTGCACGGTCTGAGCAAGCACCGTGGCTCACCACCGACCGTCGTAGTCATCTTCGGCGCATCGGGCGACCTCACCGCCCGCAAGCTCATCCCCGCCATCTACAACCTGGCGCATGACGGCCTCCTGCCGGCGGATTTCTACCTCATCGGCTTCGGCCGCAAGCCGATTCCCGATGAGGAGTTCCAGCAGATGGCCGCCGGCGCCATCAAGGAATTCTCCCGGCGCGAGATGGATCCCGTCGTGTGGTCCCGCCTCGCCGCCCGCACCCTCTACGTCAGCGGCGGCTACGACGAGAAGGCGGCTTACGAGCGGCTGGGGGCGCGCATCGCGGGCCTCGAAAAGAATATCGGTCAGCAGCTACAGTCACTCTTCTACATCTCCACACCGCCTTCGGTCTTCGCTCCCATCCTGGCGAATCTTGGGGCGAGCGGCCTCGCGGCGCGCTACGTGCGTCAGCCGAACCAGTCGAAGGTCATCATCGAAAAACCCTTTGGCAAGGACCTCGCGAGCGCCCGGGGACTCAACCATTCGCTGCTGGGCGAATTCGAGGAATCGCAGGTCTTCCGCATCGACCACTACCTGGGCAAGGAGACGGTGCAGGATCTCCTCGTGCAGCGTTTTGCCAACTCCATCTTCGAGCCGCTGTGGAACCGCAACTACATCGACCATGTGCAGATCACCGTGGCCGAGGAGGTCGGTGTCGGCTCGCGTGCCGGCTACTACGAGCAGAGTGGCTGCCTGCGCGACATGATCCAGAACCACACGATGCAGCTCCTCGCGCTCACGGCGATGGAGCCCCCCGTATCGTTCGATCCCGAGTCGATCCGCGACGAAAAGGTGAAGCTGCTCAAGGCCATCCAGCCGCTCCGTCTCGGCGGGGAGGCCAGCGACGTCGCCCGGGCGCAATACACCGCCGGCATGCTCGCGGGCAAGGAAGTCTCCGGGTACCTCGCGGAGAAGGACATCGCGCCGCAGTCCACCACCGAGAGCTATGCTGCGCTTCGCCTGAGCATCAACAACTGGCGCTGGCAGGGCGTGCCGTTCTACCTGCGTTCGGGCAAAAGAATGGCGCGCCGGGTCAGCGAGATCGCCATCCGCTTCAAGCGGGCCCCGGGCAACATCTTCGCCGAGTCGGAGCGTTCGATCCTCGCGCCCAACACGCTCGCCTTCCAGATCCAGCCCGACGAGGGCCTGAGCCTCGTGCTCAACGCCAAGGTGCCCGGCCTCGAGACGAGGACGCAGCCGGTCAAGATGCATTTCCGCTACGCGACCACGTTCGGTTCCAACACGCCCGAGGCCTACGAACGGCTGGTGCTCGACGCGATGATCGGCGACGGCACGCTCTTCATCCGCGGCGATGAGACCGAGCGTTCCTGGCAGCTGATCACGCCGATCCTGGAGTACTGGGCGACCCAAGGCCGCGAGGGCATGGACAGTTATCCCGCCGGCTCGTGGGGCCCGGCCTCGTCAGCCGGGTTGCTCGCCGCGAACGGCCATCTCTGGCGGGAGCCCTGAGCGTCATGCCGGAGATATTTGCAGCCCTGCCTGGACTCGAAGTGCCCGTTGGCGGCATCACCGCCGGTTTTGCCCAGCTCTGGGCGGACACGGCCGCCGAGGAGCTGAGGGCCATGCAGCTCAATCTCGTCCTGCACCTCGGTCTCGCCACCAAACCGGCGGACGCCGTGGAACAGTTCCAGGTCGCCGTCCGGCTCGCGCAGCGCTATCCCTGCCGCGTCGTGGTGCTCTGTCCCGTGCACGAGGATACCGGCCGGCTGGAGATGCGGGCGAAGATCTACGGCGAGTGTTTCCTGGGCAAATCGAAGGACGACACGCGCTGCATCGAGGTGGTGGCCCTGAGTTATCCGCCCGCCGCCAAGGACTACCTGCAGGACCAGGTGTCGGTGTGCCTTGAGCCGGATCTGCCGCTCTACTACTGGGCGCACCGCTTCACCTCGAGCAAGCGGCTCAGCAACTACGTCTACCTCCTCACCCGGTCGCAGCGCGTGATGTTCGACAGTGCCATCGTCTCGCCGGATGCGCTGTCCTTCGCGTGGCCCAAGATTTCGGCGGTGCGCGACCTGGCATACTCGCGCACGCTGCCGTTGCGCCAGAATATCGGCCAGTTTCTCAGCCGCTATGCGCCACCGCTCATCATCGGCGGCCTGCGGCAAGTCACGATCCACCATCGCGAGCAGCTGGGGGCCGAGGCGAGCTGCCTGCTTGGTTGGGTGAAGAAGGGGCTCGTGCGCTCCGGCGCCAGCCTCGACCCGTCCATTGCATTTTCCGTCACCGGGGTGGATTGCGCTGGATGCTTCTCGTTGGAATTCACCTACGCCGACCCGAAGAAGACCTTCCTATGGGCGGCGGATCTGTCGCAGAATCAGGCGGAGTTCACGGGCGACCTCGGTACCGGCCGGACCACGCTGACCGTCGGGGCGCACCTGCTCTCCCCGGAGCAGACCCTGAGCGAAGCGATGTTTTTCTGAGACGGCAGCCTTGAGCGACCGTGGGGGCGCAGCAGGCTGTTCGACTATGGCCTAAGATATTACACCCTATCGTTGGGCGGCGTTCAAAAAGAACTTCTTCGGGGACCGGCTGGGATGAAACACTCGGCCATCGGGAATCTGGTCAGCCCAGCACTCGCAGGCCGCGGAGGGCCGTTTCCATCCGGTCGAAGACGGGCAGACCGGCGTCAACGAAGGCCCGGCGGTAAGCTGCGTAGTCCGCCCCCGAATCCACCGCGACCGCGATGGGTTTGCCGTGGGTGCGGCTCAAGTGGGCGAATACCGCCGCCAGCTTGGCTCCGCCGGTGGCCGAGGTGTCCAGCCGGCGCGTGAATGGCACCAGACCGACGACCAGCACGGCGGCGTCCCGCAGGAGAATGTCGGCGGCATCGAGGAAAACCGCCTCGCCGGCCATCGGAGTAAGATCGAGCGGCAAGCGCGCGTTCACCAGGCCGGAGAGTTCGTGCCGGACGAGCATTTCCGCCAGTGCCGTCCGGGTGGTCTCGCCGAGTTGGGCGGCCGGGAGATTTTGGTCGAAGATATCGCCCGCGTTCACGCTTTCAAAGCCGGCATTGGTCAGCACGGCCACCGGTCCGACCTGCGGCTGCGGATGAATGCTCAGCCAGCCGAGGGCGGCGTCGAAATCGTCGATGGTGTCGGCGAACCGCGCACCCGCGCGCTCCAGCAGGTTTCGCTCGAGGATGAGATTGCCGGCCATGGCGCCGGTATGGCTGGCGGCCGCGGCCTGGCCGGCCTCCGTGCGCCCGGCGCGATGGAGGAGTACGTGGCGGCCCTGCTCCCGCAATTGCCGGATCGCCCTGGCGGCCGGCAGCAACTGGCCCGGGCCGAAACCCTCGATATACGCCGCGACCGGGCCGGTGCCCCGTTCCGCCGCGAGCGCGGCCAGCACATCGCACAGCGCGATATCGAGCTGGTTGCCGAGGGAAACACCGAGGCCGAAACGCAAGTCAGGCCGGCGGGAACGCCGGCTGAGCAGAAAAGCTCCGCTCTGGCCAAGCAGGGTGAGTTCGCCGCCGGCGGGATCGGGGGCCGGGATTTTTACCGCCGGAATGAACGACGTATCGAGCCGGCGGCCCGGCACCCAATGACCCAGAAAGTTTGGGCCGAGCACCGCCGGGGTCCAGCGACCGGCCGCCCTGGCCCCACAGAGGGCCTGGGTCAACCGGTGGCCAGATCCGACGGTGTCGGCCCCATCACCAATACCACCGCAGGTTAGGGCCACGGTGGCGGCCCCGCCGCCTTGCTCCACTAGCTGCAGCAACACACCAGCCGCAGCGGGAGCCGGCAGGGCAAGGATCAGAAGGTCAACAGGCGCGGCGCGCAGCTCCGCGACGTCACGTACACAGGGCAGGCCGAGGAACTTCTTCTTGCCCGGTTTCACGAGCACAAGGTCGCCGGCCGGCAACGCGTAGTGACGGAGATTTTCCAGGATGGTGCGGCCGACGCCGCCTTCCGTGGCCGAGATGCCCGCCAGGGCGATCCGACGCGGCAGGCGCAGGGTTGCGAGAAAATCCGCGGGCGGAGCTGATCGCGAGGTGGGCCGCGGGCCGTGAGTGCCGACGGCATCGAGGGGGCGCGGCTGGCCCTGAAGGTCGAGGGCGATGGGATTGAGCTCGAGCAAGACGAGTCCCTCGGTTTCCGCCACGTCGGCCAGCGCCCAAAGCGACGCGAAGAACCGGGCGAGGATTTCCGGTTTCGTCAGCGCTTGCGTGCCGCGCAAACGGCCCAGCCAGATGCGCCCGAGCAGGTGCTTCTCGAAATCCTTCAGCGCCTCCTCCGGCCTGACGAACGTCAGCGGCCAGCGCAGTGGGGGGGTGAGCTCGGCGAGGGCGTCTGCCTGCAGGCCGCCAAACCCGAAAAGGAGTGTCCAGCCGGCTTCACTCCGCGAGAGGGACGCAAAACCCTCGGAAGGCAGGTGCGGGCAGCAGGCGATGTCGATCTGCTCGCAGACAAGCCCTTCCAGCCAGCGGTGGCCCCCCGACTCGAGGCGCTGCCGCATGACCTTGATCTCCTCGATCACGCTCTGCTTTTCGAAGGGCAGGAAATGGACGGCCCCGAGCTCTGTCTTGTGCCAGACGTTTTCGCCCAGGCCCTTCACGACGACCGGTTCGCCCGGCTCGAACGGCAGGGTGCCGCCGGCGACACCGTGGCGCGGCGGGCAGAGTCCGGCCCGTTCCAGCAGGCCATAGGCCTCGGCTTCGTCAACAAATCCGTCGGGAGTCATGCGGACACGGGGGCGACCGCCTTCAGTCCGGCGGCGAAGGCCGCCTCATTGAGCGGCATCATGGCGGCCTTGTCTTTCAGGACATGGCGCAGGGTTTCAAGAATGGCGCTGGCGGGAAGCAGCTCGGTTGCGGCTTGCAGCACGCCGAGCGCGACCACGTTCTTGACCATCGGCCGGCCGAGATCCGCGGCCAGTCCGGTCAGGGGCACGGGCAGCACGCGCCGGCCGGCCGGCAGTTCGCCGGGCTCGAGGATGACGGTGCTGTCGTAGATGATGAGCCCGCCCACCGGCACGGCACGGGCGAACTTGGTGAGGCTCGGGGCGTTGAACGCGACGAGGATGTCGGGCTCGGGCGCCGCGGGGTTGAGCACCTCGCCGGCGGCGATATGCACGTCGGCGTAGGAAGTGCCGCCGCGGCTCTCGGGGCCGTAGCTGGGAATGTCCGTGGCGTCGAAGCCCTGCTCGATGGCGGCGCGGGTCAACAGCAACGCGGCGGTCTGGGCACCGTCGCCACCGGCGCCGGCGAATTTCAGGCTGATGTTCCGGCTGGTAAGGTGGACGGGCCAGGCCGCGGTCGGGCGCGTCGCGGCCGCCGGGTCGGCGCCGCAGTAACCGAGGATCTCCGCCGGCTCAAAGCGTGGAGCGGCGGGCTTGAACCACGGCTCGACGGTCAGGTCCTTCTTCACTCCGAGCGGAAAGACGGGTTCCATCATCTCCTTCACCCATTTCTCGGTCTCGGTCGGCGAAAGTTTCAGGTGGGTGGGGCATTCGCTCAAGATCTCGATGAACGCGTAGCCGCGGCCCTCCTGCTGGAGTGTGAGCCCCTTGCGGATGGCCTTGCGGGCCTTGACGCGCTGGCGGGCGTCAAAGAGGGCGACGCGTTCGACATAGACGGGGCCGTCGAGTTGCGCGATGAGCTCGGCCATCTTGAGCGGCTGGCCCATGGAGGCGTTGCGACCCTCGGGGCTGGTCGCCGTCTTCTGGCCCATCAACGAGGTCGGCGCGAGCTGGCCGCCCGTCATGCCGTAGATGGCGTTGTTGATGAAGATGACCGTGAGGGGCAGGCCCATCTGCGCGATGGAGATGGTCTCGGCGAGCCCGATCGAGGCGAGGTCGCCGTCTCCCTGGTAGCTGATGACGACCGCGTCGGGATTGGCCAGTTTGTGGCCGAGCGCCACAGCCGGGGCGCGGCCGTGCGCGGCCTGGGTGTTGCCGATGTCGAAATAGTAGTGCGCGAAGACGGCGCAGCCGACGGGGCTGACGAGGATTGCGCGATCCTGCAGGCCGAGGTCCTCGATCACCTCGGCGAGGTCGCGGTGCACGACACCATGTCCGCAGCCGGCACAGTAGTGGGTGCTATGACCCTTGAGTCCTTCGCCATGCGCGTGTCGGGTGAAGTTGGTGTAGAAGACGCTCACGACAGCACCTCCTGGGTCTCACGGATGCAGTCGAGGATCTCATCCTGCGACGGCAGTACGCCGCCGTAGTGCCGCACCGAGGAGATGGGCGGCGGGACGAGGCCGGCGTGGCTGAGCGCGAGGCGGAGTTCGTCCTCGAGCTGTCCGGCGCTGCCCTCGACGACCACGAGGTGGGACGTTTGCGGGAGGAGCGCCTTGAGCGCCTCCACCGGGAACGGCCAAAGGGTGATCGGGCGGAAGAGGCCCGCCTTGATGCCGTGCGACCGGGCGGCCTCGATTGCGCCCTTGGCCATGCGCGCCGGGGTGTTGCAGGCGACCACCAGCACCTCGGCGTCGGCGCAGCGGTAGCTGTCGGCGCGCTGTTCGCGGGCGGAGATGCACTCGTATTTGGTGTTGAGGTGGCGGTTGTGGGCCTCGAGATCGTCCTCGGCAAGATGGATGGAACAGATGAGGTTGTGCCGGTGCGCGCGGTCGCCGTGCACAGCCCAGGCGGGCAGGCCGGGCTTGCGCAACTGCTGGGGGAGACGGACGACACCGGTCATCTGGCCGAGGAAGCCATCGCCGAGGATGATGACAGGGTTGCGATAGACGAAGCTGAGCTCGAGTGCCCGCATCGTCAGGTCGAGCATCTCCTGCGGGTTGCCCGGGGCAAAGACGATGGCATGGGTGTTGCCGTGGCCGAGGCCGCGGCAGGCCAGCTTGATGTCGGCTTGCTCGGGCCCGAGGTTGCCGAGGCCGGGGCCGCCCCGCATGATGTTGACGAAGACACCCGGCACCTCGGCACCGATCATGTAGCTGATGCCCTCCAGCATCAAGCTGAAGCCCGGCCCGCTGGTGTAGGTGATGCAGGGTACGCCAGCGCCGCCGGCGCCATACATCATGTTGACCGCGGCGGTCTCGCTGACGGCCTGGACGAAATGTCCGCCCACCTTTGGGAGGATCTTCGCCATGAGCTCCGCGCCCTCGGTGCTCGGGGTGATGGGGTAGCCAAAGACGTGGCGGCAACCGGCCAGCAGCGCACCGACCGCGGAGGCGTACGTGCCCTTGAGCACCATTGGCTCGCAGGCCGGCAGGGCGACGAATTCGTCGGGTTGGTCTCCCTCGGAGTGGCTGGCCACGACCTTTGGACCGAAAAGCTTCACCGGGTCCTGCAGCTCGAAATCATGGCTGGTCGCCGACGGCTCGGCCACGGGTCGCAGGCCGAACGGCTCGGGACAGGCCGCCATGCAGAGGGCGCAACCGTTGCAGTTCTCCAGATTTAATTTGACAGGAATGAGCCCCGTCTCCGGGTTGATGCTGCCGCCCGGCGTGATGCAGCCGCGCGGGCAGGCCTCGATGCAGCGGAGACAGCCCTTGCAGTATTCCGGCTCAAGGAAGGGTTTGGGGCGGGGGGGCATGGATGGAGCCGGGTCGGTCCCGCCCGGAGGCGGATATTCCCGGCACGAGGTATGTTGTCCGCATGTTAGCGTCCGGCACCCCGTCGCACTGTGCATGCGTTGGCGGAGGCTGCGCGAAGCTTGGGAATCGCATTTACTCCGTAAGACGTAGGTCGCTGGCACAACCAGTGCGGTGGTCGCCGGACCGATCCTCGCCCCAGTCAATCGGCGGGACGCCCCAGCTGGCGGAGGCGGAAAGGGCCGTGGGTCGTTCCGGGATTCCGCTCCTGCTGGGTTCCCGTGGGCCGGAAGCAGATCTTCCGTGCCCCGGCGGGCATCCGTGGTTAACTCGTGGTCATGCCTTGGGTTTGGCTCATCATCGCCGGGTTACTCGAAATCGCCTGGGCCGTCGGGTTGAAATATACCGAAGGCTTCACGCGGCTGGGGACGAGCGTGGTCACGGTGCTCCTGATGCTTGCGAGTTTCTGGTGCCTGGCCCAGGCCATCAAGGTTCTGCCGCTCGGCCCGAGCTACGCCATCTGGACTGGCATCGGCGCCGTCGGTACGGCCATCGCCGGCATCGTGCTGTTCAAGGAACCGGCCACGGCGGCGCGGCTGGCGTGCATGGTGCTCATCGTGGCCGGCATCGTCGGCCTGAAGTTCGCTAGGAGGGGTTGAACTGTCCCGGTGCCGGGGGCAAGTTCGGCAAACAAAAGCTGGCCGGCTTCGTCGCGCTCCCTCTAGCCTGTCCGCGCATGTCCACCCCTGCCGGCTCCGCCGGGAGCCTCACCCCAGACCGGCCGACGCGAGCCCGCTATTGGGTCATTGTTTTCGCCGTCGCCCTGGCGGTCATCCAATACGTCGACCGGGTCTGCATCTCGCAAGCCATGCCGACGATGGCGAAGGACATGCACCTGGACGATGCGCAGAAGGGGGCGATCTTCTCGGCCTTCACGCTGGCCTATGCCGTGTTTGAAATCCCGACGGGCTGGCTGGGGGACAAGATCGGGGCCCGCAGCGTGCTGCTGCGCGTGGTGTTGTGGTGGTCATTCTTCACGGCCGCGACCGGTTGGGCGTGGAACTACGTCGCAATGCTCGTGACGCGGTTTCTGTTTGGTGCGGGCGAGGCGGGCTGCTTTCCCAACCTGACCAAGGCGTTCAGCGCGTGGCTGCCCATCAGGGACCGCACGCGGGCACAGGCGCTGATGTGGATGGGCGCGCGCTGGGGCGGGGCGTCGGCGCCGCTGCTGGTCGTCATGGTCATGGCGCTGGTGAGCTGGCGGACGGCGTTCATGGTTTTCGGCCTGCTCGGGCTGGTCTGGGCGCTATTCTTCTACTGGTGGTTTCGCGACAACCCGCGCGACCACCGGAGCGTCAATGCCTCGGAGCTCGCGCTGCTGAAGGGCAACGAGCAGAACGTAAGCGGCCATGGCGACGTGCCGTGGCGCGAGCTGGTCACGCGGCCGACCATGTGGCTGCTCTGGGCGCAGTATTTTTTCCTGAGTTACGGCTGGTATTTCTACGTCACGTGGCTGCCGACCTACCTCAAGGATGTGCGTGGCCTGGAGATCAAGTCCAATGTCGTGATGCACTGGCTGGGAAGTGTGCTGGAGGGATGGTTCACGCCCGAGCTCAGCCTGAAGCTGCTCGCGGCGGCGCTGGCGGGCATACCGCTGCTCTTCGGCGGCTTTGGGTCCCTCACGGCCGGCGCCGTTTCCAGCCGCCTGATCGCCGACGGTGGCAACGTGACGACCATCCGGCGCACCTTCGGCTTTCTCGGGCTGGCCGGCGCCTCCTCGCTGCTGATGGTGTCGTTCTACATCCGGGATCCGTTGCTGGCGATGCTGTCGATGGGCGTCGCGAGTTTCTTCAACGACCTGACCCTGCCGGGCAGCTGGGCCACGTGCATGGATGTGGGCGGCAAGTTCGCCGGCACCGTGTCCGGCAGCATGAACATGATGGGCAACTTCGGTGGCATGGCCGGCCCGCTGGTCGTCGGCCTGATCCTGAAATCGACCCACCAAGACTGGCACATGGTGTTCCTGATCACCACGGTGATATACTCGCTCGGCGCGTTCTGCTGGCTGGCCATCGATCCCGTCACGCCGTTGGAGAAAAAGCTCGCAGCGTGAAACCCGCGTGGACACGGGCGATTTTCCCTGTTCTCTTTCCGTCATGAAATCCCGGTGGCTTCCGGTCCTCTGCAGTCTCGTGCTTACGCCGGTGCTTTTGTCCGCCGCCGAGCCCAAGAAGCCCGCCAAGGCCCCGCCTCCGCCCGCCATCAACAAGCTCGCCTGGCTGGCCGGCCACTGGCACCTGGAGAAGAGCGGCCGGGTCGTCGACGAGCAGTGGATGGCGCCGGCGGCCGGGGTCATGCTCGGCATGGCCCGCACCGTGGTGAAGGGCAAGGTCGTGGAGCACGAGTTCATTCAGATTCGCGAGGGGCCCGGGGGGGACCTTTTCTACGTTGCCCAACGGTCGGGCCAGAAGGAGGCGGCGTTCCAGATCAAGTCGCTCACGGACACCGAGGTGGTGTTCGACAATCCACAACAGGATTTCCCGCAGCGCATCACGTATACGCTCAAGGCGGATGGCTCGCTGCTGGCCGCCCTCGAGGGTCCCGACCCGGCCGGGCAGGGGAAGCGCATCGAGTTTTCCTACCAACGCATGCCACCCTGAACTCCCGTGAAAAACATCAAACCGCGCATCACCGGCATCGGCGGCATTTTCTTCAAGGCAAAGCACAGGAAGAAACTCGCCGCCTGGTACAAGAAGCATCTCGGCCTCCCTCTCAACGACCAGTGGTCCGGCTGGTCCTTCGAGTGGCGCGAGGCCAAGGCCCCGAAGAAAATGGGCCGCACCGCCTGGAGCCTGTTCGATGCCGACACGGAGTATTTCGGGAAAAACAAGCAGAGCCACATGCTCAACTACCGCGTCGCCAATCTGCAGAAGGTGCTCGCCGACCTGAAGAGGGAGAAAGTGTGGATCGACCCGAAAGGGATCGAGGCGTCCGAGTACGGCAAATTCGCCTGGATCAAGGACGGCGAGGGCAATCGCATCGAGCTGTGGGAGCCGCCCAAGGGCTCCTGAGCCGCGCTGCTATTTGGTGCCCGGAAAATTGGCGTCGAAAAAGACGCGGGCCTCACTGACAAGCCGGTTCGGGTCCTCGGCGAAGGCCTTGCTGTCCGTCTCGATGGCCATGACGCCGCTCCAGTTCGACTTCTTGATCTCGGTGAACAGGCCCTGGTAGTTGGCCTCGCCCTTGCCGATCTCGGTGTCGACGGCGACGGGCTTGCCGTCGACCATGGTCGTCTGCTTGTCCTTGAAATGGATGTCGTAGACGCGGTCGCCGTAATCATGGAAGACGGTGGCGGCATCAAAGCCGGCCGCGGTGATCCAGCCGACGTCGAGGCACACGCCGATGCGATGGTCGCGCTTGGCCAGCACGGCCTTGACCGTGGCCGGGTCGCCGTAGACCGTGCCGCGACCGTGGTTGTGGATGGCGAGCTTGATGTCGTATTCCTTGACGAGCTGCTCGAGATTGTCCCACGCCGCGAGATCCTGCGGCTCGATCATGATGACTTTCATGTCCATGAGCTTGGCGAATTCGAACAGCTTGCGGTTGGTCTCCTTGTCGAGCCCGCCCTTGTTGACGCCGAAGGAGTAGGCGGTGAGGCCATGCTCCGCCAGCACGGCCTTTTTCCGCAGGCTTTCCGCCACCGGGGCGATGGGGTCCAGCTGTGCGCCGATGAACTGGATCTGCTTCAGCCCGTGCTTGGTCGCGAAGGCTACGACCTGATCGAAGTTCATGTTCCGGCAGGTCCAGGTCTGGAGACCGAGTTCGGGGCCGGCCGCGGTGGAGCGCGCAGGCAGCAGAGTGAGGAGGCAGGCAAGGCTGAGCAGGCAACGAAGGCGCATGGGGGAGACGGGTGGGGGTGGGGAACGGCGCAGGGCACGAATCAGACGGGCACTGCTTTCGTCAGGGAATACTTCACCGGGCGGTGTTGGCAAGGCCGGGATTGCGCGATCCGGCCCGCGGCGGATGAAACAGTGCGGCGGTCAGGGGTAGGCCGCGGTTGCGCCGGCGCCTGGAAAGGATGCCGGGAATCGACGGTGGCGGCGTCCTGGAATTGGATGAACGCCTGCTGGGCAACCGCCATCTGCCCGTGACGCAGGGCCACGGCCAGCTGCTTGAGCAGGCGGCGGGGACTGTCGGCCGGGTGCGGGGAGGCTCGGACAATCTCGGCGAGGTCGGGCGCGTCTTCCTGCAGGCTGGCGAATGCCTGGCGGGCGGCGGAAAGGTTGTCGTGCAGCAACGCATGATCCAGGGCGCGCAGATGCGCGTAGGTCAGGCGGGAATTTCCCCGGACGACCGGGGTGAGCGAGGCGGTTTCGAAGCTCATACGCGAAAATCCGAATCAGGGTTCAACCCGGGGGACATTCCTCGACCTACGCCACAACCACAGGGTTCTTGAGAGAGGAATACCGGCACATGCTGACAAATAAGACCGACAACTGGACGGAAAGGTCCCGACAATTTATGCGCAGCCTGGTCGGGGCGCCGCCCAGCAAAGAGATAGCGTCGGATGCGGCCAACACGCAACGGGCGTTCCCGGGAAGCTGGCGAATAAAAAAGGGCCGGCGGAGGCCGGCCCTTTGGGAAGACGCTTGTGTGGGGCGCGCTCAGGCGCTCGCGTTGATGATCGAGCCCACCGTGGTGCTGCTGTCAGTGCCTCCGGCGGCGCTGGCGTCCGTGGGGGCGGCGGAAACGGACGAATCACCGCCGCCATGGTGATGATGGTGGTGGCCGCCTTTCTGCGCGCTTTGCACGTCCTGCTGGAGCTTGGCCATGGCCTGTTGGGCGGCGGACACGTCACCAGATTTCAGGGCACTGGCGAGGCTCTTGAGGTCGGCCAGGCGTGGATTGTCGGAGCTGTTGGGCGCGGAACTCAGGGCTTGGGCGAGGCGGGGGTTGTCTTTTTGCAGCTGGGCAAACGCTTGCTGCGCGGAACTGATGTCGCCCGATTGGAGGGCGGAAGCGAGTGCCTGAAAGTCGGCACGCCGCTGCTGGGCACTAGCCTGCAAATCGGCGGCACTCGTGGAGGCAGCCGATGAAACTGACTGGATGGTCATGATTTTGGTGGTTGAATGAATCCGATTCGGACGGCCACAGGGGCCGCACGGGATGTATTCGGCATCCTTTCGGGCCAACTTAAGGTAAATGTCCCCGGGACGGATCGATGCTCCGGGTCGCCATCCAGATCGTGCTGGTGGCCTGAGGGATCGGGGTTCAGCCCGGAGGACGCAGCCGCGTTTTCCCGCTCCGCTTGATCAGGCCCTGATCACGACGTAGCTCTTCTTGCCTTTGCGGAGAAGCAGGTATTTCCCGAAAAGAAGGTCGTTGGTCGTGACGCTGCGAGCATGGTCGGAGACGCGGACGTTGTTCAGGTAGATGCCGCCTGCCTCAAGGTCCTTGCGCGCGGCTCCCTTCGACGGGGCCAAACCGGAGTGGACCAGCAGGTCGACGACGGGCGCACCGGAACCCTCAAGCTTTCCCTGCTCGAGGTCCTTCGTCGGAACTTCGCCGACGACATCGTCAAAAATCGTTTCGCCGATGCCATCGAGCGAGCCGCCGAAGAGGATCTCGGTGGCCTTGAGCGCGGCGGTCACGGCACTGGCGCCATGGACGAGCGTGGTCATTTCCCTGGCGAGGGACTTCTGCGCGGCGCGGGCGCCGGGATTGCCCTTCATCTCGGCCTCGAGCGCGGCGATCTCCTCGCGGGAGAGAAAAGTGAGCGTCTTGAGCAGCTTGATCACGTCGGCGTCGTCGGCGTTGACGAAGAACTGGTAGAAGCGGTAGGGGCTGGTCTTCTTCGGGTCGAGCCAGACGGTGCCGGCGGCGGTCTTACCGTATTTGGAACCGTCGGACTTGGTGAGCAGAGGGAAAACGAGGCCCCAGACGGGGACGCCGAGTTTCTTGCGCGTCAGCTCGGTGCCCACGGTGATGTTGCCCCACTGGTCGGTGGCGCCGACCTGCAGCTCGCAGTGGAAGGTCTCGCGCAGGTGCTGGAAATCGAAACCCTGGAGGAGCATGTAGCTGAACTCGGTGAAGCTGATGCCGGTGCCTCGCTCCTCCATGCGGGAGCGGACGGAATCCTTGGCGATCATGGAATTCACGGTGATGTGCTTGCCGATGTCGCGGAGAAACTCGAGGAAGGTGACCGGGCCGGTCCACTCGTAGTTGTTGACGACGCGCGCCGGGTTCTTCGCGCCGGTGAAGTCGAGGAAGCGGGCGAGCTGCGGTTTGATGCAGGCGAGGTTGTGCTCGAGCTGGGCGGGGGTCTGGAGGTTGCGCTCGTCGGACTTGCCGGAGGGGTCGCCGACCATGCCGGTCGCGCCGCCAGCCAGGGCGATGGGGTGGTGGCCGTGCTGCTGGAAGCGGCGCAGGGCGAGCAGAGGGACAAGATTGCCGACATGGAGCGAATCGGCGGTCGGATCAAAGCCACAATAAAGCGTGATGGGGCCTTCGGCGAGGCGCTTGGCCAAGGCGTCGCGGTCCGTGCAGTCGGCGTAGAGGCCCCGCCATTCGAGTTCTTCCAGGATCGTCATGGATATGATAATGGGCCCTGTAGGTCCTATGCGCCCAATAGGACCTATAGGCTACAAGGGAGGCAAGGGGAGATTTATGCCCGAGCGACAGCCCACCTAATGGCGCTTGCCCCATTTTTAGCAGGCGCCGTCATACCAGCCTAAAATGGTTTGCGGCGGGAACGCCGGAGGTTCTAGTTAGCGGCTTCCACGCGGCGAAATCCGCCGATTCATCCACGAAACCCAACTCATTCCTCCCATGCCTCTCCCAGTCGGCTCCAAAGCCCCCGATTTCACCCTCAAGACCAAAGCCGCGGACGGATTGAAGGACGTCAAGCTGAGCGATCTTGCCGGCAAGCAGGTCGTGTTGCTGTTCTTCCCCCTCGCTTACACCGGCGTGTGCACGCAGGAGATGTGTGATCAGACGGCCGGTCTCGGCGACTACGAGAAGCTCGGCGCCACGGTCCTCGCGATCAGCGTCGACAGCCCGTTCGCGCAGGAAGCCTGGGCCAAGGCCAACAGCATCAAGGTCACGCTGCTTTCCGACCTGAACAAGACCGTCACCAAGGCCTATGACGTGCTGTTCCCGATGCTGGCTGGCGTCGGCGACACGGCAGCCCGCGCGGCGTTCGTCGTCGGCAAGGACGGTGTCATCAAGTACGCCGAGCAGACCGCGACCCCGAAGGACCTGCCCAATTTCGCCGCGGTCAAGGCCGCCCTGGCGAAGTGAGTCGGTCTCTTGGGCGCCGCGGCGGCCTCGCGGAGGTATTAACGCCCGGGTCGGCCCCCGTTCCAGTTCTCACTCTAATTTTCCCATGACGCTCCCGAATCCCTTCAACACCCTGCAAACCTTCGCGGACGGCAAGAAGTTCTACTCCTTGCCCGCGCTCGAAATGGCCGGCTTTCCGGTCTCGCGCCTGCCCGTGAGCATCCGCCTCGTCCTCGAGGCCGTGCTGCGGAACTGCGACGGCAAACGCGTCATGGAGTCGAACATCCGGGAACTCGCCGCGTGGAAGCCGGTCGAGCCCCGCACGGCGGAGATTCCCTTCGTCGTTGCGCGTATCGTGTTGCAGGACTTCACGGGCGTGCCGCTGCTGGTCGATTTGGCCGCCATGCGTTCCGCCGTGGCCAAGCTCGGCAAAAACCCGAAGATCATCGAGCCCCTCGTGCCGGTCGACCTCGTGGTTGACCACTCGGTGCAGGTGGACTTCGCCGGCAACGCCGAGGCGCTGGCCAAGAACCTTGATCTTGAGTTCTCGCGCAACCGCGAGCGCTACCAGTTTCTCAAGTGGGGCATGCAGGCCTTTGACACGTTCAAGGTCGTGCCGCCCGGCATCGGCATCGTGCACCAGGTGAATCTCGAATACCTCGCCAAGGGCGTGCTCCACGCCGGCGACGTCTATTACCCCGACACGCTCGTCGGCACAGACTCGCACACGACGATGATCAACGGCATCGGCATCGTCGGCTGGGGCGTCGGCGGGATCGAGGCCGAGGCCGGCATGCTCGGCCAGCCCGTGTATTTCCTCACCCCCGATGTCGTCGGCGTGCACCTGACGGGCGCGCTCAAGGAGGGTGTCACCGCCACCGACCTCGCACTCACGGTCACGCAGTTGATGCGCAAGACGAAGGTCGTGGGCAAGTTCGTGGAGTTCTTCGGTCCCGGCGCCGCGGCGCTGCCGGTCGTCGACCGTGCGACCATCGCCAACATGGCGCCGGAATACGGCGCGACCATGGGCTTCTTCCCGATCGACGAGGAGAGCTCCAGTTATCTCCGCGCCACGGGCCGGGACGAGAGGCACGTCGCCACCTACGAGGCCTACTACCAGGCGCAGGGTCTGTGGGGCATCCCGCAGAAGGGCGACATCGACTACTCGCAGGTGGTCGAACTCGACCTCGGCACCGTCGTGCCCAGCGTCGCCGGACCGAAGCGTCCGCAGGACCGGATTGAACTCGGCAGCCTCCGCCGCGAATTCTTCTCCGCCTTCCAGCGGCCGGTCGCCGAAAACGGATTTGGCAAGAGCCGGGCGGACTTCGCAAAGTCGGTGAAGATCGAGACCGCGGCCGGCAAGAAGGCCAGGGTCGGCACCGGTTCGGTGGTGATCGCCGCCATCACGAGCTGCACGAACACCTCGAATCCGAGCGTCATGCTCGCGGCCGGCCTGCTCGCGAAGAAAGCCGTTGAGAAGGGGCTCAAGGTCAACCCGACCGTCAAGGCCTCCCTCGCGCCCGGTTCGCGCGTTGTGACCGACTATCTCAAGAAGACCGGCCTGCAGCCTTACTTGAACAAGCTGCGGTTCAACACCGTCGGCTACGGCTGCACGACCTGCATCGGTAACTCCGGCCCGCTCGACGCGAACATCGAGGACGCCGTGGTGAAGAACGACCTGATCACCGCCTCGGTGCTCTCGGGCAACCGCAACTTCGAGGCGCGCGTCCACCAGAACGTGAAGTCGAACTTCCTGATGTCGCCCCCGCTCGTGGTCGCCTTTGCGCTCGCCGGCCGGGTGGACATCGATTTGAGCTGCGAGCCGATCGGCAACGACAAGGCCGGTGCCCCGGTCTACCTCGCCGACCTGTGGCCGAGTCTCGCGGAAATCCGCGACGCCATGCAGGCGGCGCTCAAGCCGGAGGTCTTCCGCAAGCTGTACCGGAACTTCGCCGCGCAGAACCCGAAGTGGAATGAGATCCCGTCGAGCACGGGCAACGTCTACGCCTTCGACGCGAAGTCCACCTACATCCAGGAGCCGCCGTTCTTCACGAATTTTGCGCTGACGCCCGGCAGCATCGCCGAGATCAAGGGCGCCCGCGCGCTTGGGATCTTCGGCGACAGCGTGACCACGGACCACATCTCTCCCGCCGGTGCCATCAAGAAGACATCCCCGGCTGGCAAATATCTGCTCGATAACGCCGTCGCCTTCGAGGACTTCAATTCCTACGGTTCCCGCCGCGGCAACGACCGTGTGATGACCCGCGGGACCTTCGCCAACGTCCGCATCAAGAACCTGATGCTCGGGGGCGAGGAGGGCGGCAACACGATCGGGCCCGATGGCCGGAAGACGTCGATCTACGAAGCCTCGATGGCCTACCAGCAGGCGGGCACGCCGCTGATCATCCTGGCCGGCCAGGAATACGGCACCGGCTCGTCGCGCGACTGGGCGGCCAAGGGCACCAATCTTCTCGGCGTGAAGGTCGTCGTGGCGCAGAGTTTCGAGCGGATCCACCGCTCCAACCTCGTCGGCATGGGCGTGCTGCCGCTCCAATTCAAGGAAGGCACCACGGCCCAGACCCTGAAGCTCGACGGCACGGAGACCTACGACGTCGTCGGCCTGACGACGGCCATCAAGCCGCAGCAGGACCTGACGCTCAAGATCACCCGCCGGAACGGCGCGATCGAGGACGTGCCGGTGCGCTGCCGCATCGATACGCCCATCGAGATCGATTACTACCAGCACGGCGGAATATTGCCCTACGTCCTGCGCCAAATCGTGACGAAGAGCTGATTGACACCACCGGCAAACCCGGTGGTGCTTCAACCGTTGTCATTTGCCGTCACGCCATGCCGGATCCCGCCAAACCGACCTTCCTAGTCGACGCCTATGCCGACCCGGTTCTCGTGCGCATCGAGGGGCGGGCCTCGTTCACGAACAGCGGCAGCCTGAAGGATTTCTTCACCGAGATGATCCGGCAGGGAAAGACGCGCTTCGCGGTCGACTTCCAACAGTGCACGAGCATGGACAGCACCTTCCTGGGCGTGCTGGCGGGCACGGCGCTTGAGCTGCGCCGGCAGGCTCCGGTCGGCACGCTGACCCTCGCGCGGGTGGGAGAGCGCAACCTGGAGTTGATCCGCAATCTCGGCTTGCACCGGCTAGCGACGGTGGATGCCGGCGGCGCCCCGTTGAATTTCGCCGGCGGGACGCAGGCCCTTGACACCAAGGCGAAGACCGAGATCGAGAGCGCCCGCTTGGTGCTGGAGGCGCACGAGCATCTGGTCGCCGCCGATGCGGGCAACGCCACGAAGTTCCAGGACGTGCTGGCGTTCCTGCGCAACCGCGTCGAACTGCGCTGACTCCGGGCCGGTCTGGTCTCCGCTCCGCCTCACCCGGCGTCGCGATTTCGGCTCGGCATTTGTCGGGCAATCCGGGAGTTTAGCCCCATGATGTCGTTCCTGCTCGGTGGGTTCATCGGTGCGGTCCTGGTCTATGCCCTCTACTGGCGGGCCCAGCGCGAGGTGGCGCGCCTGGAGGAGGAGAAGCAGGCCCTGATGGAGGAACGGCAGATCGTGCTGAACTACATGCACACCATGGTGGACGCTGTCGGCGAGCGCTTGCCGCGCGAGGAACTGTTCCAACGCATCGTGCACGCGGCCATCCTGAGCACGAATGCCCTGAGCGCCTGTATCTTTGAGAAAGGTGCGGACGACATGATGCGCGGCGCCGCTGTCGAGGGCTTGTTTCCGCCGCACCGGCCGATTCCCGACACCCAGCGGATGCAGATGGGCACGCGCGCCAAGTTCATCGAGCAGGTGCTGAAGTCGGAGTCCTTTCCCGTCGGCGAGGGCGTGGTCGGCCGGGTGGCGGCCACAGGCCGGGGCGAACTGATCGCCAACGCCGCCACCGATCCGCGCATCGTGAAGCACGAGGACGTTTCGCTCGTGGTGCGGTCCGTCATCGCGGCGCCCATCATGGTGCGCCAGCGCCTGATCGGCGTGCTTTGCGTCTGCAACGCAGCGGACGGCCTGCCGTTCACGGACACCGACTATTCGCTGGTGGAGGCGCTCGCCGAGCAGGCCGGTCTCGCCGTGCACAACGCTGATTTCCTGAACCTGCAGGTGGAAAAGCAGAAGCTGGACCTCGATCTCGAGCTGGCCAGCGACGTCCAGCGGATGCTGCTGCCCCGGACTATGCCCGTGGTGCCGGGGCTCGACATCGACGCACGCTACATGGCGGCGCAGAAGGTCAGCGGCGACCTCTACGACGTGTTCAAGCTCGGCTACGACCGTGTCGGGTTCGCCGTGGCGGACGTGTCGGGCAAGGGCATGTCGGCCTCGCTGTTGATGGCCATCTGCCGGACTACCCTGCGCCAGATCGCCCCGGTTCATTCGTCGCCCGCCCATGTCCTCGCCGAGCTGAACCGGACCCTGGCCGGTGACATGCGCGAGGGCATGTATATCACCATGACCTATGCGGTCGTGGATGTGGGGCGCAACCTGGTGACGATAGCCCGCGCAGGCCACGAACTTTCGTTGCTGTCGAGGCGCGATCCGGCGGCCGGCACCTTTTTGAGCGAATACATCGGCTCCGAGGGCATGCCCCTCGGACTGGTCAACGCCGAGCTGTTTGATACGACCATCGAGGACAAGACGGTGGAATTCACCCCGGGCTCGACTCTAGTGCTCTACACCGACGGCCTGACCGAGGCGCCCAATGAAGAGGACAAGGAGTTCGGTGGCGCGCGCCTGGCCGATGCCCTGCGGAGCGCGCACCGCGGTTGCGCCCGCGACGTCAATGACGCGATCCTGGATGCGGTCGAGGAGTTCTCGGGTCCGGCCGGGCTGCGGGACGACTACACGCTGCTGACGGTGAAACGGCTATGAGAAATCCCGTTTGCGTTTGGCGATCCGGCCATCTATCCGTATCCGCCCATGCCTGCCGCCAGCCCGACGCCCGCCTCTGCCCCTCCCGACCAGTTGCCCGATGCTTCGGGCCCGGCCCGGCTGCCGGATAGTGCCGGTCACTTCGGCCGCTATGGCGGCGTATTTGTGCCGGAGACGCTGATGACGGCGCTGGCGGAATTGACGGCCGCCTACGAGCAGGCGCGGCAGGATCCGGTCTTCCAGGGTGAACTGAGACATCACCTGAAGGAATTCGCCGGCCGGCCGACGGAACTCTATTTCGCCGAGCGCCTGACCAGACACTGCGGCGGGGCGAAGATCTATTTCAAGCGTGAGGACCTGCTCCATACCGGGGCGCACAAGATCAACAACGCCCTCGGCCAGGCCCTGCTGGCGATGCGCATGGGCAAGAAGCGCATCATCGCCGAGACGGGGGCGGGCCAGCACGGCGTGGCGACCGCGGCGGTCTGCGCGAAGTTCGGGCTGGAGTGCGTGGTCTACATGGGCTCCGTCGACATGGAGCGGCAGGCCCTGAATGTCTTCCGCATGCGCCTGATGGGCGCCAAGGTCGTGGCCGTCGAGGCCGGCCAGAAGACGCTCAAGGACGCCGTCAACGAGGCGATGCGCGACTGGGTGACCAACGTCCGGAGCACGCACTACATCCTCGGCTCGGCGCTCGGGGCGCACCCGTATCCGATGATGGTCCGTGATTTCCACCGCGTCATCGGCCAGGAATTGCGCGAGCAGATCGTCACGCGCGAAGGCCGGCTGCCCGACGAGCTCGTCGCCTGTGTCGGCGGTGGCAGCAATGCCATCGGCTGTTTCTTTGAGTTCCTCGGGGACCACCAGGTCCGGCTGACCGGGGTCGAAGCCGGCGGTCGCGGCATCAAGCGGGGCGAGCACGCGGCGCGGTTTGAGGGCGGCAAGCTGGGCGTGTTGCAGGGCAGCAAGACCTACATCCTGCAGGATCCCGATGGGCAGATCGAACTGACCCACTCCGTTTCCGCCGGACTCGATTACGCGGCCATCGGGCCGGAGCACGCCTATTATCGCGAGCTCAAGCGCATCGACTACGCTTATGCCACCGACGACGAGGTGCTCGAGGCGTTCCAGCTCTGCTCGCGGCTCGAAGGCATCATCCCCGCGCTCGAGTCCACCCACGCCCTGGTGCACGGGCTCAAGCGGGCGCGGGAAATGAAGCCCGGGCAGATCCTCGTGGTCAACCTGAGCGGTCGCGGCGACAAGGATGTGCAGCAAGTCGCCGCCCTGCTCGCGGCGGCCAAGTAACCTGTTTCTTTCGCATGAATTCGATGACCGGCTACGGGCGGGCGACCGCCACCCTCGGAACCCAGACCCTCACCGTTCAAGTCAACTCAGTGAACCGCCGCGGGCTGGACCTGACACAGAACCTGCCCGATGAGTGGCAGGCCTTTGAGGCGGCGGTCGGTGATGCTGTGCGCCGGGTGGCGGTGCGCGGCAAGGTGCATGTGGCCGTCGAGGTGACCGGCAAGTCGGCGGCCAGCACTGACTGGGACCAGGAGGCCGTGGCCGCGACCTTGGAGCAGTTGGCCAAGCTCGCCCAGGGGCGCGGCATCAGGTTTGAGCCAACCGGGGAATTGCTCTGGCAGATCGCCAGCGCCCAGCGCACCGGGGCCAGGCTGCCGACCGACGAAGCGACGGCCAAACTCCTGCTGAAGACCCTTCACGAGGCTCTGCGGGGATTCGCCGCCATGCGGGCCAAGGAAGGCGAGGCGCTGCTGGTGGACTTCCTCGGACGGATGGAAAAGCTCCACGGTGCCGTTGAAGTGATCGCCCAGCGCGCCCCGCTGGTGACCGGGGCCTACCGGGAACAGCTCCAGCAGCGGCTGCGCCAGGCCGGGCTCGAGCTGGATGTCAGTGACGAGCGGGTGCTCAAGGAGGTCGCGCTGTTTGCCGACCGTTGCGACGTGACGGAAGAGATCACGCGTTTGCGCAGTCACTTCGCCCAGTTCAAGGAATTGCTGCGTGGCGGCGGGGAGGTCGGACGTAAAGCCGAGTTCCTCCTGCAGGAGATCGGCCGTGAAATCCATACCATCGGCAGCAAGGCCAACGACCTGGCCATTGCGCAGCAGGTGATCGAGTTCAAGAACGAGCTGGAGCGCGTGCGCGAGCAGATCGCGAATGTGGAATAGGAATGGAGGGCGTGCGGCCCTGCGCGCCGCGTCCCGCAGAGACGCGGGCGCTCCAAATCAGGACGCCTGCGGTGCCGGCTGCTTCAGCGACCAGAGGATATAGCCGAATACACCGAGGAAGATGCCGGAGTCGGCGACGTTGAACGTCGGGTAGACGTAGGTGCCGAAGTGCAGGTCGATGAAGTCGATGACGTGGCCGTGCACGAGTCGGTCCGTGAGGTTGCCCACGATCCCGCCGCAGAGCAGGCCGAACGCGCCCTGCGCGGCCGGCTGCCGGAGACCGAGCTGCCGGCGCCAGAAAAACACGGCAAAGAGGGTGCCGGCGGCGAGCAAGCCGAGCAGCGTACTGGCACCGGTGAACATGCTCCACGCCGCTCCGGTGTTGCCGACGTGCACGAGGTTGAAAAAGCCGGGGAAGATCGGGATGTTTCCGCCGGGTCCATAGCTGCCGAGCGGCAGTCGGGCGTTGATCCAGGACTTCGTGCCCTGGTCCAGGGTGTACACGATGAGGCCTAGCACCCACAGCCGCCGGTAGGCGAGGAAGCGCTGGAAACGTGAGGATTCCGGGGGCAAGAGTGGTCCGGGGGCGGGCGATTACTCACCGCCGTCGTCTTCGGCGGGGATCTTTCCACCGTCCTCCTCGGCGCCGTCGCCGAAGAGGCCGCCGCGCTCGATGGAGCGGTGGGAATGGCGCTCGACCTGTTTCTTAGCCTCAGCCGAGTAACGGGTGAACGGCACGGCGAGCAGGCGCTCCTTGGCGATCGGCTTCTGGGTCGACTCGCAGATGCCGTAGGTGCCGGCGTGGACGCGCTTGATGGCGGCCTCGATCTCGGAGAGGGCCTCCTGCTCGTTGGAG
>CAZZDB010000012.1:0-34149 GCA_964652485.1 uncultured Oleiharenicola sp.
GAGGTGGAGTTCCAGGGCCGCCCGTGCCTGGCGACACAAGTCCTCCAGTCCCGCCGGAGCGAGCTCCACCAGCCGCAGCAGGGCGCAGGCGGGTTCGCAGGAGAGCGCGATGCAGCGAAACGCGTCCGTAGCGTTCCGCTCCATGAAATATCCGCGCAGGCCGGATTCACCCGCATCCTGCCGGTCCAACAATTCGGTTGCGAGAGCACGAATGACTTTCAGCTCGACGGCGGGCAGCCCGGCCACGAGGGCTTCGAGCGATGCCCAAAGCTCTTCCGCGACAAACAGCGTCCGCCGATCATGGCCAGTTTCCCGGCCATACGCCCACGCTTTGGCTGCGAGGGCGAGGCAGCGTTCGCCGTCGCTCCCACCCAAGAGCCCCGCAATCCGGCATTGCGTACGCACAAACAAAAACTGGACGGCCGGATTATAGCTGGTCCGGATCAGGCGCTCGTCACCGCTGCCCGGAAGGTTGTCCGTGTAAACGCCGCCGGCGTTGTCGGCGTTGCAACCGGGATGATTCTCGTACCACCAGTCCGTCTTGATATCGAGGCCGGCCTTTAAGGTGCCGCCGGCGAGATCCTCCCACAGCTGTCCGTCCGGCGCCATCATGGCGTGGAAAAAGCGGTTGCCCCAGCGGATCTCGTCGAGTGCGGCCGCGCGCAGGCCCGGATGGCCGCGTTGCACAATGGCCGCGAGGGCGGCAAGGTTGGGCAAGGTGAGAAACATCCACTTGCGGAGGTCGCCGGCATCATACCAACCGCCGGCGGCATTGATTTGCTCGCCAGTGGTGTCGAGCCGGCCGTCGTCGAGATGATCGGCACCACGGAAACCCGGATTGGCAAAGCCCGAACGCTGGCAGAACAGATAGTTCAAGTATCCCCGTTGAATACGGTCGTAGAGAGTCGGCTTGATGCAGAGGGGATACGTGGAGCCGTAGTCGGTTTCGATCTGCCAGTTGCCCTCGTGGTTGAAGGCCGTGAAGTCGCCCTGCCAGACCGTGCCCCAGCGGCTTTCCGTGCGGATGAGCTCGCCTTGAAAGGCGATGTGGCCTTCCCCGGGAATCAGCGCGCCCTTGTCGAGGTCGAACGGCCACCGAAAGAAACGGCCGTTCCAGCCCACCGGCGGAGCGTGTCGCCGCGGTAGCCGGCCGAAGAGCGCACGGAGGTAGAAGGGGATCCGTTCCGGCAGCGCAGCTATCGTCACCGGGTCGGCGGCAAGAGTGAGCGGCTTGGGCGAGCCAGGCCGGTAGCCGAGCTGGCAATGGGCAAGGTGAGTAGGAGTCATGTCCGAGAGCGGGTTAGGCGCAGGCAGGGGTGCTCCGGCGGGCAGACGGCCAAGGGGAGTCAAGGCGGCGACACCGGCGAGAGAAACCAGAGCATCACGACGATTCATGGGCGGAGTCATTAAGGAGCCGGCGGGGCGTCGGAGGCAATGCAAAGCCGACGGGGAAAATGCCTGCTTGGCGGTTGGAACGGAACCGGAGGATGAGACGCCGCACCGATGAGAATGCCAACCGCGGGAAGCAGACACGGCGAATGTTTTTATACCCGCATCTTTATACCCACCTGGTCATATTTCGGCGCTTCAGGGCGAACATCCTCGGACGCTGGACTTTCATTTCCCCTCTGATTTAACACCGGCGAACAATCCGCAGAACACCGGCGAACAATTCTCCTACAAGACCTCGAAATACTGCTGCATCATTGGCGTGAGCTTTTCGGCCATATCGTAGTAGTGAGTAGTGCGTAGCGAGTAGGTGGAGCTTGGCTACCAAATTCTACTCGCCACCCGCTCCAGCCGGTCCACTACTTCGCAGGTGAGTGTGATTCTCCACCACACCGACCTCGGAGGCGCGGGCAAGCCGCCCATGATCGTCCTGCACGGGATGCTGGGATCGTCGCGCAACTGGCAGACGACCGGCCGGGATCTGGCGGAGCATTTTCATGTGTTTGCGCTCGATGCCCGCAACCACGGGAAGTCGCCGCATGCACCGGACATGGACTACCGGGTGCTGGCCGACGACATCATCACTTGGATGGATGCCCGCGGCATCGCCCGGGCCGTGCTGGTCGGGCATAGCATGGGCGGGAAGACCGCGATGCTCCTGGCTTGCCGGCACCAGAACCGCGTGGAACGGCTGGTCGTCGTGGACATCGCCCCCAAGGATTACCACTGGCCCGCGCACCGGGCAGAGTTTGCCGCGATGAACGAACTGGACCTGACGGGCCTGGCCTCGCGAGCGGAAGCGGAGATGCGCTTCGAGGCCCGCGTGCCCGGTCATGGCATGAGAAAATTCCTGACCACAAATCTCGAGCGCACCGATGCCGGCGGCTGGCGCTGGGTCGTGAACCTGCCGGTGCTGACCGAGGCGTTGTCCGCGCTGGAAAAGGACTGCCTGGCGCCGGAGGACCACTTCGTCGGACCGGCACTGTTTGTCGCCGGTGGTCGGTCTCAATACGTGCAGGCCGGGGACCACGCTGCCATCCGCCGTCATTTTCCAACGGCGCGCATCGAGGTGATTCCCGATTCCGGTCATAATCCGCACATGGACCGGCGCGAGGAGTTCGTGCGGCTAGTGCGGGAGCGGTAGGTTCAGGTCTCCGCCACCAGAGGCACGTTGTTGCGCATGGCCGCCGCGCGACTGCGCTCGGCGGCGGGCAGCCACTTGCGCAGCTTCCACCGGCGATACATCAGGATACCACGGAGCCACTCGTCCAAGGTCATCGCGATCCAGACGCCGACGAGGCCCCAGCCGAGATGCAGGCCGAGGAACCAGGCGTTGGGCACCCAGACCAGCCACATGCAGACGGCGCCGGTCTGCACCGGAAAACGCACGTCACCGGTGGCGCGGAGGGAATTGATGACGATGATGTTGAAGACCCGGCCGATTTCGAGGACCACGCACATGCGCAGCAGCACAGTGCCACCGTGGATGACCACGGGGTCGCTGGAAAAGAGCCCGATCAGCTGCGGCGCCGCCAAGGCGATGACCGTAACGCCACCCGCGCAGAGGATCAGGCCCGTACGCAGGCTGCGGAGCAACTGCTGATAGGCCTCCTCGAAGGCCCCGGCGCCGATGAGCCGGCCGACCATGATCTCCGTGCCCAACCCCAGCGACAGGCTGAAAAGGATCACGAGCGCCTGGATCTGCTGGCAATAGGCCATCGTCGCCAGGCTCGCCGCGCCGAGGCGCGAAACGAAGCTGGTGACGAACAGCAGGGCGATCCAGTAGCTCATGTTCTCACCGGCCGCCGGCAACCCGATGTGCAGGATGCGGCGGATGCGGTCGACCGGGAGCCGGAAGAAATCGACCGCCTTCAGCCGCAGCCCGAGGCGGTAGCGCAACAGGCAATGCAGGGCGACGTTCGCCGCCACGCGGCTGAACACGCTGGAAAGCGCCACGCCCTCGACGCCCAGCTTCGGCAGGCCGAACAGGCCGAAGAGGAGCAGGCAGTTGCCCGCGATGTTGAGCAGGTTCTGCCCGACGGTCACGAACATGACGTCGCGCGTGTGGGCGTGCGCGCGAAGCGTGGCGCCCAGGGCGGTGTTGATCGCCTCAAGGAAAAGACTGCCACCCATCATTGTCAGAAACGGCAGGGCATAAACCATGAGCGTTTCCGGCAATTGCATCAGGCGCAGGATCTGCACGGCGAAAAGATACACCACCAGGCTCGCGATCAGGCCGATCCAGGTGTTCACGCCGATGGCGGCCCTCGCGATGCCCTCCGCCCCCTTGCGGTCGTTGGCGCCCAGATGGTGCGTGATGACCACGCTGGTGCCGACCCCGATGAAGTTGAAGCAGATCAGTGCCAGCACGATCAGCCGGTTGGATACACCCAGCGCGGCCACGGCACCGTCGGATACGTGGCTGACCATGAAGGTGTCCACCGTGCCGATGAGAATGCGCAGCGTCTGCTCGATGAAGATCGGCCAGGCGATCGCCAGGAGGGTCGGCTTGACTAGGGAGGAAGATTTCATCCGCGCAGCCCGACGAAACACAAGCAATGGGCGCGCGAGTAAAGCGGATTCCCGTGCTAACTTGAGCGCCGCACGCTACCGCTTCGTCCAGATGCGCAATGAGGCGAGCAGGAAGTCTTCGAAGGCGGCGGCCTCATTCAGATTGAGGCGGAGGAGGCCGGCATTGTGCTCGAGCTTTTCAATGGCGGCGGTGAGGGAGCGGCGCATGGACTCGTCGCCGGCCTTCAGGCGTTCCTGGGCAAAGGCGCGGGTGGCGTGCTCGAGCTCGATGAAAAGCTTCTGGCGGACGCCGTTGGCGATGCCGGTCTCAATGGCGGCCTGCTCATCGTCGTCGATGTCCTCGGGCAGCTTGGTCCTCTGCGCCTTCCAGATCGTGCCGGTCGCAGCAGCGATCACGGCGTTGAAGCGGGTGACGAGGCCGTAGACCCCCATCACCTGGTCGGTGACGCCGCGCTTCTCTGCCACACCGGCGGACAGCTGGCCGAGCCAGGCGGCGTAGTCGGTGCGGGTCGCTTTCCAGAGTTCGCGCGTGGCAGTGTCGGCGTCGGCCAGCGCCTCGCTGATGGAATCGGTGAAACGGAAGTGCAGGCAGCGGCTGCGAATGGTCGGCAGCAGCGAGTAAGGTCTGGTCGTAATGAGCAGGATGGTCGTGCTCGGCGTCGGCTCCTCGAGGGTCTTGAGGAAAATGTTGGCGGCGGCGGTGTTCATCCGGTCCGCCTCGTAGATGACCGCGACCTTGCGCGGGGAAATGTTGGCGGAAATCTGGATCTTGCCGATGAGGTCGCGGGTCGCCTCGGCGCCGATCTGGCGCATCTTGCCCGCCGGACGCAGGGCGTAGAAATCGGGGTGCTGCTTCGGGGAAAAATACTGGCTCGGCTGCCGCGGGTCGTTCAGCAGCCGGTCGGCGATGGCGTGCGCCACCGTGGCGAGGGTGCCGAGGTTCTCGCCGTGCAGCAGCAGGCTGTGGGCGAGCCTGCGGCGCTCTAGGGCGCGTTCGATGACCGCGACCGTGGGCGTGCCGTCGAGGGAGGAGGGCCAGGGCAGGGGAGTGGCGGCAGACATCAGAGAATGGAGGACAGACGGCTCATCGCGACGATTCGCCCGACCCCAGGCGTTTCTTCACCTCAGCCCAGATTTTCTTGTCGAGGACGTCGGGCGCCAGGGTGCCATCGACCACCACGACGCGCGCCGGCCACTGCAGGGCCAGCAGGAGGTAACCCTCGCGGACCTTGGTGTAGAACGAAATGTTTTCCCGCTCCATGCGGTCGGGGAGCCCGGAGGCGCGCTGACGAATGCGGGCCAGGCTGACCTCGGTGGGAACGTCGATGACGATGGTGAGGTCCGGCATGACGTCTCCGACGGCGAAGCGGTTGATCTCGCTGACCGGGCCGGGGGCCAGATTGCGGGCGATGCCCTGGTAGACGGTGGACGAGTCGAGGTAGCGGTCGCTTAGCACGACGGCGCCGCGCAGTAGGGCCGGGGCGATGACCTCGCGCACGACCTGCGCGCGGGCCGCGGTGAAGAGGAGAAGCTCGGTCTCCGGACACATCTCGTCGCCCTTGGAATTGTGGACGATGATGTTCCGGATTTGCTCCCCGATCTCGGTGCCGCCGGGCTCGCGGGTGGCGACGACCTCACGGCCACTCCGCTGGAGCTGGTCGGCGAGACGGGTGATCTGGGTGGACTTGCCGCTGCCCTCGGAGCCTTCGAAGGAGATGAGCTTGCCGGCGGGTTTTGATTTGGTGGGCATCGGAAGGAAGACCAGCTCCAACGAACAAAGGTTGCCGGACGCGCGCAACCAGATTCATCACCTCCGGCGGCAGGAATTGACATTGATTGCGCCGCGTAAACGCCTCAACACTGCCCGCGCATGCCCAGCCCCTTTCCCTCCTGCCTCGCCGCGTCCACCATCAACGTCTGGCACGTCTTCCTCACCACCGACCCGGTTGGCCAGGGGGTCATCGCGCTGCTCGCCGTCTTCAGCATCTTCGCGTGGGCGGTGATGATCGGAAAGTATTCCGACCTGAAGAAACTGCGGGAGCTTAACCTTCTTTTCGAGCGAAAGCTCACGCAGGAACGCCATGTGCTCGAGTTGCCGGAGAACCTGCGCAACCGACGGGACATTCCCTATGCCGATCTGCTGGCCGACGCCCTCGAGGCCTACTGGCGCGCGGCCGCCATCGGCAAGGAGAAGGGCGACGATCAGATGCGCTCGCGCCTGGAGCACGCCGAGAACGCCCTGCAGCGTGCCCTCGCGCGCCAGTCGCTCCGCTACGAATCAAACATGATCATCCTCGCGTCCCTCGTGTCAGGTGCGCCGTTCATGGGCCTGTTCGGCACGGTTTGGGGCATCATGGAGGCGTTCAGCGCGGTCTCCGTCATGCAGAGTGCCAGCATCCAGACGCTTGCGCCCGGTGTGTCCGCGGCGCTGCTGACCACGATCTCCGGTCTGATCGTGGCGATCCCGTCGGTCTTCGGTTACAACATTTTGCTCGGCCACGTGAAAACCATGATCACCGAGTTGGAGAACTACGCGAGCACCCTGGCGGATCGCATCGAACTGGAGGCCAAGTAGGCACGACCATGGCAAAGATTTTCCGCCGGCCACGGCACCTGCATCCCGTCGCGGAGCTCAACATCACCAACATGGTGGACCTGGGCTTCACCCTTCTGATCATCTTCATGATCTCGACGCCGCTCATCCAGTCGGAGCAGACGATCCCCGTCAACCTTCCGGCGGAGGGCAAGAAGACCCAGCAGCAACAGCCCCCCGACACGGAGTTCCAGGCCGTCTCCATCGACCGGACCGGCCGCTTCTATTTTGGTTCGCGCCAGGTGAGTTTCGCGGAACTTTCGAGCAACCTTGGGGCGCTATCCGCCAAGTCCAAGCCGCCCGTCATCCGCATCCGCGCGGACCTGACGCTGCAATGGCAGCAGGTGGTGCGGGTGATGGACGAGATCAAGAAACACAATCTGACCAGGATCACCTTCGACACCGAGACCAAGTGACCCGATGACGGCGAACTCGCCCAATTCGATTTTTCTCTCACTGACGCTGCATGCGTTCGTCGCGGCAGCCATCTTCCTGTCTACCGTCTATGTCGCCCAGCAGGACAAACCGCCGGTGATCTTTGAGTTGGTGGCGGGCCCGCCGACTGCGCCGGATGAACTGGTGGCACCCGCCCTGGGCAACACCGCCGCACCGGTGAAACTGGAAGTGCCCAAGGTGAACCTGCCGCCCGAGCCCGAGCCGGAGGTCGTTCCCGAGCCACCCGCAAGCGCAACGGTGCCCGACCAGTCGCAATCGAAGCCGGACAAATCCGCACCGAAGCCCGACACCTCCATCGTCAAGGACATGAAGAAGAGCCAGCGCATGTCCTACAAGGATTACCTCAAGAAACATCCGACGCCCAAACCGGCGGCCGCGCCCCCGACCCAGCGCACGGCCAATGTACAGCATATCGACGCCCAGGGCATCGCCAACGGGGTGCGCGGCGGCTCTACGGCCAACACCCGCGGCGGCGGGGGCGGCAAGGCCCTGGCCCGCGAGGAGCAAAGCGAACTCAATACCTACATTTCCTTTCTGCTGAATGCGCTGAAGGAGGCCCACGAACCACCGCCGGGCGTAAGTGACACCCTTGAGGCCAAGGTGACCTTCGATATCACCGCGAGCGGTGCGATCCTGTATCCCCGGATCTCGAAATCGTCCGGCGACCGGGCGTTCGACCAGTCGGTGCTCGAAGCATTCCGCCGGGTGAAGTCCATCGGGCCGACCCCCAACGGCAAGCCGGACACCTGGACCGTCACCTTCAAGATGAAAGACGAAAACTGAGCTGACCGCCGAATCTCGGTTGCGCCGAGCCCTTTGCCCACGACCAGCCCCTGAGTGAGCCGCCTCTCGATGGCCCGATGGCTAAAAAGTCCTTGCTTTCGCGGGCCAAAACTTACTTTTAGGCCCTTCGATATTTTGGTTACGGGCTCTTAGCTCAGTTGGTAGAGCGCCTCAATGGCATTGAGGAGGTCAGCGGTTCGAACCCGCTAGGGTCCACCAAATCTGTATCGGGACACCGGCGCCCTGGACCGGCGGTTCACTTCTGACTGGAATTCGCCGGACGGGGCCAGATGGCGCCCTCTTCGTCCTTCTCGGGTCAGTTCGGGCCATGCAGAATCAGCGTGGGCGGCTCGTCGCCGGCAGGGGCAGGTTCCACCACCAGCGCCCGCCGGGCCATCTCGGCCCAATACTTTTCCTCCTGGTCGCGGCGCAGTGTCTGTTTGTATTCAGTATCACCGACAAACAGGATGAAGAGGAAGAGAATCCCGAGCATCGGCTGGTGCAGGTAGAAGAACGCCACGCAGGCAAGCAACGGGGCAAGCACCTTGCTCACCGTGGCGGCCCACCACGTGGCCCGCAGGTAAGGAAGCTTGAACGCCAGCAGAGCCCGCAGAACCCGGCCGCCGTCCATCGGGAACACAGGCAGGAGGTTGAAGACGCCCATGACCAGGTTCCACAGCCAGAGTTCGTCGAGGATGCTGGCGACGGAATAGACCGGAACTTCCTTGGCCAGTACCAGCCCCGGCCACGAAACTGCGAACAGCAGGGCGGCGAGGACGAAATTTACCGCCGGACCGGCGACGGTGATGAGCAGCTCGTGCGTCGGTTTGCGCGGGATGTGGTCGAACTCCGCCATGCCGCCGATCGGCAGCAGCAGGATGCGCGGCACCTTGACGCCGAACCGGCGGGCAGTCAGCGAATGACCCAGCTCGTGCAGTATGACGCAGACGAAAAACAGCACGATCAGGCTGACATGCCACAGCAGGCCCGGCAGGCCGCCCTCCAGCCAGCCCTCGTAGCCGTAGTAGGCGAGGAGCAGCAGGAAACTGGCATGCACCGCGAGCTGGATGCCGAAGATCCGAAACAAGTTAATTGACCAACCAAGCATGGGCGGTAGTAGAACGAGCTTTGCGCAAAGCGCTAATCATTTTGCATTCCACCACCTGAGTCATGCCCGAAGCCGCTCCCGTTCCGAACATTCTGGTCGTCGATGACGACACGGAGGTGCGTTATTCGCTCAACCGGGTGCTTTCGTCGCAGCATTACAAGGTGCTGGAGGCGGCGAGCGGGGAGGAAGGCGTCGCGGCGGTGAAGCGTTCGCCCCCGGACGTGGTGTTGCTCGACAACCGCATGAACGGCATGACCGGCCTCGAGACGTTGCAGCACATCCGGGCCGCGAACCCCAAGCAACTCGTCATCTTGATGACCGCCTACGGCACGGCGCAGACCGCGATCGAGGCCATGAAATACGGCGCCTTCGACTACGTGGTGAAGCCGTTCGATCCCGCCAAGGTCATCGCGCTGGTGGAGAGTGCGCTCAGCACCCAGGCGGACATCCGCTCCGCCGGGGGCGTGCAACCGGTCATCAATTCCGAGGACCACAAGGAGGGCATCGTGGGTGCCTCCGCTCCGATGCAGCAGGTCTTCAAGATCATCGGTCAGGTCGCCACCAGCGATGTCACGGTGATGATCACGGGCGAGAGCGGCACGGGCAAGGAGCTCGTCGCCCGCAGCATCCACCGGCACAGCCACCGGGGCAGCAAGCCGTTTGTTGCCGTCAACTGCTCGGCGATCCCGGAGAACCTGATTGAAAGCGAACTGTTCGGCCACGAACGCGGCGCGTTCACCGGCGCCACGGCCCAGCGGCTCGGGAAATTCGAGGTCTGTGACGGGGGCACCATCTTTCTCGACGAGATCGGCGACATGACGGCCACCACCCAGACGAAGATCCTGCGCGTGCTGCAGGAGGGCGAAATCCAACGCGTCGGCAGTTCGGAGACACTCAAGGTCAATGTCCGCGTCATCGCCGCGACCAACAAGGACCTGGAGGCGCTCGTGAAGGACAAGGAATTCCGCGAGGACCTGTACTACCGGCTGAACGTCGTGCGGCTGCGGCTGCCGCCGTTGCGCGAGCGGGTGGAGGACGTGCCGCAGATCGTCGATTTTTTCCTACAGAACCTGGCCAAGGCGAAAAAGACCAAGGCGCGCAAAGTATCGCCCGAGGCGCTCGCCATCCTCTGCCGGCACAGCTGGCCGGGCAACGTGCGCGAACTCGAGAACATGGTCTACCGCAGCGCGGTCATCGCCCAAGGCGACGCCATCCTGCCTAAGGACCTGCCCGACGAGGTGCGCGTAGGCGCTGCGGCGGACGCGCGGCCAGCGGGCCTGGAGACCCTCTTCGATCAGCTATACGCCCAGCTCAAGGTCACCCACCCGCACGACATGCTGGCCGCGGTGAGGGAAGCTCTCGAGGCACGCGGCGGAACCGCCAAGTCGGCCGACGCGGTGCCGGTGGTGGCCAAGGCCCGGAAGTCCTCGACCAGGAAGCACTAGACGGCGCCGCCGCAATTCCCCACCCGGATGGCGGCGACGGTGGGTATTCACCCAATTTCGCTCCGCTTGATGATGTCCCATAGTCGACAGTGCCGTGCACTGACGGTCCCTCCAAAGCAAACGACCATGAAAAAACACGACCACGTTCTCCGGGCCGACGCCGCCCTTCAAGCCAGGCTCGGCGCCATCGTCCGGGCGTGCCGGCGTCAGCTGGGGATCACCCAGCTCGAATTGGCGACACGGGCCCATCTGCACCGCACGTATGTTGCCGACGTCGAGCGCGGAAAGCGAAACGTGACCGTGCGGTCGATCGCGAATCTTGCGCGCTCGTTGGAAATCACCGTGGCGCATCTCTTCATGCGGGCTACCTCGCCGACGGAGTCCGTCGCGCTTGACGGCCCCAAACCCGCGGCGGACGAGGTGCGGGATATCTTGTTGGTCGAGCACAACCGCGCGGCGGCCGCGGCGGTCGCGCGTGCTTTCAGGCGGGCCAGACTCCGCAATCCGCTCCGGATCGTCAGCAACGGGGAAGCCGGGTTGGACTATCTGTTCGGTACCGGTCCGTATGCGGTCCTGAAACCGGAACCACCGCAGCTGATTCTGCTGGTATTTGACCTGCCGAAGATGACAGGTGAGGAGTTCCTGCGCCGCGTCAGGAATGATGTGCGTACGCGAGGCATTCCCGTCGTTGTCCTCAAGGTCACAAAAATGGGCCGGCCACTAGGATTGCGTTAGCCCGCTTCAGACCAGCGCGGAAGCAGCCGTGCCCGGTGCAGCGCAGCAGGTCAAGGCGGGCCACCCCGAGCGGGGCCCGGCTTGGTTGAAGGATTCCCGCCGTGCGGTGCCCAAGTCACGCCCTATAACCCCTCGGCCGCTGCTTGTGCCAACGCCACGCGGTTTCGACGATGGACTCGATCGATGGGAACTTGGGCTGCCAGCCGAGTTCGGACTGGGCCTTGGCCGAGTTGGCGTAGAGCGCCGGGGGATCGCCCTCGCGGCGCGCCCCATATTCGACCGGCACCTTGAGGCCGGAGGACTTTTCAACCGCCTTGATGACCTCGAGCACCGAGGTCGGGGTACCGGTTCCCAAGTTGTAGAACAGGGCTGCCGAGGGTTTCACGAGCCGGTCAAAGACCGCGATGTGGGCGCGGCTGAGGTCGTCGACATGGACGTAGTCGCGCAGGCAGGTGCCATCGGGCGTAGGATAGTCGGTACCGAATACCTGCAAGGCCGGGCGGCTACCCTGGGCGGCGCCGATGGCGAGGGGAATCAGGTGCGTCTCGGGGTCATGGTCCTCGCCGATGCTGCCGTCCTCGGCAGCGCCGGCGGCGTTGAAGTAGCGGAAAGCCGCGAAGCTCAGGCCCTGGCCGTGCGCGAGCGCCTTCAGCGCGTTCTCCACATCAAGCTTCGTCTGGCCATAGGGGTTGATGGGCGCCTGCGGCATGCCTTCAACGAGCGGAAGCGTGGCCGGCACTCCGTAGGTTGCGCAGGTAGACGAGAAGACGAATTTCTGGACGCCGTGCCGCTGCATCGCGTCGAGCAGCAGATAGGCGGCCGCGGAATTGTTGAGGTAATACTTCAGCGGAGTCCTGACCGATTCGCCGACGTAGCAGTACGCGGCGAAATGCATGACGAGATCGAGGTGCTCCGTCGCGAAGATCCGGTCGAGTGCCGCCGGGTCTGACAGGCTGGCTTGGTGAAACCGCACCCCGGCCGGCACGGCGGCCCGATGGCCGTAGACCAGGTTGTCAAGGACGACGGGTTCGTGTCCGGCCGCCAGCAACTGGCGCACGCAATGACTGCCAATATATCCGGCTCCGCCACAGACGAGGACTTTCATTACCCAGACTTGTATTGCTTTCTGATTTCCGATGGCTAGGCAAATCTGCTCCTTTCGGAAACACGCATGAAGCAAAGCCGCATCGTCATCACCGGCCTCGGGCTCACCGCTCCGAACGGAAACACGCTGGCCGAGTTCCGCAAAAACCTGCTGAGCGGCGTGTCGGGCATCACGACGATCGACGTCCGCTACATGGGCCGCCATCCGGCCGGCATGTGCACGTTCGATCCGTTGAAATATCAGAAGAAGAAGGACGTCCGCATCGGCACGCGGGTGGGAGGCATCAGCATCTATTGTGCGCGGGAGGCGCTCGCCGACAGCGGGGTGAACCTCGAGCAGCGCGACCGGAGCCGGATCGGAATCTATCTCGGCATCACCGAGCACGGCAACGTCGAGACCGAGAACGAGGTCTACAACATCTCGCAGTTCAACTACGACACGAAGTTCTGGACGCATCACCACAACCCGCGCACCGTGGCCAACAATCCGGCCGGCGAGGTGTCGATGAACCTGGGCATCACCGGGCCAGCGTACACCATCGGCGCCGCATGCGCCGCCGGCAACATGGGCCTCATCCACGCCGCGCAGATGCTGCGACTCGGCGAGGTCGACCTCGCCCTCGGTGGCGGAGTGAGCGAAAGCCCGCAGACCTTCGGCATCTTCGCCGGGTTCAAGAGCCAGAACGCGCTCGCGGCGCACGAGGATCCGAAGAAGGCGAGCCGGCCGTTCGACAAGGCGCGCAATGGCATCGTGATTTCCGAGGGCGGCTGCATCTACACCATCGAGCGGCTGGAGGACGCGCAGGCGCGCGGGGCGAAGATTTACGGCGAGATCGCCGGGTATTGCGTGAATTCGGACGCCACGGACGCCGTCCTGCCCAATCCGGAGCGACAGGCCGAGTGCGTCCGCAAGGCCATCGCCCACGCCGGCATGACGATCGAGGACATCGACCTCGTCAACACCCACGCCACCTCCACGCCCTTGGGCGACATCCAGGAATGCCAGGCGATCGCAGAGGTATTTCATGGCCGGAGCACACCGCCCCATATCAATAACACCAAGAGCTTCATCGGTCATGCCATGGGAGCGGCGGGAGCCTTGGAACTGGCGGGCAATCTGCCCAGTTTTGATGACCTGATGGTCCATCCCACAATAAACGTCGATGAACTTGACCCACAGTGCGATATACGGGGACTGGTGATCAATCAGCCGAAGAAAGCGCAGAGGATCGATGTCATCCTCAACAATTCCTTCGGCATGCTGGGTATCAATTCGACATTGATTATCAAACGATACGTGGCCTAACTGACCGCGCACACCATGACGAAAGACGACTGCAAGAAGCTGGTTATCGACATCATCTCCGACATTGCTCCGGACGAGGACCTCAGCGCCATCAAGCCTGATGTCCGCCTGCGCGATCAGCTCCAACTCGATTAGATGGACTTTCTCGACATCGTCATGGAACTGCGGAAACGCCACGGCATTGAGGTGCCGGAGGCGGACTACACGCATCTGGCTTCGCTGGAGAGCTGTGCGGAATACCTGACCCCAAAGTTCACCGCCCCGAAGGCTTGAACGAAGCCCGGATGGGTGACAGGGAGTGCGCGGACGACGCCGCATGAAAGACTCCCATTATGATGTGGCGATCATCGGTGCCGGCATGTCCGGCCTGGCCGCGGGCATTCGTCTGGCCCACTTCGGCCGGAAGGTCTGTATCTTTGAGCGGCACAACACGCCCGGTGGTTTGAACAGCTTCTACAGTTTTGACGGCCGCAAATACGACGTCGGCCTGCACGCCATGACCAATTATGTGCCGCCGGGGGTGAAAGGCACGCCCCTCGGCAAGCTGCTCCGCCAGCTCCGCATTGAGCGCGAGGAGTTCGCGCTTTGTCCGCAGAAGCAGTCGCGTATCGCCTTTCCGGGCTGTTCGCTGCGGTTCACGAATGATTTCGCCGTGCTCGACGCCGAGGTGGTGGCCAAGTTCCCCGGGCAGACGGAGGGCTGGCGTTCATTGGTGGCCGCCGTGCGCGCCTACGACGACGTGTCGCTCGAGGCCAAACCGCTGTCGGCCCGCGCGGTCGTCGCGCAGCATATTTCCGATCCACTGCTGACGGACATGCTGTTCTGCCCGGTGATGTATTACGGCAGTGCGCAGGAGCGGGACATGGAGTTCGGGCAGTTTGTCATCATGTTCAAGGCCCTGTTCCTCGAGGGCTTCGCCCGGCCGCTGGACGGTGTGCGGGTCATCCTCCGCGTGTTGCTGGAGAAATTCCGGCAGGCCGGTGGTGAGCGGCGCATGAAATGCGGTGTGGCACGGATCGTCGCAGAGCAGGGCAGGGTGGTGCGGCTGGTGCTCGACAGCGGGGAAGGGGTCACGGCCGGACATGTCCTCTCCTCCGTCGGCTATGCCGAGACAATGAACCTGTGCGCACCGCCACAGAGCGCGGCGGCCGAGGCCAACACCGGCGCCCTGACCTTCGTCGAGACCATGACGATCTTCAACCGCCGGCCGGCGGAGTGGGGCTGGGGTGATGACACCATCATTTTCTTCAACGACTCCGAGCGTTTCGAGTATGCGCAGGCCCGGCAGCAGGTGGACCTGCGCAGCGGGGTCATCTGCCTGCCGAACAATTTCAACTACGGCGGATCGAATCTGGCCGAGGGCGTCTTCCGGGTGACCTGCCTGGCCAACTACTCTCTCTGGGCGGAGTTGCCGGAGGAAACCTACCAGGCGGACAAGAAGCACTGGTTCGCCGAGGCGATGCGGAGCGCCCGCCGGTTTCTGCCACCGGTCGACGAGGCGATCCTGCGTGAGGCGCAGGTGGCCACGGACATGTTCACGCCGCGCACGATCAAGAAATTCACTGGGCACCTGAACGGCGCGATTTACGGCGCCCCGCAGAAGGTTCGCAACGGCAGCACCCATCTGAGCAATCTCTACCTCTGCGGCACGGACCAGGGGTTCCTGGGTATTGTCGGGGCGATGCTCAGCGGCATCTCGATGGCGAATTACCACGTCCTGCAGGGCAGCGCCGGCCGCGGGGCCTAGGTTCCGCGCCGCAAAAACTTCCAAGTTGCGCTTTGAGAATCGGCGAACTTACCTCGTCCGCTCGCATGGCATACGACTGGCTCAAAGGAATTTCCGACCACTACGATGTGGTCGTGATCGGCAGCGGCCTCGCCGGGCTGACCGGGGCCAACACGCTGGCCAAGTGCGGCCACAAGGTGCTGCTGCTGGAGCATAATTACCAGTTGGGCGGACTGGCCACGTGGTTTACGCGCAAAGGCGGGCATATCTTCGACATCTCCCTGCATGGCTTCCCGATCGGCATGATCAAGTCCGTGCGCAAATATTGGAACCAGGACATCGCCGACTCGATCGTGCAACTCAAGGGCATCCGGTTCGTCAACCCGCAGTTCTCGGTCGACACAACATTCGACCGCGAGGATTTCACGCGCATCCTGACCGGGAAGTTCAAGGTGCCGGCGGAGACGGTCGAACGCTTCTTCACCGACCTGCGGGCGATGAATTTCTACGACAACAACCAGGAGACCACGAACGAGATGTTCGACCGCTATTTCCCGGGACGCGATGACGTGAAGCGCCTGCTGATGGAGCCCATCGCCTACGCCAACGGGTCGACGCTGGAGGACCCCGCCATCACCTATGGCATTGTGTTCTCCAATTTCATGAGCAGGGGCGTCTACACCTTCCGGGGCGGTTCCGATCTGCTGATCAAGAAAATGGGGGAGGAACTCAAGAAGAACGGGGTGGAAATCCGCAAGCACGTCGTGGTGGAGAAGGTCGTCACCGAGGAGGCGGATGGCCGCAAGCGCGTCACCGGTGTGGTGGCCAACGGTCGCACGATCCGGTGCGACGCGGTGCTGTCGAATTCCAACATCAAGAACACGGTGCTGCGAATCGCTGGCGAGGAGAACTTCACGCCGGAGTTCGTCGCCCAGACGAAGGCGGTGCGCATCAACACGAGCTCGTGCCAGGTCTACCTCGGCATCCGGAAGGGCGAGTCGATCCCGCACATCGGCGACCTGGTCTTCACCTCGGAGGCGGAGCACTTCTCGACCACCGAGCTCGTCGACCTGCACACGACGAGCCGAACCTTCTCGGTCTACTACCCCGACACGCGGCCCGGCTCCGACCGCTACACGGTCGTCTGCTCGCTCAATTCCACCTATGACGCCTGGCAACGACTGAGCGAGGAGGACTACGCCAAGGAGAAGGCCCGGCTGATCGAGGAGTCCATCCGTGCCCTGGAGCGCCACATCCCGGATGTAAGGACCAAGATTGACTGGGCCGAGGCGGCGACACCGTGCACCATCGAGCACTACACCCGGCACTGGGCTGGCACATCGTTCGGCACGAAGTTCGAGGGACTGAAGGTTTCGATGGATCTTCCCGGGCAACTGCCCGGACTCTACCATGCCGGTTCCGTCGGCATCATCATGTCGGGCTGGCTCGGCACGATCAATTACGGCGTCATCGTCTCCAACCAGATGGACAAATTCCTCGCCACCCTGAAGCGCAACGCGGCCGTACCCGCCTGAATCTTCCCGTGACTGAAGTCGAAAAACTCATTCCCCACCGGCCGCCGTTCCTGTTCGTGGACGAGATCACCTCGCACGAGGGCGACAGTCTGACCGCGCGCCGCACCTGGCGGCCCGAGGAGGATTTCTACAAGGGGCACTATCCCGGTGCCCCGATCACGCCCGGTGTGCTGTTGTGCGAGTCCGTTTTCCAGACCGGCGCTTTGCTGATGGCCAAGCTCATGAGCGGGGTCGGCGAACCGAACGGCGTGCCGTTGCTGACCAAGGTCACCGACGTGCGCTTCCGCGTGCCGGTTTATCCTGGTGACACGACGGTCGTCGATGTGCGGCGCAAGGAAACGATGGGCGACTTTCACTTCATGACCGCCACGATGAAATGCGGCGACAAACGCGTCTTGCAGCTTGAGTTCTCGGTGGCGTGGAAGAAGCCCGGGGGGGCCCCCGCCGCATGAGCGATTTTCTCCAATTGGCGGGCAAGACCGTCCTCGTGATGGGGGTGGCCAACCAGAAGAGCGTGGCGTGGCACATCGCGCGCTCGCTGGAGGAGCAAGGCGCCCGCGTCGTCTACAGCGTGCGTTCCGAGGCACGGAGGAAGTCGCTCGCGGCACTGCTGGCGGACCGGCCGGTGTTTACCTGCGACGTGGAGGAGGACGGCGCCTGTGCCCGGCTCGCCGCCGCGGTCGCTTCTGCCGGGTTCGCACCGCTGCATGGCGTCGTGCACTCGATTGCCTTCGCCAACTACCGCGACGGTTTCAAACCCTTCCACGAGACCAAGCGCACGGATTTCATGCAGGCCAGCACCATCTCGGCCTTCTCGCTCGTCGAGCTGGCCAATGCGCTCAAGCCCCATCTGGCGCGCCACGCCTCGGTCGTCACCCTCGGCATCTCCTCACTGGCCGTCACGCCCGACAACTACGGCTACATGGGGCCGATCAAGGCCGCGCTGGAATCGTGCAGCCGGTTCCTCGCGAAGTCATTCAGTTCGGACACCGAGGTGCGGTTCAACGTCATCGGCTCCGGGCCGCTCAAGACCAGCGCCTCGGCCGGCATTCCCGGCTACATCGAAAGCTATCTCTACGCCGAGAAGCTGACCTTCCGGAAACGGAACGTCGAGACGCAGGAGGTGGCCAACGCCACCCTCTTCCTCCTCAGCGGGCGCAGCAGCGGCCTCAACGGCACGACGGTGGTGGTCGACGCCGGACTGGGCTCCAATTTCTTCGACAAGGACATCATCCGGCTCACGATGCGTCCGGAGAAGTGACCGGCCATGCGCTTCCGACACGCTTGCATCGAGTCCCTGGCCGCGGTGCTGCCAGACGAAATCTGGACCTCTGTCGCCATTGAGGCACGACTGGGGCCGCTTTATGAGCGGCTCAAGCTGCCGGCCGGCCGGCTTGAGCTGATGACCGGCATCAAGGAACGCCGCATGTGGCCGGTCGGAACCCGGGCCTCCGACGCCAGCGCGATGGCCGGCAAGGCCGTGCTGGCGCAATCGCGCTTCAAACCGGGACAGATCGAAGCCTTTCTGCATAGCGCCGTATCGCGAGACATGCTGGAGCCCGCGACCGCCTCGTTTGCGCACCGCAAGATCGGACTCGGCCCGCAGGCACTGGTTTTCGACATCTCGAATGCCTGCCTCGGTTTCCTGAACGGCCTTGTCACGCTCGGGGCGATGATTGATGCCGGACAGATCCGCTGCGGCATGGTGGCCGCCGGGGAGAACGGGCGGCCGCTGGTGGAGCAGACCGTGCAGCACCTGCTGACCGCGCCGCTGAGCCGAAACGACATCAAACCATTCTTTGCCAACCTCACCATCGGATCGGGTGCCGTGGCCGCGATCGTCTGTCATGAGGACCTGCTCCCGGCCGGCCCCAAGCACCGGTTGTTGGCCGGGGCTTGCCTGGCGGCCACACAGCACAGTGAGCTCTGCCAGGGGGACGCGGACGGCGAGGGACTGGCAATGCAGACGGATTCCGAGCGGTTGCTCTTGGCGGGGGTCGAGGTCGCCGTGCAGACATGGAAGCGATTCGAATTGGAAACCGGCTGGACGCGGGACACTCCAACCCGGATCATTTGCCACCAGGTCGGCAGCACGCACCGGCGCAGGCTATACGAAACGGTGGGCCTCGATCTCACACGGGATTTCTCGACCTTCGAGACTCTCGGCAATACCGGCTCGGTTGCCTTGCCAGCGACGCTGGCGCAGGCGATCGGACAAGGGGCGGTGAGGTCCGGTGACAAGCTGGCGTTGCTCGGCATCGGCAGCGGCATCAACAGCCTGATGCTCGCCGTCGAATGGTGATGAGTGTTGCACGGCCAGACTGGTTGCGGAACCTGTATCCCTTCGAGCCAAAGCGGTTCGATACTGGGCGGGGCATGTTGAGCTATCTGGACGAAGGGCAGGGGGATGAGGCGATCGTCATGGTGCATGGCAATCCGACCTGGTCTTTCCTCTATCGAAACGTGGTGCTGGGTCTGCGCGATCGCGTGCGCTGCATCGTACCGGACCATCTCGGTTGCGGTCTGTCGGACAAGCCGCAGGACTTCGACTATACCTTGGGCGAACACATCCGCAATCTCCGCGCATTGCTCGACGGCCTGAAGCTGAAGAAAACTCACTTCGTGGTGCACGATTGGGGTGGGCCCATCGGCCTCGGGGCGGCGCTGCGGCGGCCCGGGCAGCTTGGCCGGGTGGTGATCCTGAACACGGCGGCGTTTGCCGATACCGTCGTGCCGTGGCGCATCCGCCTGTGCCGGGCGCCGGTTGTCGGCGAATGGCTGGTCCGGGGCTTGAATGGTTTCGCTTGGGCGGCGACCACAATGGCCGTGGCGAAGCCGCTATCGACCGATGTGAAACGCGGCTATCTTTTCCCCTACGACAATTGGGCCAATCGCATTGCCACGCATCGCTTTGTGGTGGATATCCCCCAAGGCCGGGATCGGGCCAGCGACCGGGTTCTGGCCGAGGTCGAGCGGGGTCTGGCGGTGCTGCGCGACCGGCCGGTGCAGATAATATGGGGGGGGCGCGATTTTTGCTTCAACCGGCACTATTTTGAGCGTTGGAAATCGATTCTGCCCGGGGCCCGGGCCGAGTTTTTGCCCGAAGCCGGGCATTATTTGCTGGAAGACGCCCCCAAGGAGTGTCTGGACCTGATCAAGAATCATTTGACCGCGGAAAGTGGGTAAAATTCGGTCAGTTTTGCCATTCGTCAGCCCGGATAGATTTCCGCGAGTCTATGTTGACGTGAAGGGCAACATTCTAGATTGAAGAACGTCTATGCAGTCGATTGGAACGGACCCTTCAAGCGGTTGTCACATCGCGCACTTAATCTACATGAACCCCACTGAGACCAGTCAGCCGATTTCCGTTGAGAACTTCCCGCGCGGAGCGCGTCATGCACGATTTGGGACGATGCTTCCGCCTGCCATCCTTGTCTTGGTGCTGGCGGCCTTGGTCTTGGTGCCGGCACGGCTCTCCGCTCAGACAACGGAATACACGTTTTCGACCCTCGCGGGGGTGGGTTCGACGCCGGGCAGCGCGGACGGCTCGGGCGCGGGGTCCAACCTGCCGTTGTTTAATCGACCGACCGGCATTGTCATCAACACGGCGGGCAATCTCTACGTAACTGATTCGGGCAACAATCTGATCCGAGTGGTCACCCCCGGCGGCGTGGTGACCAGCCTGGCAGGCTCGCCGGGCCGGTCGGGAGCGGGGGATGGCACGGGTGTCGATAGCAGTGCAGCCTTCAATTCGCCCCAGGGGCCGGCACTAGACAGCGCCGGCAACATCTACGTGGCCGACTACGGCAACGCCACCATCCGGAAAATCACCCCGGCGGGCGTCGTCACGACCATCGCCGGCACCGCCGGTGTCTTTGGCACGACGGATGGCACTGGCGCCGCCGCGCTCTTCTTCCAGCCGAGCGCGGTGGCCGTCGATGCCTCCGGGAACCTCTTCGTGGCCGATTCGGGCAATCACGCCATCCGGAAGATCACGCCGGCCGGAGTCGTGACCACTTTTGCCGGTTTTGGCGGTACCACGGGCAACGCGGATGGCACCGGCACGGCGGCGCGCTTCTGGACTCCGCGCGGGATCGCGATCGACAGCGCCGGCAACCTTTACGTTGCCGACACCAACAACAACACCATTCGCAAGATCACTTCAGCCGGCGTGGTCACCACCATCGCCGGCCTGGCTGGAACATTCGGCGGGGTCGACGGCACGGGCGCCGCGGCGCGGTTCAACTTTCCCAATGGACTGACGGTCGACAGCGCGGGCACCATCTATGTGGCCGACTCGATCAATAATGCGATCCGCAAAATCACGCCCAGCGGCGTGGTGACGACGGTCGCCGGTACGCTCGCTTCCGCGGAAGGCTTGGTGGACGGCACGGGCACCGCCGCCCGGTTCGCCCGTCCCACGGGTGTCACTGTCGATGCTGGCGGCAATCTCTATGTGGCCGATGACGACAACCAGGTGATCCGCAAGATCACGCCGGCCGGGGTGGTGACGTCGGTCGCCGGTGTGGGCCTCACCAGTGGTACCTTGGACGGCGTTGGGTTTACCGCCAATCCCGCCTTGTTCTTCGGACCGACCGGCGCGGTGGCGGATGGTGCCGGCAACGTATATGTGGCGGATACGGGCAACGATACCATCCGGAAGATCACGCCCGCGGGAGTCGTGACGACGATCGCAGGAAATACCACGGCATACGGCCACGCCGATGCCAACGGCAGTTCCGCCAGTTTCACCGGGCCCTCGGGCATTGCCCGGGACGCAGCCGGCAACCTCTATGTTGCCGACACCGGCAATCATCTGATTCGGATGATAACGCCGGCGGGTGATGTCTCGACCGTGGCGGGGACTGCCGGGACGACCGGCAGCGCCGATGGTGCCGCCACCGCTGCAACCTTCAGCTTTCCCAGCGGCGTGGCCGTGGACGGCTCTGGTAACATCTACGTAGCCGATTATGACAACCACACGGTCAGAATGATTTCAGCCGCAGGGCAGGTCACAACGCTCGCCGGCACGGCGGGAACCGTCGGGCATGCGGACGGTGTGGGCAGTGCCGCCAGTTTCAATTATCCTCGAGCGCTGGCCGTTGACGGCGCAGGCAATGTCTATGTGGCCGACTCGGGCAATCACGTCGTCCGTAAGATCGCCCCGGGTGGATCGGTGACAACCCTCGCCGGTTCCGCAGGCAGCACGGGTAGTGCCGATGGATCCGGGGGCGCCGCGAGATTTTTCGGCCTGAGCGGCCTGACTGTGGACAGTGCGGGCAATGTCTACGTGGCTGACACCGGCAACAGCACGGTGCGCAAGATCACGCCGGGTGGGGCGGTCATGACCTTTGGCGGACTAGCCGGCAATGCCGGCAACACCGACGGACTTGGCTCAGTCGCCCGATTCAATCATCCGGCGGGCATCGCCGTGGATTCGTCCGGCAATATTTACGTCGCAGACTCCCGCAACCACACCATTCGCAAAGGCATTCCTCCCGGCGGTTCAGGTGGTTCAGGTGGTTCAGGTGGTTCGGGTGGCAGCGGCGGCACTGGCGGCTCGGGTGGTAGTGGCGGCACTGGCGGCTCGGGCGGAACCGGTGGCGGCAACGGAGGCCCGGGCAGCAGCGGCGGAAGCGGCGGCATCGGCGCAACCAACTCCAGCAGCACGGCGGGACGGGGGTTCCTCGTGCATCCGAGTGGCATCACCCAGGATTCCAACGGAGACCTATTCGTCGCCGATACGGCGAACAATTGCATCAAGAAGATCGTCGCCAGCACCGGGGTCACCACGGTCTTTGCGGGCAGGAGTGGCAGCACCGGCTCGGCCGATGGCACGGGCACGGCGGCCTTGTTCAACGGTCCCACCGGCTTGACCGTCGACGCTCTGGACGACGTTTTTGTGTGTGACACGGGCAACGCCACGATCAGAAAGATCACCTCGATCGGAGTCGTTACAACCATCGCGGGATCCCCCGGCAACAAGGGGTCACAGGACGGGACAGGAAGCGCCGCGTTGTTCACCAGTCCCACCGGCATTGCCGAGGATAGTTCGGGCTATCTCTACGTGACCGATACCTATAACAGCACCATCCGCCAGATCAACACCAACGGAAATGCGGTCATCACCTACGCCGGCACGACCAAGGTCGTAGGCGATCGCGATGGCCAGCGGGCTGGCGCCTTGTTCAACAACCCAACAGGCCTCGTGATCGACGGGTACGGCAACCTGTATGTGGCTGACACAAACAACAATACGATACGGAGAATCTCGACTTCGCCCCGTTCTATATCGATTCTAGCTACCGGCGCGATCGTCACCGCCGGAACCGCAACCGTGGTCCTTACCGACGCCGGGCTGACCGGCAGTCCCATCGTCTTGAACGTGCCCGTTTCCGCGGGAGATGCGGCCGAAACGTGGGCGGCCGAGGTGGTCACCGCCATGACGGCCAACACCTTGATCGCCGCGCGCTACTCAGTGACCGCTGCCAGCAATTACATAACGGTGGCTTACCTAGCGACCTCGGATGATACCACAGTGGCCACGCTCACGTTTGACAACGGCAGCTGCACGGGAATAACCCGGACGACCAGCGTGGCCACTGCCGGGTCGGGAACGGTGGTAACATTGGCGGGATCAGCAGGCATCAGTGGGATCTTCGATGGAAATGGACTCTACGCGCTCTTCAATCTTCCGCAAGGGGTCACGATCGACAGCAACTCCTACATCTACGTGGCGGATACCGGAAACAATTGCATCCGGAGAATCTCGCCGCAAGGCACCGTCATTACCCTCGCTGGCATCGCCGGGATCTCTGGCAGCCGGGATGGGGTGGCCAGGTCGGCACTTTTCAACCAGCCAAGCTCTTTGTTCTATGCGGGCCAGATGGCGATAGCGGATACGGGCAACTCGTTGGTTCGACTGCTGGATTCGTCGCAATCGGTCGTAAGCACTCTGGCGCTGATAGACACAGCACCGACGACAACCACTACGACAACTACCACGACACCCATAGTCATTCCGGCCAGCGCAACGGGTGCGGGCGGCGGGAGTGTCGATGCGTGGTTCATGGCAGCGTTGTTGACGCTAGCTGGATTGGGCTACCGGCGTCGGCACGTGGCCGGCAGCTAGACCGCACGGCCGGTGAGACGAGGGCGGCCGAGTGTTCCACGGAATGATCGCGCCTAGCGGGATGGTAGTGCTTGGCGAATAGTATGAATAGTATATAAGACATAATATCTATTGTGCGCAAAGCACATAGGAAGGCATTAATTTTCACGCACTTCCGTTGCAGCCTGTTACAGCCTGCAACTAAACCCACTGTCCAGACCGTACCGCACCGAGGGTCCAGAGGCAAGCAAGATGAGGACCGGCGCGAGCGCGCGCAGCGCGCCGCGCGCGGTCCCTTTACTTGTCCCATACATCCCAGTTCACCGCCAGAGGCGCGTGACATTGGGACCACGAACAGGCCCGGTTCCGCCGCCGGAACTCGCCGCCGAATTGTATCAGGTTGACAGATACGATATACTCAACAGGTGCTCACCGCGAAACAGAAATGGGACCGTCATCAGGCCGCTTGTGCTCGGCTCAAGGCGGATCTTCGGCGCCGACTGGCAGACACGGTTCAGCCGTTCAACTGCAACGATTCCGGCCTGATGACGGCTCCCGCGTTGTCGGAATTTCGGACGTGGACGGCACGCGGTTACATCAACGCGCAAGGCTTCATCGGGACCGCCTAGGTGCACGCACCGAAGGCCATTTTCCCGAGCGGAAACCGCCCTACCCGGCCCGAAGTCAGGCCCGCCCTGGTCATGGTGCCCGCCGAGCGCTGACCCTGCCTTGGTCGGGGTTCGGGGATTGGCGGAGCGAAGCGAACGGACGGCAGCGGCCGGGTTGCGGTCGAGCAACGCGAGACAGGCCGCGCCGCCGTGAACGTAGCGGGAGGTTCCCTGCCCCCCGGAGGGGGGCGGGGGAAGGGGCGTGGGGGGCGAGGGTCAGCGCCGATTCGCCGCGTCCCGGAAGTCGGCCAGCGCCGCGTGGAGTTTTTCCGGTGGGCACTGCGCAATGGTCTCGATGACCATCACGCCGAAAGGACCGACACGTTGGCCGTGGGCTCGCGCGAGGTCGTCCAGTTTGATGAACGTATCACGGCGTAACCGGAGCATGACAGGTTTGCGGATCTCGGCGTAAGGCTTCATGGTGTTGCGAGGGAGAACGGGTGAAGACCCGCCGCTACTTGCCGTCGCACCGTGCTGTCAAGCGTCACTCCCGATAGGCCAAAAGCTCGACACGATTATCTATTGTGCGTTTTATCGGACGCAAAGCACTAGATACCAACAAACCCAATCTCTGACTCCGCTATCTGGCTACCCCCCAGCGGGTCGTCAGCGGATAATAGATGAACAACGGCCGCCCAACCACGTCCTTGTCGGGCACGAAGCCCCAATAGCGACTGTCTTTGCTGCGCGGCGAATTGTCGCCCAAGGCGAAAAAGGAATTCTTGGGAACAGTGACCGTTGCTCCCGGAGGCAGCAGGCCGTCCGCGGTTCTCATGCCATCAGCCAGTGCGGCGGTGCTGCCCGTATTGTTCGTATAACCGGGATACTTGCCTTCCCTGCGGGCATTCTTGCCAAAAGCCTCCGCACCCTCGATCGGCTTGCCATTGCGGTAAAGCACAGGCGCCTTTATCTCCAGCACATCACCGGGCACTCCCACGAGCCGTTTGACAAAGTATTTGTCGCCCTCGTCGGCTTTCAGCGCCTCGATCCGGCCGGTTTTGAATACGAAGCCCGAGCCGACCTTGGGCGCGACGAAATTATAGCTCATCCGGTCCACGAAAAGCAGGTCGCCAGTCAGGATATCGAAGGACAGGAACTTTTCGCCCCGTCGCACCTGCCGGCCCAGCGGAATCCAGAACACGGTCGCCTCCACCGGGTGAACTCCACTGCGCACGAGCAAAGTGGATCTTTCCAGCGTGCGCGCCTTCCCGGCGGCGCTCTGGAGAGCCACCGCCAGGCTTGGGGATTCACCCTTGAAGGCTTCTTCCAGGACGCGCTCATATTCGGAATAGAACTCCGCTGGCACCGAAACCCGGGTCAGCTCACCACCGACCGAGAACGTGTATTCGCGGAGCATGGCCGGAAAAATCAGCATACTGCGCCCCGCTTTCTCGGTGAAGGCCGGCTGTCCGTTGCTGAACACTGGCATCAGTAACTCCCCGTCGGCCGGCGCGGTGACCGTGTAGTTGGTGGCACCCAAACCGGCCAGACGGGCGGCCTTGCGCAGCAGACCGGGCTCCGAACCCTCCTTGAAATATTCCCCGGTCATTCCGTAGTAGCTCGGCCACATCGAATTCGTCGGGATCTTGAACGGTTGCACGAAATACGCCCGCAACCCGAGGATAACGATGGCCGCCACGAGAAAGAACTCGACGTTCTCGACCATCGACGAGGTGGGATAGATGCGGCCGCCTGTCTGGCGCAGGATCTTCTCGAGCGCCTCGACGGCCTGGCGGAGCAGGTCCGCCGCCGCCCGCTCTTTCAGCCGCACCCGCACGTCACCCGCGGCCGCGAGCAGTTGCTGGTTTTGCCCCGCGCTCAGCAGGTCGGAACGGAACTTGTGGACGCGGTCCGCGACCTCGAGCCAGTTCTCGGCGCTCTGCCGCAGTTTCTTTTGCTCGGAATAGAGGAAGCTGAACACGGGTTCCGGGGGTTAACTGTTGGTCTTGAGCACTTGAATGAAGGCGTCTGGTGGGATGGAAACCTTGCCGATCTGTTTCATCTTCTTTTTGCCCTCTTTCTGTTTGTCGAGAAGTTTGCGTTTGCGGCTGATGTCGCCGCCATAGCATTTGGCGGTCACATCCTTTCGCATCTCGCGGACGTTGTCACGAGCGATGATTTTGCCGCCGATGGCGGCCTGGACGGCGATCTTGAACATCTGGGGCGGGATGATGTCGGCCAGCTTCTCGCACAACGCCCGCCCCTGTCCCTCCGCCTTGGAGCGGTGCACAATGCTGGCGAAGGCGTCCACCGGGTCTCCGTTCACCATGATGTCCATCCGCACAAGGTCCGAGGCGCGGTATTCGCCCAGTTCGTAGTCCATCGAGCCATAGCCACGGGTGATGCTCTTCAGCCGGTCGTTGAAATCGACCAGGATTTCGTTGAGCGGCAGCGTGCAGCTCAACATGACCCGCGAGCCGTCCAGTGTCGTGGTCTGGTCGCAACTGCCGCGTTTTTCCATAATCAGGCCCATGATATCGCCGAGAAATTCGTTGGGTAGGTGGATCGACGCCTTGATCGTGGGTTCGCTGATTTCCAGAATCGTGCCTGGATCCGGCAGATTGATGGGATTGTCGACCTCAACGACCTCACCGCCGTGCTTCTTCACCTTGTAGACCACGCTCGGGTAGGTCGAAATGATCTCCACGTCATATTCGCGCCGGATGCGTTCCTGCACGACCTCCATATGCAGCAGGCCGAGGAAGCCACAACGGAAACCGAACCCGAGGGCCACCGACGTCTCGTTCTGATAGATCAATGACGAATCGTTCAGGCGCAACTTGCCGATGGCGACCTTCAGCTTTTCGTAGTCATCCGACTCGAGCGGATAGAGGCCGCAATAGACCATCGGTCGCACCTCCTTGTAGCCCGGGAGCATCTCGGCGGCCGGTTTATTGGCGTGCGTCACGGTGTCACCGACCTTGATCTCCTCGACGCTCTTAATGTTGCTGACGATGTAGCCGACATCTCCCGGGCCGAGCTCCTTGCATTTGATCATGCCCGGGTGAAACATACCGACTTCCTTGATCTCGGAGCGCTGCCCCGAACTCATGAGCATCATCATTTCCCCGGACCGGAAGGTGCCGGAAAACACCCGCACGTGCGAAATGACCCCGCGATACGAGTCGTATTTGGAATCAAACACCAGCATGCGGGTCGTCGGATAGTCCGTCCAGCGCGGTGGCGGCACCCGGGTGACGACCGCCTCGAGAATCTCCTGGATGCCGATGCCGGACTTGCCGCTTGCGAGGATGGCCTCCTCCGCCGGGATTGTCAGGATGTCCTCAAGCTGTTTCATGCACAGCTCGAGATTGGCGCTGGGCAGGTCGATCTTGTTGATGACCGGAATTATCTTCAGGCCTTGGGCGAACGCCAGGTGCGCGTTCGCCACCGTCTGGGCTTCGACGCCCTGCGCGGCGTCAATGAGCAGCAAGGCACCCTCGCACGCCGCCAGCGAACGTGAGACCTCGTAGGCGAAGTCCACGTGGCCGGGCGTGTCCATCAGATTCAACTTGTAGACCTGCCCGTCCTTGGCTGGATACTGCATCGTCACCGGGTGCATCTTGATCGTGATGCCGCGTTCCTTTTCCAAGTCCATCGAGTCCAGATGCTGCTCGGTCAGTACCCGCTTCGTGATCGTACTGGTGTATTCCAGCAGCCGGTCGGACAGCGTCGTCTTGCCGTGGTCGACGTGGGCAATGATGCAGAAATTGCGAGTGAGGGGCGCGTCTTTCACTTAGGCGGGCAGGTCGGTGATTTCGGCCAAGCTCTTCACGATCCACGTCTTCTCCGTGCGCCGGGCGAGACCGGCCAGCACGCCGCCCGGCCCGCATTCCCAGAACTCGGTGGCGCCGGCCGCCGCGCAGTGGCGCATGCAGTCCTCCCATAGGACGGACGAGACCACTTGCTTGACCAGAGCTTCCCGGATCTGGCCGGGATCGGAGACGGTCCGACCGGTGGTGTTGCTGAACACGGTGAACGCCGGGCGATGGAAGGAAACGCCCGCCAGATAGGCCGCGAACGCCGCCCGCGCCGGCTCCATCAACCGGCTGTGGTAGGCTCCGGCGACATTGAGTGGCATCACCTTCTTCATGCCGCGGGCTTTGGCCCCGGCGATTGCGGCTTCCACTTTGGTTTTGCCGCCCGAAATAATGATCTGGCCGGGTGCGTTGAAGTTCGCGGCCTCAACCTCGAACTCGCTGCACAGCTCAGCCACCCTGGCGCGTTCCTCGCCGATGACAGCGGCCATACCGCCAACCGTCTGTTCACACGCGAGCTGCATGAGCCGGCCGCGCTCGGCGACGATCCTCAGTCCTGTGGCGAAATCGAAAACACCCGCTGCTGTCAGCGCGGTGACCTCGCCCAAGCTCAGACCCATGGCGAATTCAACCTCTGCCAACTTGCCTTTCTCCCGCAGCGCGGCGAGAACCGCCAGTCCATGGACAAAGAGCGCGGGCTGGCAAACTTTGGTCTGGGTCAGCTCGAGTTCGGGACCCTCGAAGGAAATCTGCTTCAAGTCCCAGCCCAACAGATGGTTGGCCTCGTCAAACAAAGCGCGCGCTGCGGCTGAGCCGTCATAAAGTGACCTGCCCATGCCCACTTTCTGGGCGCCTTGACCTGCAAAGATTAGAGCCAGTGACATAGATGAAAGGTGGGTTAAACCGGTCCGCTGCCCAAAAACCAAGCCCTAAAATTTTCCTTTGCTGGGAATGCTTTGGCTCCGCTCCGCCGCCTCGTGTTTCGCGAGGGCTGCAGGGCGCCACAACCTGATCCAGAGACCACCGGGGCGCAGCCTTCAGGTCTTGAAGAAGATCCCCTTCAGGTTCATCTCGAGCGCCTGGGGATTCGGAGAGAACCGGGTGCCGTCGGCTTTGCTGATCTTGCCCTCCTTGATCAGGCGATAGAGGTCCTTGTTGAATGACTTGGAGCCGGAATCACTGCTCGCTTCGAGCAACGACTGGATCTTGTCGTTATGGCCGTCGAGAATCAGGTTGCTCACGGTGGCGTCAGCAATGAGGATTTCGTGCGCGGCGTAGCGTCCGCCGCCCTCGAGAGCGGGAATCAGTTTCTGGCAGATGAACCCCCGGAGGGTGCCGGCGATCTGCCGGCGGGCCTGCTCGATCTGCTCTGGGGGAAAGAATTCGAACAACCGGGTCAACGACTGTTTCACCGTGGCGGCGTGCATCGTCGAGATGACCAGGTGGCCCGTCTCGGCGGCCGAGATGGCCGTCTCGAATGTCTCCCGGTCGCGCATTTCGCCGATCAGGATGATGTCGGGATTCTGGCGCAGGACGGATTTGATCGCCATCTCGAAGCTGGGCACGTCCAAACCGATCTCGCGCTGCTGGAACAGGCACTTGTCGTCGCTGAAGGTGTATTCGATCGGGTCCTCGATGGAGACGATGTGCTTGTCCAGGTTCTGGTTGATCCAGTTCAGCATGGCGGCCATCGTGGAACTCTTGCCGGAGCCGGTGGCGCCGCAAACCAGCAGGATGCCGTCCTTGGACTGCGCCATCTTGATCAGGGTCTCGGACTCGATCTTCAGCTCCTCGAAGGTGGGCGGCCGACTCTTGATATGGCGGAAAACGATGCTGACGAGACCGCGTTGATGAAAGGCGTTCACGCGGAAGCGGCCGACGTCATCCGCCGCATAAGCGAAGTCGACCTGCGCGTCCTTTTCCCACTTTTCCTTGAAGATGCGCGGCACCTGTTCATCAACGAAGGCTTGGGCGACCTCGCACGTGATCGGGTCCATCTCCACGGGCCGAAGCCGGCCGCCCAGACGGAGGTAGCCAGGCTTCTCCGACTTGATGATGATGTCACTTGCGCCGCTCTCGACGGCGAGCTTCAGCAGATCGTTAACAATTTCGGTGTGAAGTGTCATGCGGGTGGAATTTTGTGCGTGAACCGGCTTTAAAGCTGTGCTTTTCCTACACCCTGACTTTCTATCGTTCAAGGTAACTTTCCAAATGAAACGCCCCCGTTCCTTCACCGGCAGCTACACCGCCCTCGTCACGCCGTTCCGGCGCGGTGCCGTCGCCTACGACGAACTGCGTAAACTGGTGGAGTTTCAGATCAAGAGTGGCATCGACGGGGTCGTCCCCGTCGGCACCACCGGCGAATCTCCCACGGTGACGCATGAGGAACATCTCGAGATCATCCGTGCCACGATCGAGGCGGTACGCGGTCGCGTGCCCGTCATCGCGGGCACCGGTTCCAATTCCACACGGGAAGCCGTCGAGATGACCCGGGCGGCCGATGCCGCCGGGGCAGACGCCATGCTTGTGGTCGCCCCCTATTATAATCGGCCCACCCAGGAAGGCCTCTTCCAGCATTTTTCCCATATCGCCGAGGTCACCCCCAAGCCCATCGTCCTCTATTCGATTCCCGGTCGTTGCGGCGTGGAAATCGGGGTGGGCGTCATTGAGCGTCTGCGGGCTAGGTATTCGCACGTGGCGCACGTGAAGGAGGCCGGTGGCAGTGTCGACCGTGTCGATCAGATCGTTCAGGCGATGGGCGACTCGGTGACGGTGCTCAGCGGTGACGACAGCCTGACTCTACCCTTCATGTCCGTCGGCGCGAAGGGTGTCATCAGTGTCGTCTCCAACTATTTTCCTCGCGAGGTCACGAAGCTGGCTGCACTGGCTCTCACCGGTGATTACGCCAAGGCTCGCTCCCTGCATCGCAAGCTGTATCCGCTCTTCAAGGGCTTCTTTATCGAGTCGAACCCGGTGCCGATCAAGGTGGCGATGGCCCGCGCCGGCATCATCGGCTCGGAAGAGGTGCGCCTGCCCCTCAGTCCGCTGAGCGATGCCAGCCGCAAGACGCTGCTCGCCGCCCTCGCCGCCTATCACGGATAACGCCATGGCCCTACAGATTCTCCTCAATGGCGCCAAGGGGCGCATGGGCCAGACCATCGCGGCGGTGGCGGGTGATTCCGGGGCGATCATCTGCGCCGGGCTCGATGTGGGTGACGATCTTTCGGTGCATATCGCCCGTTGTGACGTGATCATCGACTTCAGTTCGCACCAGGCCACTGGCTTGATACTCGACTTGGCGGTCGCGTACAAGAAACCCGTCGTCATCGGCACCACCGGACACAGTGCCGACGAAAAACGGCGCCTGCTGGCCCTTGCTGCCCAGGTGCCCTGTGTCTGGGCCGGCAATTTTTCGGTCGGGGTCAATCTGCTCTTTGCCCTCACCCGCCGGGCCGCGGCGGTGCTGGGCGCCGATTACGACGCCGAGTTGGTCGAGATGCACCATCGCTTCAAGAAGGATGCACCCAGCGGCACGGCCGCGCGCCTGCTGGAGATCATCATCGAAGAGCGCAAGCTGACGGCCAAGGCGCTTCGCCATGGCCGCTCCGGCATCACTGGCGAGCGCCAGAACACCGAGATCGGGGTTCACGCTCTGCGCGGTGGTGATGTCGTTGGCGACCACACGGTCATCTTCGCCGCGCTGGGCGAACGCCTGGAGCTGACCCACAAGGCTAGTGACCGGGGCATCTTTGCCCGGGGCGCGCTGCGCGCCGCCCAGTGGGTGGTCAGCCAACCGCCGGGGGTTTACGACATGCAGGACGTCCTTGGCCTGAAATGATCACCAGCGTCACCGGCACCCTCGTTTCTGCCACGCCGCTGTCGGCCATCATCGAAACCGGTGGTCTGGGCTACGAAATCCACATTCCGGTCACAACCGCCGAGCGGCTCCCCTTGCCCGGCCAGCGCGCCAAGCTCCATACCTTTGCCGTCTACCGGGAGGACTCGCAGACGCTTTACGGTTTCTCGAGCGAGGAGGAACGTGATTTCTTCCGCTTGCTCGTGGAGAAGGTTACCGGCGTCGGTCCGAAAATGGCCCTGAGCGTACTCAGCAAACTTTCCCTCGCCACTTTGAAAAATGCCATTGTCGCAGGCGACGTCGGTCTGCTCGCCAAATGCCCCGGCATCGGCCGCAAGACGGCCGAGCGCCTGGTCATCGAGCTGCGCGACAAGCTGAATCCGGCGGAACTCGGCGCGGTGGCTCCGACCCCGGCAGGGTCCGGCGCGACGCCAGTTCCGGTCGCCGAGAACAAGATTCGCGATGCCGTCCTGGCCCTGGTCGCCCTTGGTTACAGGGCGGCAGACGCGGACAAGGCGATTCGGCAAGCGTGGGTCGGACTGGGTCCGACCGCTTCGACCGAGGCCTTGATCAAGAAAGCGCTGGGCTAGGCCTCAGCGTTGGAATTGGAAGGCCGTGAATTCCGCCTGCTGGGCCGGGGTTTGCCGGCTGCGGAAGGTCCGCTGGTTGGCCGGCGTCAAGACCTGCCGGGACTCGAAGACCCCATCCTCGAAAAGCGATGTCAACCGCTCGGCCTGGTTGCGCTGCTGCTCGTCCTGGTGCATTGCAGCCATCAAGACGGCATAGTCCGAATCGGTCACATTGCGCAGACTCACCGGACCGGTGGAGAGATGGTCCATTTCCTGCGCGTTGGCCGAATCGGGCGGCACGATCGGCACGACCTTCGCGACCACTGGCGCCGGACGGGGGCCGACCGCAGCCACTGTCGTCGCCGGTGCTTCGGCCGGTCCGGAGTTCAGCCGCACAAACACCAAGGCCAGGCAGGCGGCTGCGACGAGACCACTCGCATAGTAGGCCCAACGGTAGCGCCGGCTCCGCTGGCGATTCTCGAAAAGCTCAATCGTATTTCGCGCGACCGGTTCCGCAGCCGGCTGGCGCGGGGCCTGCGAGCGGAAACTGTCGTAGACGAGCGTGGTCGCCCGGTGCATCTGGCAGTATTGCCGGTAGACGGCACGCCGCTGCGGATTGCCCTGGATCTCGGCTTCGAGCTCGGCGGTCTCGGCCGCGGTGATCTGGCGGTCGATGTAAAGGTTTACCAACTCGATGAAGCGATGGTCTTTCATTGTTCGAATTCTCCCCCTAGCTTCTCGCGCAGGTTTTCACGGGCGCGGGCGATGCGACTCTTGACGGTACCGACACTGATGCCGAGGATCTCGGCGATTTCCTCGTAAGCGAGATTCCGCACATTGCGCAGAATCAGGATCTCGCGATGCTTTTCATTCAACTCCTCCATGCAGGTGGCGACACGGTTGACGAATTCCTGCGTGACGGTGGCGTCCTCGGGTGTCTCTTGCTCCGCCGGGATGAGTTCGGCCAGCGTGGTGTCGTTCTCCCCGCTCACCGGAGCGTCGAACGAAATGGATTTGTCCCGCTTGCGCCGCCACCAATACCAGTAGCGGTTGCGGGCCAGGTTGGTCGCGATCTGGTAAAGCCAGGTTGAGAATGCCGAGTCGCCCCGGAAGTTGACGAGCCCGCGGTGCGCGCGGATGAACGCATCCTGGGTGACCTCCTCGGCATCCTGCTGGTTGCGCAGCAGCTGGTTCGTCATCGCGTAGATGCGATCCCAATAGCGCGTGACCAACTGGTCAAACGCCGTCGAGTCGCCGCTTTTGAAGCGGTCAACCAACATACGGTCTAATGCAACTTCCTGGGCCTTGGCGGTCATGTGCTCAGGGTCGTTGTGATCCGGAAATTTCAGAATTGTTCCCACAAAAGTAGCTCTTGGGCCGCAAGCTTGCAGCAATCCGCCACGCCCGGTCAATGC
>CAZZDB010000013.1:0-33349 GCA_964652485.1 uncultured Oleiharenicola sp.
GATCTTGGCGATCTTGAGCACGTTGTCGCGGCCGCCCTCGGCGGTGAGCATGATGACGGGGATGCCCTTGAGCTGGGGGTCGGCCTTGAGCTTCGTCAGCATCTCGACGCCATCCATCACGGGCATGGTGACGTCGAGGAGGATGAGGTCGGGCGAATCCTTGGCCGCGATGGAGAGTCCCTCAACGCCGTTGCTGGCCTCGAGGATTTCGCAATCGTAGGATTTGAACGCTTTCCGCACGATGATGCGGACGGTCTTGGAATCGTCGACAGTGAGAATCTTGTAGCGCATGAGGTGAGTTGGGGGAGAATTAGTCGCCGATCTTCAGGAGGATTTCCGCGACGACCTTGTGGCCGGCGGACTCGTAGGTGTAGGTGTGGCGCGTCGCGGTGCTGACGGGCTCGATCGAGAAATTGCTGCCCCGGAGGATGGAGGGAATGGTGAGCTTGCAGGGGAAGCCCGCGTCGCAGAGGCCGTTCTTGAAGCTGCCGACGGTCATGTTCGTCAGCTCGCCGATGGCGTCGTTGATCACCTCGTCGCCCGCCTCGTCGAGTTCCCGGTCGGTCATGCCGAGCAGGTGGCAGGTGCAGAGGCGGGAAAACGGTTCGTCGAGGTAGAGGTAGATGAGGCCGTTGACATCGCCCAGGAATCCGACGGTGCCGACGACGTACGGGGTCATGCCGTTGGCCGGTCCGGGCGCCGGCGCAGACATGCCATCGTCGTGTGCCTGGACGGTGGCGCTGACAAAGGCCGACTCCCGGCCCAACATGGTTTTGAAAACATCGCCGACCGCACGAGTGATATATTCGCGGATCAGCGGCTCATTGATTTCGGCTGCAGTGGGCATGTGGAGTCAGGGTGGGATGCGATGCTGACAGACTATCGGCGCATTCTTCCCATCACTTTACATGATTTGCGCAGTTAACCGCGCTACGATCCGGCCGCCCGTCCGGCTCCCAGCCTCCGGCAATGCCTCAGGCTTCCGCCGACTCCAGGCCGGCGTCCACCGCGTCGCCGCTCTCGCGGTATTCCTGCAGCTTGTTGCGCAGGGTGCGGATGCTGATGCCGAGGAGGCCGGCGGCCCGGGTGCGGTTGCCCTCCGTCTGCTGCAGGGCGGCACGGATGGCCTGTTTCTCCAGTTCGGCGATGGTCTGCACGCTGCCGGCACCGTTGGTGACGGAGATGGAATGCGGTCCGCCGGTCCCGGAAAGAAGGCTGGAGGCAAAATCGGCGGCCGTGTCCTCCTGCACGGCCAGGGGTGCCTCCTCGGCGGGGAAATCCCCGGGCAGCCCGAGGGCCGCGGCGGTCACCGGCCGGCCGTTCTCGGTGAGGATCACGGCGCGCTCGATGGTGTTCTGCATCTCGCGGACGTTGCCCGGCCAGCGGTAGCCGTTCAGGGCGGCGCGGGCCGAATCGGCGTAGCCCGTGACCTTGATGCCGTGCTTGCGCGCGCAGCGACGGAGGAAGTGCTCGGCGAGAAGCATGAGGTCCTCGCCGCGATCGCGCAGCGGCGGCACCGGGACGGGAAAAACATTGAGCCGGTAATAGAGATCCTGGCGGAACTCGCCCTTCTCGACGTAGCTGAGCAGATCGCGGTTGGAGGTGGCGAGCAGGCGCACGTTGACCTTGATGGTGCGGTTGCCGCCGACACGCTCGAACTCGCGCTCTTGCAGCACGCGCAGGAGCTTGGCCTGCAGGTTGAGGGGGATCTCGCTGACCTCGTCGAGGAGCAGCGTGCCCTGGTTGGCCAGTTCGAAGCGGCCCTCGCGGCGCTCGGTCGCGCCGGTGAAGGCGCCGCGCTCGTGGCCGAAGAACTCGCTCTCGATCAGGTTCTGGGAAATGGCGGCGCAGTTGACCTTGATGAAGGGCTGGTTCCGGCGCGGGCTGGCGCGGTAAAGCTCGCGGGCGATCATTTCCTTGCCGGTGCCGCTCTCGCCCGTGATCAACACGGTGGCGTCGGTCGGCGCAACGCGCTCGATCATCTGGCGCAGGCGGAGCATGGTGGCGCTGCGGCCGACCAGGCCGCCGTCCTCGCCCTCCTCGGGGTTGCTCAGGTAGCGGTTGACCTGGAGCAACTGGCGGTAGGACTGCGCCTTCTTGAGGATGATATCGATCTGGCTCGGGGAAAACGGCTTCAGGACGTAGTCAAAGGCGCCGGCGCGCATGCAGGCCACGGCCGACTCGATCGTCCCGTAGCCGGTCACCATGACGACCAGCGGATGGTCCGGCATCGCGGCGACGCGCTCGAGGAACTTCTGCCCGTCGCCATCCGGCAGGCGGAGGTCGAGCATCATGAGGTCGAAGGTATCCGACTTCAGCAGGGTCTCCGCCTCGGCCAGCGACTGGGCGCAGCGCGGGGTGCATTTGCGCCGGGTGAAGATTTCGCTCAGCAGATTGCGGACGACTGCCTCGTCTTCAACTATCAACACTTTTTCGAGCGAAATGGCCATGCAGAGCGTTAGGGGGTTAAAATCGCTAGACGCCATCGCCGCGCGATACAATCAAAACCTGCGCCACCGCCGCCCCGCGGGTCGGGACTAGGCTGCCGCCAGCAGCTTTTGCAGTTTTTCCAGAACATCCTCGAGCGGGTAGGGCTTCTGGATAAAGCAGGTCGGGCCCGTGCGGACCAGCGCTTCCTCCGCATCCCGCTGGTAACGGCCGCTGGAAAGCAACACAGGCAGGCGGGGCTGCAGCTCGCGCAGCCGGGCACACATGGTGTCGCCGCGCATGTCGGGCAGGCGGAGATCGGCGATGACGGCGCAGATGCGGTGCGGGTTCTCGGCCAGCAGACGCACGCCGTCCTCGCCGTTCTGGGCGATCAGGATTTGCGCACCAAGCCGGACGAGCCATCTGACCAGCAATTCCGCGATGAAGCTCTCGTCTTCGACGAGCAGGATGGTCTTGCCGGACAACGGCCCGTCCACTGGGGTGCTTTGGGCCGGCACGTGGTGGTTGGCGATCACGGGTTAAAGCTCCCCTTCGGCGCGTCCGCTGCGGACTTGAGCAGATTCCGCTAAACCCGCCGGGGTTCACGCCGATATCCAAAGGTAGTCCAACCCCGTCTACCCATGTCCAACCGACTCCTTTCCCTTCTCTCCGAGATCGAGCGTGCGCTGATTGCCAACGACCCGGATGGCTGTTCTTGGGACACGATGCGCCTGATCAACTATCAGCAGGGGCTGGCGCGCATGACGCTGGCGGTCAAATCCCCGGCGCAGGACCCGGCGCCGCGGGGCGCCATTTTGCTGCAGAATTTCACGCTCGCCGACGGCTCGCAGTGTCTGAAGGCCAACCTGAGCTGGCAGGGCACGGAAAACACCTCGGTTTACGCCATTTACGCCAAGCCCGCAATCAACTGGACGCTGGAGGCCAGCCAAATCGCACTCAAGTGGCTCGACGGCCAGCCGGCCGCGGTCGCAGCGCCGGCCGACGTGGAGATGATGAAGGCGACGGCCTGAGGCCGGCCGCAAACCGACCCGCGCGCCGACCGGCTGCGCCATGGGATTTCCGCCGCTGACGGATGCGCCAGACCGCGTCCCCACGATTCGTCCCACGTCACCGCTCACCGGAGGGTTGTCCCGTCAGACAAGCCCCTGCAGCATGGTGGGCAGGCGCTGCAGGGCGTTGGCGAGGTGCGCCCGGGCCAGGGCCGTCTCGCTGCCGTCGGCGCCGTAAAGTATCTTCCATCCGTCCAGAGTCAGCCAGGAATCCGCCGCGATGGCCTGCACGTTTTCGAAGCCGCCCAGGATGCCGGCGTGGCGGACCAGCTGGTCGGCGACTTGCACCGCCGCGGCAAACTGGCGGTGCCGCGGGGCCCGATCGGGCTCGTGGTGATATAGGACGGCGAAGGTGATCTCATCGGACAGCTGGTGCCGGCCGAGGTAGTAGGCGCCGATCCGCGCGTGATCCCAGCCGATGAGCTGGCGCTCCAGCGCGCAGACCGCCGTGGGGTCGGGCAGTGGCGTGTTCATCACCCGCTGCAGTTCGTCGGGAAAGGCATAAGCCATGACGACCTTGCCCACGTTGTGGAGCAGTCCGGCCAGGTAGTCCGTGTCGTCGTCGACCGTGATGCTGGTCGAGAGCAGGATCTCGCGGGTGAGAGCCGCGGTGCCGATACTGTGGCGCCACAGTTCCGTCCAGGGCATCGGCGCTGCGCTGATGCTGGAGTGCAGCGTTTGCATCTCCTCGATGACCGGGGTGGCGGTGGAGAGTTCGCGGATCTGGCGCAGTCCGAGGAAAAACACCGCCTCCTCGATGTTGCTGATGCGGGTCGAATTGCCGAAGTAGACCGAGTTCACCATGCGGAGCAGCCGGGCCGACAGCGAAGGGTCGCGCCGGATGATCTCGGCGATCTGCGAATTCAGGCTATGTTCCGAGTTGATCAGTTCGCGCAAGGCGCGGTTGATGGTCTGGAGCGAGGCGAGCTTCGGGCACGCCTCCAGCCGCCGTTTGATCTCGTCGTCGCGATAAGGCGCGGATTTCGCATCCGCCACGGGCAGGGTGGGAGTGAGCATAGCTGGCATCAAGGGAATCGGACGGCGCGCACCGCCGGGACGGCGGGGGGCCGCTCCCTCTCTACGTCGCAAACCACCGCCGGTTGAGTGCATTTGCACCTAAAGGCCGCGCCACGCCGCGCCGATTGAACCGGGAGTGCGAGAAATCAACCACCCAGTCTCCCCGAAGTCTTTCGCGGCGTCGCCAACGGCTGTGTCCGCGCGTCGAGCTCCGGGACGTGCCGGTCGCAGCCCCGCCCCGGCGGCCTGACATGTCGCCGGCGCAGATCCAGTCCCTGCTCCAGCAGGCGGTCACCCATCACCGCGCCAGCCGGCTCGTCGAGGCGGCCGCGCTCTACCGTCGCGTGCGGACCGCGGCTCCGCGCAACTTCGACGCGCTCCATCTGGGCGGGCTCGCGGCCTACCAGCTGGGCCGGTTGCCGGAAGCCCTCGACCTGCTCGGCCGCGCCCACCGCGCCGCGCCGCGCGACCACGTATGCGAGATGCGCCTCGCGCTGGCGCTGATCGCGGACCGGCGTTCCGCGGCGGCCGAGCCGCACCTGCGGCACGCGGTGGAGGTGAAACCCGATTTCGTCGCCGGCTGGGAAAACCTGGCCTACTGTCTGAAAACCCAGGACCGGCTCGACGAGGCGATCGCCTGCCACGAGAAGGTCGCCAGCCTGGAGCCCAACTACGCCTCCGGGTGGTATAACTTCGGGCTGACCCTGAGCTTCGTTGGACGCTACGCCGACGCGCTGGCCTGCCATGAGCGGGCGCTCGCGGCCGATCCGCACTATGCGCTGGCCCGTTTCGGCCGCGCCCAGGCGCTGCACCAGTCGCACCGCATGGTCGAGGCCGTCCTCGCTTACGACGGTTTTCTCGCGTTCGAGCCGCGGCACCACGAGGCGCGCAGCTACCGGCTCTACGCCCTGCACTCGCTGGAGGGCGTCTCGCGCGAGCAGCTGTTCGCCGACCATGTGGCCTACGGCCGCGTCGTGGGTTCACCGCCCGCGCCCGCGCTGCCCAACGCACCGGGCCCGGGTCGCCGCCTCCGGGTCGCCTGCCTTTCGCCCGATCTGCGCACGCATTCGGTGGCGTTCTTCCTCGAGCCGCTGCTCGCGCATCTCGACCGCGATCAATTCGAACTCTGTCTCTACCATGACCATTTCCGCGAGGATGAAGTCACGGCCCGCCTGCGGTCGCTCGCCGTGGTGTGGCGCAACTTCGTCGGCCAGCCCGGTGAGAGCGTGGAGGCGGCCATCCGCGCCGATGCGCCGGACATCCTGATCGATCTCGCCGGCCACACCGGCATGACCAACCGGCTGCCGCTCTTTGCCCGGCGCCTGGCGCCGGTGCAGGTCACCTACCTGGGTTATCCCAACACCACCGGACTGCCCGCGATGGATTACCGCTTCACCGATGGGGTCGCCGATCCCGAGGGTGATTCCGACCCCTTCGCGACGGAGCGGTTGGTCCGCTTCGCCCCCACGGCGTGGGCGTATGCGCCGCCCGCTGACGCGCCGGAACCGGCGATGCCTTCCGGCCCGGCGAGTGGTTTTGTGACTTTTGGCTGCTTCAACACGCCCGCGAAGATCACCGATGCGGTGCTCGACCTCTGGGCGCGCATCCTCGTGGCCGTGCCCGGCTCGCGCCTCTGCCTGAAGGGTGCCGGCCTGGGCGACCCGGCGATTCGCCAGCGCTACACGGCGCGCCTCGCCGGATTCGGGGTTGGTGCGGGCAGCCTGGTCTTCCTCGACCGCACTCCCGACACGCGCGCCCATCTCGCCTGCTACCACGGCGTGGACATCGCTCTCGACACCACACCTTATCACGGTACCACGACCACGTGTGAAGCCCTCTGGATGGGAGTGCCGGTTGTCACTCTCGCGGGCGACCGCCACATGTCCCGCGTGGGCGCGAGTCTGCTGACAGCGGCGGGCCATCTCGATTGGATCACGGCCTCGCCGGACGAATACGTGGCCCGGGCCGTGCAACTCGCGCAGGATCCCGAGCGGCTGGCCATCCTCCGGCAGGAACTGCGCCAGGATCTGCGGCGGAGCACGCTGCTGGATCATCGAGCCCAGGCCGCCCGGTTTGGCGCGGCCTTGCGCGCCTGCTGGTGGAATTGGTGCGACCGGCAGGCGTCTTGCGCCGCACCTGATGGCGCGCAGCAGCCCGCCGAGGTTGTCCGGGCCTGAGATGGTTCAGCTTCCCACACTTATGCCCAATCTGGCCCAGAATGTCCTGTCCGCTCCGGCCGTTCCCTCTGTACGCCGCGTGCGGCTGTTTGTGTTCTCCCCGTGGGCTGGCCGCCTGCAGGATGGTGCGGAGCATGTGGGCGCCCTGCCGGCGCTGGATGTCGCGACGCGCGTCACCAACCCGGCGGACGCCGCGCTGGTGCGGATGGCCCGGCTGGATTGCGACTGGCACGGCGAAAACGTGCGTGCTCTCGGGGCGATGGCGGCGGAGGGCATCGAGTTTCTTCCGGTTCAGGCCGTGGGCAAGCCCGGCCTCGCCGACCTGCTGGCCGTGGACAAACCCGCCGACGAGGAATGGTGGCTTGTCCTGACAGGCCAGCATCCCCAGATGATGGCCGGTACGATCGGCCGGCTGCTCAACGTGCTCGCCCTGCGCGGCGTGCGGATGCTCTATTACGCCTTCGACGAGGCCAGCCGCACGATGCCGGCCTTCGCGGAGATCGCGCCGCACCTCGCGGTGCTCATCCACGACGAAGCGCCGCTGGCCGGAGCGGGCCGCCTCGCCCTGCGCCCGGACTGCCGCCTGGTCCACCGCAGCTGGGTGGCCAATCTCGTGCCCTTCGGCACGCCATTCAATCAAGCACCGGAGGAGAAGATCATTTTCCTCGGCTCGCGCCTCGGGCTCACGCCGCACCGGCAGCGGCAGATCGATTTTCTCGCGAAGAAATTCAAGGACCGGTTCACCGCCATCTGCGACCACTCCCTGGCGGTCGCCGACAAGGCCGGGCTGGCGCGCTTCAAGGTCGGCTTCTGCCCCGAAGGGCGCAAGTTCACCGGTGCGGCGATGCGCGAGACGCACACTGACCGGCCGTTTTGGGCCGGCGCGCTCGGTTTGGTGCCGGTGAGCGAGGATTCGCGGCAGGGCGGACGGCTCGAGCGACTGCATGCGGCTGGTCTCATCGTGCGCTACCCCCACGGGGACTTGAAGGCGCTGGGCGAGGCGTGCGAGGTGGCGTTGTCGGCCAACCAAGGCCATCGCCACCGGATCTACGACCACTTCAACCGCTACGAAGTCATCGGCGCGGTCGTGGCCGCCGAACTCAAGGCGGCGGGCGCGGCGCGATAGCATGGGAATTTTTTGCCTGCGCCGCAGCGCGCCGGCCCGCGGGATGCGTGATGGTTGTTTTCGGCGAAATTAAAATTAATATCGCTCTGGAAACCAGTGAGTAACAGCGCCTCGCCGTTTCTGGGCCTGCGGTTTGCTGTTACGCGGCATCATGCCTTCCGAGACCCTGCCGGCCACATCAGCTCCGGATCCGATGTTGCGCCCGCGACTGATGGAGTCCGGATCCGGCAACTGGGTGAGGCATTCCGTGGCTCGCGTCCGCGCGGCTATGGTCGCCCGTCAGGTCGCGCCCCTCAGCCGGGCGGAATGGGCCGACTTGCGGGCCTCGCTTGCTCCCATTCGCCCGTCGCCGCCCGGGCAAGGATTTCACCCGACCACGACCCTTTTCTGCCCCTAACCCCGGCTGCCAACCCATGAACAAAGCGACCCGGCTAAAGAACCTGATCAACAAGTCCTGTCTCGATTTCATCATGGAGGCCCATAACGGCCTCTCGGCCAAAATCGTCCAGGAGGCCGGCTTCAAGGGCATCTGGGCGAGCGGGCTGACGCTGTCAGCGTCGCTGGGGGTGCGGGACAACAACGAGGCTTCCTGGACCCAGATCCTCGACGTGCTCGAGTTCATGAGCGATGCGACGACCATTCCGATTCTCTTCGACGGCGACACCGGGTTCGGGAATTTCAACAACGCCCGCATCCTGGTCCGGAAGCTGGAGCAGCGGGAAATCGCGGGTGTCTGCATCGAGGACAAGCAGTTTCCCAAGACGAACTCATTCCTCGGCAGCGAGCGCCAGTTGCTGGCCGATGTCGACGAGTTCTGCGGGAAGATCAAGGCGATGAAAGATGTCCAGAAACACGACGACTTCACCGTGGTCGCGCGCGTCGAGGCTTTCATCGCGGGCTGGGGGCTGGAGGAAGTGCTCCGCCGGGCGGAAGCGTACCGCAAGGCCGGGGCCGACGCGGTGCTCATCCACAGCAAACGGTCCGATTACAATGAAATCGAGATGTTCATGAAGGAGTGGGGCCAGCGGCTTCCGGTCGTGATCGTGCCGACCAAATACTACTCCGTGCCGACCGCTCGCTACCGCGATACCGGCATCAGCCTCGTCATCTGGGCCAATCACATCATGCGCTCCGCGCTGACGGCCATGCAGAAGACGGCCGCGCAGATATTTGCCGACGAGTCGCTGATCAACGTGGAAGGCAGGGTCGCGCCGATCACGGAACTTTTCCGGCTGCAGGGTGCCACGGAACTGGAGGAGGCGGAAAAGAAATACCTGCCCACTTCCGGCAAGAAGGTGAACGCCATCATCCTCGCGGCGGCGCAGGGCGACCTCGGGGAATTGACCCGGGATATTCCCAAGGCGTTGCTCAAGGTCGGGGGCACGCCGATCCTCTCCACGCAGATCCATGAGTTCAACCACGTCGGGATAAAGGACATCACCGTCGTCCGGGGCTTTGCCAAGAGCAAGGTGAAGTCCGATCTGTTCAAGACCATCGACAACGATGATCACGCCGCCACCACGGAATTGTCGTCCCTGGCCCTGGCCCGGAAGGAAATCCGGGGCGAGACCGTGATCTGCTACGGCGACATCCTCTTCAAGAACTACATCCTGAACGAGCTCCTGAATGACACGAACGACATCACCATCATTGTGGATGAGGATTTCGAGACGAACGGAAAATACCACGAGTATGTCCAGACCGACGCGCACCATTCCCGAAAACAGTTCGCCACGTCCGTGCGGCTGACCAGCATCCAGTCGAACGCCTTCAACCCGCCGGCGCACGGCGAGTTCATCGGCCTGCTCAAGGTCAACGAGAATGGCGCCGACAGGTTGAAGGCGGCGCTTGATCAGCTGGGGAAGCGCGATGATTTTCCCCGACTCCGCATGAAGGACCTGCTGGCGGAGGTGATCAAAGGCCATCCCGTCGCAGTGAAGTTCATCAAGGGGTCCTGGCTCGACATCAATTCCATCGTGGATCTCCAAAAGGCGGGAAATTTCTAGCATGCTGTCCACGCAACTGTTCGGGGCGGAACTGAAGCGGCGGGGATACGACTTCTTCGCGGGAGTGCCGTGCTCCTTCCTGAAGAGCCTGATCAACTACGCGATCAACACCGGCTGCTACGTGGCCGCGGTGAACGAGGGTGATGCGGTGGCGACCGCGGCCGGGGCCTGGCTGGGCGGCCGGAAGAGCGTCGTCCTCATGCAAAACTCGGGCCTGACAAACGCCACGTCCCCGCTGACGTCGCTGAACGCCATTTTCCGGCTCCCGGTCCTGGGGTTTGTCAGCCTGCGCGGTGAACCGGGCGTGGCCGACGAGCCGCAGCACCAGCTCATGGGCCGGATCACGGCCGGTCTGCTCGACTTGATGGAGATCCGCTGGGAATATCTCTCCACCGACCAGACCGAGGCGGCGCAGCAGCTTGCGCGCGCCGACGCCGCCGTGGAGCGGGACGAAACCTTCTTCTTCGTCGTCAAGAAGGGCACTTTTGACCAGGTCAGCCTCGAGGCGCGACCGGCGTCGCCCGTCCGGGACGGCTTCAAGCAGGGACGGTCCCGGGCGGACGCCAATCCGCTGCGGAGCGACGTGCTCAGGGCCATCGTTGCCCAGACCGACGGAGACACCTTGCGCCTGGCGACGACGGGTTACACCGGCCGGGAACTCTATACGATCGGTGACTCGGCGCAAAACCTGTATCAGGTCGGTTCCATGGGGTGCGTCGGCTCCCTGGGCCTCGGGCTGGCCCTCGCGCGAAAAGACAAGGACGTCATGGTGATCGACGGCGACGGCGCTCTTTTGATGCGTCTGGGAGCGTTGGCCGTCATCGCCCGGCATGATCCACCCAACCTGCTGCACCTGGTCTTGGACAATCAATCGTACGAATCGACGGGTGGGCAGGCGACCGTGTCGGGCGGCGTCGATTTTGTGGCGCTGGCGTCGGCCGCGGGCTGCCGGCGCGCCTTGCATTTGCACGATCTGGCGGACCTGGCGGACTGCATTCGCGTCTGGAAAAAGGAGAAGGGCTTGACCTTTGCCTGCCTCAATATTTCCGCCGGCGCGCAGGAGGACATCGCCCGGCCGGCCCTCACTCCTCCTCAAGTCAAGGAAAGGTTCCGGAGGGCGTTCGATGAGTGACCGGAAAGACACGCATTCGACCGGGGCCAGGATTGATACCGCGGTCATACTGGCGGCCGGCCGGGGAACCCGCCTGCAGGGCACGCTCTCGGAGCTGCCGAAGGGTTTTCTCCGCCTCGGCGGCGTGCCGATCGTCGAACGCTCGATCCGGAAATTGCTGGATTACGGCATAACCAGGATTCTCATCGGGACTGGTCATCTGAGCGAAGCCTACGAGAGGCTGAGCGGAACGTATGTGGGGATCGAATGCGTGCGCAACGAGGACTACGCGACGACCGGCAGCATGCACACCCTCTACCAACTGCGGGACCACATCGACCGCAACTTCCTGCTGCTTGAGTCCGACCTGATATACGAACAGCGGAGCCTCCGGCTGCTGCTCTCCGACCCGCGTCGCGATGTCATCCTGGCCAGCGGCCGGACGAACTCCGGCGATGAAGTTTATCTTCAGACCGATGAGGCGGGCAATCTGGTCAATGTTTCGAAGGATCCCGCCTGCCTGGGTCGCATTCACGGCGAGTTGGTGGGCATTTCAAAGCTGTCGATCGAGACCTACCGCCGCCTGTGCGAGGCGACGGCCGACAAGCCGAAGCTCGACTATGAACACGGGTTGGCCGGGCTGGCGGGCCAGCGTCCCCTGTTCGTGCACAAGGTGGAGGATCTGGCTTGGGGCGAGATAGACGATGAGGCGCATCTCAAGCGCGTCCTCGCCGCCGTTTATCCGGAAATCTTGAAGCGCGAAGCCGATGAACGTTAAGCGAAACATTCTGTTGAATCCCGGCCCGGCCACGACCACCGACACGGTCAAGCAGGCCCTGGTGGTGCCGGACATTTGCCCGCGAGAGCAGGAATTTGCCGTTGTCGTGCAGGAAATCAGGGAGTCCCTCGTCGGGATCGCGGGCGGAGGCAACGAATACACCGCGGTGCTTTTCGCCGGTTCGGGCACGGCCGTCATGGAGGCGGTGGTCAACTCCGTCGTGCCGCCGGGCAAGAAGCTGGCGGTGGTGATCAATGGTGCCTACGGTCACCGCCTGCTGTCGATCGCGCGGGTCTACGGGATCTCGTGCGTGGAGCTCGCCTTTCCTTGGGGGGCAAGGATCGAGATCGAGGCGGTCAAAAGGATGGTCGCGGCGGATCGGGAGATCGCATGCCTCGCGATGGTTCATCACGAGACGACCACGGGAATTCTCAACCCGGTGGGTGAAATTGGAGAAGTCTGTGCGGGCCGGGGTTGCCGGTTCGTCGTCGATGCGATGTCCAGCTTCGGGGGGCTGCCGCTCGATGTGCGGGAGGCGAAGATCGACTATCTGCTTTCCTCCTCGAACAAATGCCTGCAGGGCATGGCGGGGCTCTCCTTCGCGATCTGCCGGAAGACCGCGCTGGAAGGCATCAAGGCCCAGCCCAAACGATCGTTCTATCTCGATTTGTATTCGCAATACGCGGGCCTGCGGGACACAGGACAATTTCCCTATACCCCGCCGGTGCAGGTCGTGTATGCACTTCGCCAGGCCATTGAGGAATTCGAACGCGAAGGAGCGGCCGCACGGCACCAACGTTACGCCGCGAGCTACCGGACGCTCAAGGAGGGCCTGCTGGCGCTGGGCTTCAGGCTGTTTCTCGAGGCCCGAGATGAGTCGGGCATCCTGCTTACCGTGCTCGAGCCGGAGGATGAGCACTACGATTTCGGCCGAATGCACGATTGGTTGTATCAGCGCGGATTCACCCTCTATCCCGGCAAGTTGTCCCACGCGCGCACGTTCCGGATTTCCATCCTCGGGGCGATCGAGACCGACGATATCCGCCGGTTTCTGGCCTTGTTGGGAGAGTTCTTAAGGGGAGAGGGCATCCGGGTCGATCAGGCCCGGGGTCATGCCGCGGCCCTCGCCTGATGCCAATGAGGGGTCTCGTAACATGAAAACCATGACAGCCAACGCAGGACAAAAGACGCGGAAGCGGACCATCGCCCAGGTTCTGACGGACGGGAAGTTCGAGTATTTGGACTATGATTTCCGGGCGCGCCTCGCCCGGCGCGGAGGGAAGCCCTTTGATCTTGGCGTGGCGGAGGAGAACCTGCTGACACTGAAGTCGGTCTTCGACCGGCACGGCGTCACGTTCTGGCTGGTTTTTGGCACCTGTCTCGGGGCCGTGCGCGACGGCGGCTTTATTCCCCATGATACGGATACCGACGTCGCCGTTTTTGACCACGACAAGGCCAAGGTGATCGACGCCATCCCGGACCTGATGAGGGCGGGCTTGATGCCGATCCGGACGAAGCAACCCGACGACCTCCTGACTTTCATGCGGGATGACGAATATATCGACATCGGTTTTTTCGGCAAACACCGCGACCAGGAAAACTTCGAATACTGGTGCTACCAGAACAACCGCGTCTACGGCGACCATTTCGACAAGTTCGAGCAGGTCACATTCCTGCGGCGGACCTTCCTCGTTCCCCAACGCACTGCAGCCTACCTGACGGCCTTGTACGGCGCCGGTTGGAAATCTCCGGTCAGGGATCTCCCGGCGAAGGAGCCGCAGAGCCATCGGGACTTCCGGCCTTTCTCCAACCTGCTGGACCTGGCCGATTTCTTTCGGGACATGCCGGAATATGCCGTGCTGAAACTGTCCGAGTATTTCCCAAATTACCACGACTACAGCGACATCGATATCCTGTGCGCCGACCCGGCGGCGGTCCTGGCGCATATCCGGAAGGTTGGGCAGGCATACGAGCGGCGCGGGTTCACCGTTGAACTCGACGAGAACAACGGGCACTTGCATCTGGATTTCTATGCTCCCGGAGCGCAGCGGCTGAACTGCCGATTCGACCTGCTCAGGTCCTTGGAGGTTTACCGGAAACTCAGTGTCACTCCGGATTTCGCCCCGGCCATTCTCGCTGACCGAACCAAAACATCGCAACATGGGGCGGAGGTATATGTGCCGGCCGTGGGCCACGATCTGGCCCTGCGGTTCCTGGAATTCATCGAGTGGAAGGAGGAGCGGCCCGACAAGGTGAAGCACTGGGAGTTCATCCAGAAAACGGGCAATTTCGATTTTGTCGGGACCGTCAACCGCTTTACCGACCTCAGGATCAATCTGGCGCGCGAAGCTGGGGCGGTGAAACTGACTTGGTCCCGGCAGACCAAGCCAGACTCGAGGCCGGGGGGGGCGCCTGACCAGCCTCCATCCGACGAGTCGCAACTGAACTCCCTCCTGGTGTCCTGCAACGACTGCCTGAACCGCGGTGATTTCCCCGCCGCCTGGCAGGCATTGGACCGGGCGCTCGAACTGTCGCCCCACAACGCGGAGCTTCGCGTCCACCGCGGTCGTCTTGCGCTGTTGCTCAACGATGACGGCAAGGCGCAGCACGACTTCGCCGAAGCCCTCCGACTCGATCCCCGTTGCGCCGCCGCGCACGCCGGAGTGGCGCGGCTGTTCTTTCGTTGCGGGCAACTGGCTGACGCCGAGCAGGCGGCGGACCACGCCCTGGGCCTGGACGTCAGGGACGAGGAAGCGTCACAGGTGAAGGCCGAATGCGTCGCGAAACGCGTCGCACCACGCCCCGGCGCGACCAACGACTACTATCGCGTGATCGCTTCGTGCCCGATCCCGGAAGCCGGCGATCTATACGACAAGTTTTTCAGCCGAAGGACCAACGGGATCTATGTCGAGTGCGGGCCGTCAAACACCGCAGGCACCGGTTTCACGCAAGGGTTGGCGGATTTGGGCTGGAAGGGCTGTTCCCTCGGACAGGACGACTGCCGGGCACCGGCGGGCGACGCCAACCCGCTGCGGCAGACATTGAGTACACGGCAGGTTCAGCCGGGCTTCGAACTTTTGTGCGTCACCGTCAGTGGTGAGTGCGGCCTGCTGTCGGGCGAGGAGTTGAACTACTGGAGGCCGCAGCTGGTGATCGTGGGGCGGTCCGATGATGATGCGTATGCGCCGCAATATTTCCAAGAGCACCAGTACCTTCCGGTATTTCAAAACGGCCGGCATACAGCCTATGTCGCGCGGGAAAAACTGCTGGCCCGTCGCGCGCGCATGGACTGTTTTCTCATCTGGGGACACGGAATCCGACACTGGGAGAACATCCTGGACCGCATCCGTGCCCGTGAGGAGCTGGAGATCGTGGCCATCCACCGGCGCCCGACCGGGGACATGACGAAGTTTGTACAGGACCTGTATGCCTGTGACACGGTGCCCTTCGAACATCTCCGCTCCAAGACACGCTACCTGCTGACGACACCTGGCGAGGTCATTTTCATTCTGGTGCGCAACCACAACGCCCAAGAGAAACATTACGGGGAAGGCGCCTTCCGGCATGTCCAATGCGCCCTCATCAAGGACCTGAAGGAGGAGGTGCGCAATGCCTGGAATCCGCGGATCAATGGCAAGCGCAGCGAGGACCACGTCATTCACGCCACCGACTATGAGAGCCAGGTGGTGCACACCCTGAAGGTGCTCGGTCTGCCCCTCTTGGATCACTATCAGCGGCAGCCGAATCGCGAGTATGATCTGCCTTACCATTTGTCGTCCTTCGCCGCCTGCCGTGAGGTGGAGCTCCCCCTCGATCAGATTCATGCCCGGATCCTGGGGCAGGGCGTCGTTCCCATCGAACAGACCCCCCAATACCGGTTCGTAGCCGGGGACCGCGGTCCTTACCTGCAATATTTCGACCGGCACTTTGGCAAGGAGCTGACCGACGATCATAGTGCGGCTGCCTTCGACCGCCTGATCAAGGAATTCGACTACGGCCGGCCGGGGCGGAATGGCAAACCCAGCCGGTTGGTGGTGAGCCGCCGGCAAGGCGGGTATCTCCTTCTCGACGGCGTGCATCGGGCAGCGATCCTGAAGCATCGCGGTGTGCCGGTCGTGCGGGTCTTGGAGATGCTGCCGGCGGGAAGTCCCGTGGCCAACCCAGCGTCCCCTGCCGCGACTACCGTTCCCCCGGTTGTGGTGAAACTCATGGGCGGACTCGGGAATCAAATGTTCCAATACGCCGCCGGCCTCGCCCTGGCGCAAAAACACCGGGTGCCGCTCAAGCTGGACCTGACCTTCCTGCAGGACCGGTCGCCCCGGCCGCATTTCACCCCGCGCAATTACGTGCTGGATGTCTTTCCCCTGCACCCGGAGTGCGAACTCATCCGGGACGCCGGCGCGATTCCCGTCGGGCTGAAGCGGGTTGCGGAAAAACATTTTCACTACGACCGGTCCGTCGCGGATCAGTCCGCGGGGATTCTACTCGAGGGCTACTGGCAGAGCCCGCGTTACTTCGAGGGCATCGAGGCGGAGATCCGGCAGAATTTCGAACTCGCTCCGCCACTGGGCGAGGCGGCCAAGGCCATGGCTGCACGGATTGAAGCCACGGATGCGGCGGTATGCCTCCATGTGCGCCGCGGAGACATGGTGCACGACTCCCATACAGCGTCCGTTCACGGCAGTTGCTCGGTGGAATACTATCGCACGGCGTGCGACGAGATCGCCCGAAAGGCGCCGACCGCGCATTTCTTCATTTTTTCCGACGATCCGCGCTGGTGTGAGTCCGAGGATTTGACCCGCGGCCGGCCGCGCACGATCGTCAGTCAGCCCGGGGCCGGAGGGGATCCGCACGTCGACCTGTTCCTGATGCGATTGTGCCGGCATTTCGTCACGGCCAACAGCACGTTCAGCTGGTGGGCCGCCTATTTGGGCGATTCGACGGGAAAAATGGTCATCGTGCCAGATCCGTGGTTCACCGATCCGTCGATGGACACATCCGATCTTTTTCCGATGGACTGGATCCGCTTGAGCCGGAAGCCCGGCCCGGTCCTGAAGGATCTCACGCTGGACCCCGCCGTCGCGGTCGTCGTGCCCTGTTACAAGCAGGCGCATTACCTGCCGGAAGCCGTCGAGAGCGTCGTGGGCCAGTCCTTCGCCGACTGGGAGTTGATCGTGGTGAACGACGGGAGTCCCGATGACACCAGCCGCGTGGCCCGCGAACTCATCGCCCGCCATCCGGACCGGCGTATACGCCTGCTCGAAAAGCCCAATGGCGGACTCGCCGACGCGCGCAATGCCGGCATCAAGGAGGCCCGGGGGCAGTATATCCTTCCGCTCGATTCCGATGACAAACTGCATCCGCAGATGCTGCAAAAGACGGTGGCCCTCCTGCAGGCGAATCCCAAGATCGCGATCGCCTACACCGATCTGGCCAGGTTTGGCTCAGTCACCGATGTCGTCGCCTTGCCGGAGTACGACTTCAAGAAACTGGTCCACCAGAATCAGCTGAACTGCTGCTCGCTTTTCCGGCGCGAGGCGTGGACCGCCGTGGGCGGCTACAACACCAACATGAAGCTCGGCTATGAGGACTGGGACTTCTGGGTGGGTTGCGGGGAGAAGGGCTTTGTCGGTCGGCGCCTGCCCGAGCCGTTGTTTTTTTACCGGGTCAAGAACTCCAGCATGTTCACCAAGGCGCTCGAGCATCATCAGGCCTTGCACGCGCAGATCATCGCCAACCATCCCCGTCTCTACACCGAGCGGACGCAGCGCGTTGCCGCCGGGATCCTGGCGAACGTTGGCGCAGCCGGCCAAGCGACCCCACCGGTACAGAATCCCGTGCCGGTCGAATCGCTCAACGGCAAACGGATCCTGATCTATACGGACGATCCGGGGCAGGGTGGGGCCGCCCACTATAACCACGCGCTGCTCCTGGCGCTGGTGGAGGCGGGCGCGCACGTGCTTTGCGCCCAGCCGCACGGCGACAGTCCGCTGGCGTTGGAGCAGGCCAAGGTCGGCGTCCAGCATTGCTGGACCGCCTACAATCCCGTCGTGGATTTCGGCCGTTCCTTCGTGGATGAGGACGATGCCCGCCGGGTCTTCGGTGGGACCCGGCCCGACCTGGTGTATTTCAGCGACTGCTGCGCATTCTCCCACGTTGCGGCCAAGAAGGCGGCCATCGGGGCAAAGATTCCCTTTGTGGTCATCTGCCATTCGGAAGCGACCTACCTGGCGGATCGCTTTTCCCGGTTCCTGCCGACCGTGAAGACGCAACTGGCCCACGCGCGCGCCGTGATCGGCGTTTCCCAAAGCAGCCTCGGCGTGATGCGGAAGTATTTTGGCCTGGCAGCGGACAAGGGGCAGGTGATCTACAATGGCTGTGCCGAGAGCTATTTTGCGCCGGTCGAGCCGGCGACGAGACGCAAGCTGCGGGCGGATCTGCAGATTCCCCAGGACGCAGTCCTTTGCTTCACCGCGGCGAGATTGGACGCCGGCAAGTGCCATCAATTGCAACTGGAGGCGATCCGCCGCCTGCGGGACAGCGGCCGCCTTGGCCCGCTGCATTTCGCTTGGGCGGGGGACGGAGATCTCCGTTCGCAACTGGAGCAGGCGGTGAAGACGCTCAAGCTCGAGGACCGCGTTCACCTCCTGGGGTATCGCTGGGATGTCCGGGACCTCATGGGCGCCGCGGACATCTTTGTCCTCACGACGCTCTATGAAGCCATGCCGCTGTGCCTTGTCGAAGCGATGGCACGAGGGCTGCCCGTCGTGGCCAGTGCGGTGGGCGGGATCCCGGAGGAGCTCGGCGACGCCGGAATTCTGCTGCCCGATCCCAACCGCGATTCGCAAAAAACCGTGCTGTCCCTGATGGACTCCCTGGTGAACCTGGCGGCTTCGACGCCACGCCGGAGGGCCCTCGGCGCTGCGGGCAGGGCCCGGGCGCACGATCTTTTCCGGGGGAGTCAGATGCTCCGCGCGACACTTGAGGTGATGCGACAGGCGTTTGCGGAACGAGTGACCACCGGTGCCGAGGAGCTTTTTGGGCCCGACGAGATTCAAGCCATCGAGCAACTCTGCACGGCCTACTCCAACAATCCCACCGACGCCGACGTTTCCGGCCAGTTGCAGGCTCTCCAGCAGGGCCTGATGAACTTCCTGGTCACGGCGCCGCCCGGGGAACTGGAATCCCGGTTCAAAGGCAGCCTCGGCCGGGTGTTTCGCGCCGTGGTCCAGAGCGGTCTGCCGTCCGAGGCGCCCACGGAAGAAGCCCGGGCCCAGCTCGCGGTGCTCGATGAGGTCCTCGCCGGTCCGTCAGACCCGGAGAAGGGCTCCGACTATCGGCCGTTGCTAGCGCGCATGCTGCGCGCTCCGGCACATCGCGGGGTGCCGACCATCGCCCCCGACCGGATGCCCGCGTGGTTCCTCGACGACTATCTTGGTTACATTCTCTATGCCCCGCAGGTATTTGTCACCGGAGGCGAAGCCGAGGAATATCATGCCCACCTGCTCGCTTGGGCGCGGGCCATCCATCAGGACACCCGTCGCGCCCCCGACGCGCCGCTGACGAGGCGTGTCGCGACCGCCTTTGCAACCAGGGCGAACTGCATCCCGCTCTATTCCAGCCGGGACAACACGCGGGAATTCGCGCAACTGCGCGCGGCGATCCTGGAATTCGTGCTCGTGAAAAGCGGCGCCGCCCTTGACGCGAAGTTGCCCAAACGCCCGAGGAACCGGCGGAAGATCAAGGTTGGCTTCCTCAGCGCGCACTTTGGAGCCCAGACTGAGACCCACGTCACATTGCCCGCACTGCAGCTGGACCGGGAGAGGTTCGAGATCTGTCTGTTTCCAGTAGCGAGCAATCCCGGTCCGGTCGAGGACTATTGTCGTTCCTTCGCCGACTTCTTCACGCCGCTGCCGGCGAACCTCCACCAGCAGGTGAAGGTTATCCGGGCGGCGGCGCTCGATGTGCTGATCATCGGCACCAACATCACCGCGGTCACCAATCAGGTCGCGTTGATCGCCTCGCACCGGCTCGCCCCCGTCCAGCTGGCAAACTACTGCTCGCCGGTCAGCACGGGCATGCGCCACATCGATGGTTTCCTGACCGGCACCCAGCTGGACATGCCGGGTCTGCAGGATCATTTCAGCGAAAAGCTCTGGCTCTGCGACGGCCCGCCGGGTTGCCTCGACTACACGGTGGAGAAACCAGGTTCCGCCACGCGTTTCACCCGGGAAGGGCTGGGACTAGCGGCCGACGACGTCGTGTTCATCAACGCCGCGGCCTGCTTCAAGATTCTCCCGGAGACGCAGGAGGCCTGGGCGAGGATTTTGCAGGCGGTGCCCAAATCGCGCCTGCTGCTGCTGCCCTTCAATCCTAATTGGTCGAACGCATTTCCGGTGAAGCAGTTCGAGCGGACGCTGACGGAAGCCTGCGCGCGCCACGGTGTCGCCCGCGACCGTTTCGTCCTGGCCGGCTCGCTGCCCTCGCGGTCGGACGTCAAGGCCTTGGAACAGCTCGCGGACGTGTATCTGGACACCTTTGCCTTCTCGGGCAGTATCTCGGTCATCGATCCGCTTGAACTCGGCCTGCCGACCGTGGTGGCGGAAGGAAGAACGGCGCGGTCGCGCGCGGCGTCGGCTCTCCTGCGGGAGCTCGGGATCCCCGAATTGATCGCGCCGGACGAGCGCGCGTATGTTGCCCTCGCCGTGAAGCTCGGGACGGAACCGGCATTCCGCCGGCAACTCAACGACCGGATTCTCGCGGCGATGGCCATGAACCCGAAATTCGTCAACCCGCCGGCGTACGCTCAGGGGCTTGGTGCGCTGATCGAGTCGTTCGTCGCCGGCAAGAAGCGGCTCGCTCCGGCACTGGCGGTGGCGTAGAACTGGACGCGCGAACCTGCTCAGCTCGCGAGTAGTGACGCGAGTCCGCGGGCCAGCGTCACTTGCGCGACGAAGCCCAGCTCGGCCCGGGCGGCCTCCGGCGCGCCCGACGAGTGACGGATATCGCCCGCCTTGGGTTCAGCGCGAGCCGCCGCCGGCGCCCCGGGGATCAAACCGCGCAGGACTTCGACCAGCCGGTTGAGGCTGGTGGGTTTCCCCGTGCAGATGTTGGCGATGCCAGTCGGCAACCCGGGAGCGGTGGCAGCGAGCATGTTGGCCCGGGCCACGTCGTCCACGGCGATGAAGTCCCGGGTTTGCTCGCCATCGCCAAAAATGGTCGGGGACAAACCGGCTCGCAGCCGGTCGCAGAAAATCGAGATGACTCCCGAGTAGGGGGACCGGGGATCCTGGCGGGGACCATACACATTGAAGTAGCGGTGGCAGCGGACGGTGAACCCGAACGCGGCGGCGTGGCCGAGGAGCATCGCCTCCGAAGCCAGCTTGGCCGCGCCGTAGGGACTGATCGGGCGTGCGGCGGCCTGCTCGGTAAGCGGCAGATGCCGGGCGTCGCCGTAGACGGCGGCGGAGGAGGCGAACACCAAACGGCGCACGCCGTGCTGGCGCGCAGCCTCCGCCACCAGATGCGTGCCCAGCAGGTTGAGCCGAAAGTTGAGCGCTGGATCCTGGATGCTCTCCTGTACGCTCACCAAGGCGGCCAGATGGATGATGGCGTCCGGCTTTGCCTCCCGGACCAGCCGCTCAAACGTGGCGTCCACCGTCATGTCCGCCTCGACGAGACGGAACGCCAGGTTCCGTTGCGCGAGGGCCAGGTTTTCCCTGCGACCGGTGCTGAAATTGTCGACCCCGACGACCGCATGCCCGGCGGCCAGCAGGTGGTCGCAGGTGTGGCTGCCGATGAAGCCCGCGGCACCGGTGACAAGGATGGTGGACATGGAGTGATCAGCGGGAAGGTCCATCGGCTGGGTCCGGCGCAGCGGATTGAATGCCTTGGGTGCGGGCCAGGGCCGCGATTTCCTCGAACTCGGCGAGCAGCGACTGCCAGAAAGCGGGCTCGCCTTCGATCGGCGGAACGAGGTGAGGCATGAGCTTCAGGGCGAAGGCCCCGAGGGCGCGGCCGGTCTCGGCGTCGAGCATGATGGGAGGAAACGCCGCCGCGAGGGCGGCCGGGCCGCCGTTTTCGAACACTTGGCGGAGGGCCGGGACCGCGGCTGCGCCCCGTGCGCCTACGGCGCGGATCCGGGCCAGAACGCCAGCCGAGGCGGGTTCCGCCTCGGCGGCCGGGAGCGCAGCGAGCCGCGGTTGCTTGAGGTCCGCGGGCGCGGTGAGGGTGAAGCGGTCCGGGTGCACCAGCGTGGTGCCGCGCAGGCGGGCGCCGCGGTCGTTGACGTTGAAAATCCTCACTCCGGTGCGCGCCGCGAGCCGGGCGTCGAGTTCGCGCCAGTCGCCGAGGGCGAAACAGGGCACGGTCCCGGCATAGTTGCCCGGGACGAGGGGAAGCCGGGCGGTGGGATCGTAGTTGGACTTGGTATAGAGCGCAGAGTCGGCGTCCCGGTGGTGGCGGCGTGCTTGGTCGGAGGGATCGACGGCTAGATCCAGTCCGAAGAGATAAATGGGATCGCAGCCGAGATGATGGGCGAGCTCGAGCGCGGTGCTGCCGCAACTCTCGGCGACCGCGACCCCGGTGCGGGCGACGCCCTGCGCGGCCAGCCAGTCGTCCGTGAGCTGGTTGCCCGAGAGGAAGAACTGCCGGTCGGTCGCCAGCGCGGATTGCCACCCCGGCGGGCTGACGCTGGCGAGTACGGCGCGGGCCGGGGAGTGGTCTACCGGAAGGCAATTTCCAGGTATTTTTGCCGCGTCGGTCGAGACGGCGAAATCGGCGGCGATGCCTTGCCGGGCGAGGGCGCGCAGGGCGGAATCGGCGGAAAAGATGACAGCGCGGTCCGCGTGTGCAGCGACCCCGGCGATCGAGACGTCGAGCGAGGGCCCGGCACCGCAGACGAACGCCGGGAGCCCACGCAGCGCTCCCGCCCACCCCGCGGGCAGCCGGTTCCGAATGTAGGCCGCAGCGTTTTGCAGGATGTGTTTCTGCCACGTGAACCCGTCATGCTGCCGGGTCAGGCGGGTGCGGCGGGTGCTTTCCAGCTGGGTGTGGGCGGCGGCGATGACCTCACGGTAGACATGAGCGTGGGGTCCGCCGATCGTCTCGGTGATGAAGAAGGAGGGCAGCTGGCGCGGGTTAAGCCGGATGAAACGCTCGAGGGCCGGCGCGATCTCCGCGGGCGCCGTTGTGCCGATGTGGCCGATTTGCACCCGGTCACGCTTGATTCCGGCCGGCAGGGCCTGGCCGGGGTCGCGGTCGGCCCACCAGAGCACGGCGCTGTAGCGGCTCAGGTCAGGTCCGGCCGTGGCCGGCAGGTCACCGACCAGGAGACAGGTTGTCGCGCCAGAGACGGATTGTTCGAGGAGGAGCCCGGACATGGTTGTTGCAGTCCTGACATCGGCACAAACCCCGGGTCATTTAGAGTAGGTATCCCGACGGAGCATTCCAGGGGCACCGCCGCCTCGACAGAGACTCATGAATCTGACCGGCAACTGGCCCGGTGGGTGCCAATACAACCAGGGCATGGTTGAATGTGCTCTGGCCCCCTCCGGCGGCGCGGGCGGGGTGAAAAAGCGAAGGCCCCGGCGGTGAAACCGGGGCCTGCTTACTACTGTCTTCAAGCGGTCCTGCGATGAGCAGTACCAGTCTCAGAGCGGGGCCTCCGCTTTTGGCCGCCTTGGTCCGCCTTACCCGGACCGCCATTTGGCGGCCCGGGCTCGGCGAATCAAAACAACCACTAGGGAGATCCCTTACTGGATCAACTTGAGCGCGGATTGGGCGCTCTGGTTGGCCTGGGCGAGCATCGAGGTGCCGGCCTGCACCAGAATGTTCCAGCGGGCGAGCTGGGTTGATTCCGCTGCAACGTCGACGTCCACGATGCGGCTGTTGGCCGCCTCGAGGTTGGCCTTGTTCGTGGTGACCAGTTCGCTGGCGAAGCCGAAGCGGCTTTGCTCGGAACCGTTGTTGGCGCGCATGGTCGCCACGTTCTGGATCGCCGTCGAAACGTCGGTGATCGAGATGCCAGACAGGGAGCCGACACCCGTGCTCGTGATGACGCCAACACCGCTGCTGGTGCTGGTGAGATCACGGGCGGCGACGGACACCGTGGTGGCCCCGTCCTCGGTCACGCCGACCGAACCGATGGCGCTCGAGCCGAACAGCGCGACGCCGTTGAACTTTTCCCCGGCGTTGGCGGTCAACTGGGCCTGCAGAGCTTTGAACTCGGCATCGTAGTTGGCCTTGTCGCTGGAGCTCTTGGTCACGTCCGTGTAGAGGGTCTTCAGCTCACTGATGCGCTGGAGAACCTCGCCGGAGACCTTGAGGGCGCCGTCCTGAGTCTGCAGGAGCGAAACGGCGTTCCCGATGTTGGCCGCGACGGCGCCCTGACGGACGGCGGCAGCGGACAATTTCATCGAGACCGCCAGGCCGCCCGCATCATCGGAGGGATTGACGATTTTCGAGCCGCTCGAGAGCCGGTTGAGGCTCTTCTGCAGCATCGAGCTGGAAGTGGCGAGGTTGTTGGAGGCAACCGTCGCCGCGTAGTTTGTGTTAATCACGACTGACATGGTATCTATTCCTTGATTTCTGCGACTATCCGTCGTCGCCACGTATCCGAGGGGAACGGCTCCGGATCGCGCCGTTTGCGGTTGAGGCCGCAAATTGGTTCACGCTTGTGGGCGTGAGAAAGGATTGAGTTTAGGGTTCGATTACCATGTGGGGGAAAGCGGGGCCGGGCCTGCGAAAGGCGCCGGCCCCCGCGGGGGGATCTGCAGGAGGGGGGAGCGGCGGACCGCTTAACCCTGAAGCAGCTTCAGCGCGGACTGGGCGCTCTGGTTGGCCTGGGCGAGCATGGAGGTGCCGGCCTGGACCAGGATGTTCCAGCGGGCGAGCTGGGTGGATTCCGCGGCGACATCGACGTCCACGATGCGGCTGTTGGCCGCCTCGAGGTTGGCCTTGTTCGTGGTGACCAGTTCACTGGCAAAGCCGAAGCGGCTTTGCTCCGAGCCGTTGTTGGCGCGGAAGGTGGCCACGTTCTGGATCGCCGTGGTGACATCCGACACCTGGATGTTGGCCAGGGAGTTGACACTCGTGGCGGTGAGCACGCCGACACCGGTTGAGGTGCTGGTGAGGTCGCGCCCTGCGATGGTCACTGAGGTTCCGCCGTCTTCGGTCACGCCGACCGAACCGATGGCGCTGGAGCCGAACAGCGAGACGCCGTTGAATTTTTCCCCGGCGTTGGACACGAGCTGGGCCTTCAACGCCAGAAACTCGGCGTCGTAGTTCAGCTTGTCGCTGGAGCTCTTGGTGACATCGCCGTAGAGGGTCTTCAATTCGCTGATGCGTTGGAGAACTTCACCGGTGACCTTCATGGCGCCGTCCTGCGATTGGAGGAGTGAGACCGCGTTGCCGATGTTGGCTGCGACGGCGCCCTGGCGGACGGCGGCGGCAGACAGTTTCATCGAGACGGCGAGACCACCCGCATCATCGGCGGGACTGACGATTTTCGAACCACTGGAGAGCCGGTTGAGGCTCTTCTGCAGCATATTGCTGGAGGTGGCGAGGTTGTTCGAGGCTACGGTAGCCGCGTAGTTGGTATTGATTACGACTGACATGGGATCTTCCTTGATTTTGGCAGCGACGTCCGTGTCGCCATTCGCCCCGAGAGAACGGCTTCGGGTCGCCGGTCAGGAACGCGTGTTCCCGACAGGGCAGCTATCGTCGCGGACGCGGACAAACTTGATGCCAACTTCAGAAAAAGATTCGCGGACGGCGCGGCGGCGCTGCCAGAACGCGCACAAATTCTCGCGCGTCGCCGGTGCGAAAAATTTTCCGGTGCGGTTCGACGCGGGCCGATTTCCCTCGCTGCGCGGGGGCACGGAGACCGCGTTGGCGGTGCGCGGCGTTTTTTGCTTTCGCGGGAAAATATTCCACGAAACCGGGCTGCGTTGCAGCCGGAACTTTTTTTGAAGATGCGGCTGCCGCGCGTCGCTGCCGCGCATTTCCAACGAACGAGACCGTGGGGCAGGTCGGACGGCGGCCGACATCGGGGCGGTCCCTTGCGCCCCATGTGGCTGCCGGGACGCGGTCCTTCGATCTGTGCGCGGGGAACCTGCTTTTGGAGCCTGCTCCGATCCCCCGGCGCGAGGCGGCCGGTCGGACTGACCACAACCCGGCTTAACGCACGGAGTGCCAGCGGGTCAGACCCTGCCGGCTTGGACGAAATTAATACCTCAACCTGAACGGGATGGTGTCGATACTAACCATGGCATAATTTGCCTAACTATGGCTGTAGATCTCTCATTCTCGGGGCTCGCCTCCGGCTTCGATTGGAAATCATTTATCAATAGCGTGATGGCAACGGAAAATGCGCCGATCACCCAGATCCAGGCGCAGCAGAAGACCAACACCGACCAAAGCACCGCGCTCGCCAGCCTGCAGGATCTCATCACCACCCTTCAGGGCGCTGCAACGGCGCTCGGTTCCCCGGACCTGTTTGGCGGCCGCCAGGTGAGCTCCGCCACACCCAACTCGTCTTGGAGCATGCAGGCTGCGACCGGCACGGCCATGGGTACCTACCAGCTCCAGGTGACGAAGCTCGCCACCGCGGCCGGCATCACCGGCGCCAGCGGCCTGGGGAGCGTACTCAACGCGACAAACAGCGTCGCCGGTCTCGCCGTGGCGACCCTGCCGATCGCCACCGCGGTCACCCCCGGCACCTTCACGGTCAACGGCCACCAGGTGACGATCGCTCCGACCGACACCCTTGATCAGGTCTTCGCCAACATTGCCCTCGCCACCGGCAACACCGTGACCGCAGGCTACGATCAAACCACGGACAAGGTCACGCTCAGCGGCAGTAGTGAGGTCATCCTCGGCGCCGGCGATGACACGAGCAATTTTCTCTCGAGCTTCAAACTGGCAGGCAACGGCACCGCGGCGACGACCAGTTCCGGCCCGCTGGGCGTGTCGGGCGACAAACTCAATTCGACCAACAGCATCGCGGGTCTGACCGTGGCGACCTTGCCGGTCGCGACCGCGGTCACGCCCGGTACCTTCACGGTCAACGGCCATCAGGTGACGGTTGCGACGACCGACACGCTCGACCAGGTTTTTGCCAACATCGCCCTTGCCACCGGCCACACCGTGACCGCGGTCTACGACCACACCACGGACAAGGTCACGCTCAGCGGCAGCGGCGAGATCATCCTTGGCGCCGCGAACGACTCCAGCAACTTTCTCAGCAGCTTCAAGCTCGCCAACAATGGCACGGGCACGGTCGCCAGCTCAGGCACGCTCGGCGTGCTGAAGCTCACGGCCCCTGTCGCCAGCGCCCGGCTGAACGCCCCGGTCACCGCCGTGGACGGCTCCGGCAACGGCAGCTTCACCATCAACGGAACCACCATCAACTACAACGTGAACAACGATGCGCTCGGCGCCGTGATTACGCGGATCAACCAGTCCGGCGCCGGCGTCACCGCCGCCTACGACCCGAGCAGCGACCGTGTGACCCTGACGAACAACGTCACCGGCGACATGGGGATCTCGGTCAGCGAGTCCGCCGGCGGCCTCCTCGGCGCGCTGGGGCTCACGATCGCCGCCGGTGGCACGATGGTGCGCGGCGTCAACGCCCAGTTCTCCGTGAACAACGGCCCGACGCGCGTGAGCACGACCAACGCACTCTCCGCCACGGCCCTCGGTGTGCCGGGTCTGAGCGCGACGGTGAACTCGCTGGACACCCAGACCATTGCCGTCAGCGGCAACACCAATGGGATGAGCACGGCGATTTCCAACTTCCTCACGGCCTACAACGACGTGCAGAGTTTCCTCGACACCAACACGGCCATCACGAACACCAACGGCACCGTCACCGCCGCCGTTCTCGCAGGCAACCGCGAGGTCCAGGACTGGGGCACGACCCTGCGCTCAAAGGTCTTTGGCGCCATCCCGGGCCTCACCGGCACGGTCAAGCAGTTGAGCGACCTGGGCATCGACTTCACGCCCGGCACCAGCCAGCTGGCCATCAACGACAGCGCCAAGCTCAATGCGGCGCTGACGAACACGCCCGACGATGTGGCCGCCTACTTTCAGACCCCCAACACCGGGATGTTCGCCATGTTCACGAGCTACACGGCCACGCTGCTCACGGCGGATTCCCAGCAGCAGACGACACTGACCCAGACCAACAAGGACCTCGATACGCAGATCGCCAACATCCAGCGCCAGCTCGACCAGCAGCGCGCGCAGCTCACGGCCAGCTTCATCGCGATGGAAACGGCGCAGTCCCAGATCCAGACGCAGCAGCAGGCCCTGAACAGCGCGTTCGGCAGTTCCTCGAGTTCCAGCAGTAGCACGAACACCTCCGCCACGCCCAAGCTTTCCACGGCATGAACCTCCTTTCATTTTTCCGCCCGGTCCCCGGCCTGCTCGCCGCCGCGCTCTTGCTCGGCGCCGGCTGCGCCTCGACCCGCGAGGGGCTCAAGGACGACCTGCACGCCGCAAAGTACTTCACGCCCGCCAATTTCACCGGCGAGGCCCAACTGCCTGGTGGCGTGCGCCGGGTGGTCCTGCTGCCCGTCTGCGGCGGGACCGTCACGCCCACCGAGACGACGGAAGCGCTCGAGGAGGTCTTCGCTACCGAGTTGCAGCGGCGGCTCCGCTTCGAAGTTGTCCGTCTCTCCCGCGAGGAATGCCTGCGCCGGTTCGGTGCCCCCGAGTTCGGCTCGTCCTCGGCGCTACCTCATGATTTTCTCGCGGTGCTCGGCCGCGAGTTCGCGGCCGACGCGGTGCTCTTCATCGACCTGACCGCCTTCCGCGCCTACCGGCCGCTGAGTCTGGGTGTGCGCGCCAAGCTGGCGACGGTGGACCAGACCCGGCTCGTCTGGTCGTTCGACGAGATCTTCTCCGCCGACGATCCCCGGGTCTGCAACAGCGTCCGGCGCTTTTTCGGCGCCACGGACTCCTCGGGCATCCCGTTCGATCCGGGCTATGCCGCGCTGCAAAGCCCCGGCAAGTTCGCGGCCTACGTTGCGGCCGCCACCTTCAACACCCTGCCGGCCCGATGAGCCGCCCCATCGTGTTTTTGCTAAAGTCCTTCCGGCCCGGGCCGATAATCCTTGTATATCAACCAACGGCGTTCCCTGTATCGAAGACTCCTGTCAGCGGCTGACCGTTCATCAGACCTGAACCCATGATACATTCCGCGTCCTCCTCTTCCCCCTCAGCGCGCAACGACGCCATTGCCGCCGCGGCCAACGCCTCGACCGCCCGCGCTTCCCGCGGGCCCGCCGACCAGATTCACGTCGACCGCGCCGCCGCCCTCCGGACCAGCCTCCAGGCGGTCCCGGAGATCCGCCCCGAAGTGGTTGAACGCGCTCGCGCGCTCGCCGCCGATCCCACTTATCCGTCGGACGCCATCATTCACCGGATCAGCTCGGCCATCGTCAATTCCCCCGACCTGTCCGAAGACGCTTCTTGAGCACCCCCATGCTCACCAAAGGCTACGCCCGGGTCTATCGTGCCAATGCCGTGCTCACGGCCAGTCCTGGACAACTCGTCCTGATGCTCTACGACGGTGCGCTGCAGGCCCTGGCGATGGCCCGCGAGGCCTTCCGCCGGCCTGAGAAGGATATCGGGCGCATCCAGGTCATCAACCAGCAGTTGCTCAAGGCGCAGGCCATCTTGTCCGAGTTGCAGGGCGGCCTGAATTTCGAGGCGGGCGGCGAGGTCGCGCAGAATCTCAACCGGGTCTACGACTACTACAAGCGCCGCCTCTTCGAGGCCAACCTGCGCAAGGAAGCGGCACCGGTTGCCGAGGTGGAGCAGTTCCTCGGGGATCTCCGCGGCGCCTGGGCCGAGATGCTCGCCAAGCAGGGCGCGGCCGTGATCGCCGAGCCCGTCGAGGGGGTCGCCTGACCCCATGGAAACGCCCGGCCAGACGGCGGCCCGCCTGCTCACCGTGCTCGAGGAGCTGATCGAGCAGGAAGGCAGGTTTCTGCGCGGCGGCCATTACGACCTGGCGGTCGAGACTCGCGCGCGCGCCGCGCCGTTCGTGCAGCGCCTCTGCGCCACCGCCGATCTGCCCGATGTGGCGGCCCTCCGCCCGCGCATCGACGTCTTGATCGAACTTAGCGGCCGGCACGCGGCGCTCCTGCAGGACCAGCTGGCGGAAATCGCCGAGGAGATCCGTCGCACCGACCAGGCGCGCCAGCGCGCCGGTCAGGTGGTGCCCGCCTACGCCCGTGCGGCTCGCCGCGCCGCGCCGCGCTTCCTCGCCGCCGGGTGAGGAGGGTGATCGCGTCGTCACGCCCGGTAATACCGCCGGCGGCGGCTAAAGTCCGGTCCGGGGCAACCGATCATCTAACCCATGTCCCTCACCACCAGCGCGCCTTTGGAGGCCGCGCTCCTGCCTTCATCCTTTGACGCGTTGCTCGGCCCTTGGGCTCATAGCGCCGACCCGGCCTATTGCCTCGATCCGGAGGGCCGCCTCCTGGCGGTCAACCAGGCCTTCGCGGGCAAGTTCGGCCGCGCCGCCGCCGAGTGGCTGGGCACGCCGTTGCGCGAGATCGTCCACGCCGACGACCGGCACGCCCTCACCACGGTGGAGGGGGAGCTGAGGCATCCGCCCTACCGCACCCAGCGCGAGATCCGCTGCGACACGCCGCAGGGCTGGCGCTGGCTTTCGTGGGACGAAACCCCGCTGCGCAACGAGGCCGGGCAGATCTTCGGCCTGCGCGCCGTCGGACGCGACATCACCAAGCTGCGCCTCGCCGAGGCGCAGTACCTCAAGCTTTCCTCCGCCGTCGAGCAGTCGCCCGTGGCCATCGTCATCACCGACGCCGACGGCCGGGTGCAATATGTGAACCCGAAATACACCGAGGCGTCCGGCCGTACGCTCGAGGACATCCTTGACCACAACACCGATGTCCTGCGCGACGGCCACCCCGACGAGGCCTCCTATCGCGCCATGCTGGCGACGGTACATGCCCGCCGCGAGTGGCGCGGCGAACTCGTCAGCCAGAGCCCCGTCGGCGGCCAGGTGTGGGAATCCGTTCAGGTCACCAGCCTGCGCAACCCTGCGGGCGAGATCACGAACCTGCTGTGCCTGCGCGAGGACATCACCGAGCGCAAGCGCCTCGAGCACGAGTTGCGCCAGGCGCAGAAGATGGAGAGCCTCGGCACGCTCGCCGGCGGCATCGCCCACGATTTCAACAACCTGCTCGCCATCATCAACGGCTACGCGGATTTCTGCCTTAACCACAGCACCGACCCGGCGCAGGCGCGCAAGAGTCTGCAGGAAATCCACCGCGCCGCCCAGCGCGCCAGCGGCCTCGTGCGGCAGATCCTCACCTTCAGTCGCAAGAACGAGGTGCGCTTCGCACCCTTCGATCTCAACCACCAGGTGCGCGAACTCGTCGCGCTACTGTCCGAGACCTTCCCCCGCACCGTCTCGTTCGAGACGAAGCTGGCCGACAAGCTCCCGCCGCTCCTCGCCGACCAGAGCCAGGTGCAGCAGATTCTGCTCAACCTCTGCGTCAACGCCCGCGACGCCATGCCGCAAGGTGGCACCATCACCGTCAGCACGCAGGTGCGCACCGGCGCCGAGTTCTCCGGCGTCATGGGCGCGGACCCGCAACGGACCTACGCCTGCCTGCGCGTCGCCGACACCGGCACCGGCATCACGCCCGAGGTGCGCGCACGCCTCTTCGAGCCGTTTTTCACCACTAAACCCGGCAGTTCAGGCACGGGCCTCGGCCTCGCCGTCGTCTACGGCGTCGTCACGAGCCACAAGGGTTTCATCGCGGTCGAGAGCACGCCGGGCGCGGGCAGCGTGTTCATCGCCGCCCTGCCGCTCGCCGAAGAAAGCGTCATCATGCCCGCCCTGGCCGCGGGCGGCGACTTTCCCGCTGGCACCGAGACGGTGCTCGTCGTGGACGACGAGGTGTCGCTGCGCCGCCTGCTCGAGGCCACGCTCACGGCCAAGGGCTACAAGGTCATCACCGCGGGCAACGGCTTGGAGGCCATCGACTGCCTCAGCCGGAACGACCAGCCGCTTGACGCCGTGCTGCTCGACCTGAACATGCCGGGCGCGAATGGCATCGACGTCTTCAAGGTCATCCGCCTTGGCCGGCCCGACGTGAAGGTGCTCGTCCTGAGCGGCAACCTGAATGCCGACAACCGCGCAGAGCTCCACAAGATCGGCCGGAGCGAGTTCGTGCAGAAGCCGTATGCGCTCGACGACGTCGGCCGCCGTTTGCGGCGGATGCTCGACCAGAAGTAGGCTCCCGCACGCGGTCGTCGCAGCGAGTGTCAGGAAGTGAGGCAAAAGACTTCTTGACCACGGATAACCCGAAAGACCCGGATGTAGCCGCGAGCGCCAGCGAGTGGATCGTAGGGCTCCGGAACCGCGTGGGTGAAGCCCTTCAGGCGCAAATTGACTCTTGCCCGTGTACCCGTTTCCCCTGTTTTCTTCGCCTGCGGACTGCGCCGAGCCAGCGTAGACGAAAGCTGATGTCCACTTCCGAAGAAATGTTGCACCAAGTCGGAGCCTTTGAGCCATTCGAAGCGAAGAGGCTCTTGTCGGCATTTGAGGCCGATGGCATTCCATTCGGGTTGAGGGGGACCATTCAGCCCTCGCCAGGCCAGAGCGGTGGTTGCAGCAGTATTTCGGCATGTTTTCCCGAGGATTCAAAGCTGGTGGTGTTTGTACCCGAATCTGCACTAACAAAGGCTGAACCTGTCCTGAAGAAACTGTTCCCTGTCTGATGCAGGGACACTTGACCTGATCTACCCATGACAGCCAAAGACATCCTCGCAGAACTGAAACCGCTGGGCAAAGAGAGCTACAAACGCGTGCTCGTTGACAACCACGGCGTGCAGGAGCCGTGCTTCGGCGTGGCCGTCAGCGAACTCAAGAAATTCCAGCAGCGCATCAAGGTGGACTACCAACTGGCGCTCGACCTCTATGATACCGGCAACTACGACGCCATGTATCTGGCCGGCCTGATCGCCGACGATGCGCGCATGACCGCCAAGGATCTGCAGCGCTGGGCGGACCGGGCGTATTGCCGGTCGCTGGCCGGCAGCACTGTGGCCTGGGTGGCGGCCGGCAGCCCGCAAGGCAAGGCGATCGCCTTGAAATGGGTTGAGTCGGACAAGCCCTTGGTGGCCGCCGCGGGCTGGGCGACGCTGGGCAGCATCGTGGCCATCACCGACGACGCGGAACTCGACCAGGCGGAACTGAAGCGCCTGATCCAGCGCGTGCAGAAGTCGATTCACCAAGCCCCGGATCTGGTGCGGTCGCAGATGAACCAGTTCCTGATCTCGGTCGGGAGCTACGTGAAACCGCTGACAGGGTTTGCCCTCCAGACGGGGGAGAAGATCGGCCCGGTGACGGCGAACCTCGGCCAGAATGATTGCCAGGTCCCGTTCGCGCCAGACTACATCCGCAAGGTCGAAAAACGCGGCAGCCTCGGCAAGAAGCGCAAGTCAGCGAAGTGCTGACGACAGGTTCCGGCGATTGACCAGCTGAAGCGGCGAACCGCCGGCGGCCGGACGCTCGCCGGGCAGTGCCTCACCGGTGCGATCCACTATGAGGTGGCCGACGAACTCAAGGATGCTGCGAACGGCCACTGCC
>CAZZDB010000014.1:0-32955 GCA_964652485.1 uncultured Oleiharenicola sp.
GCTTTTCCAAGGAACTTTGCGGCGGCACGCACGTGACCACCACCGGCGAGATCGGTGTTATCAAGATCGTCGCGGAGATGGCCATCGCCGCCGGCACGCGCCGCATCGAGGCCGTCGCGGGCCAGGCTGCCCTCGACCACATCGCCGCCAAGGAAGCCGCCCTCTCCGCCGTCAGCGCGCGCCTCAACGCGGGCATCCAGGACGTCGTTCCCAAGTTTGAACTGGTCCTCACCCACCAGAAAGAACTCGAGAAGAAGCTGAAGGCCTACGAGGCCAAGGCTTCGGCTGGGCTGGCGGACGAGCTTGCCACGGGTGCCGTGACCAAGGACGGCCTCAAATGGGTTTCCGCCGTCGTCACAGCCGAGAACCAGGACGCTCTCCGCTCACTCGGCAGCCAGGTGCTGCACAAGGTCGGCGCCGGCGCGGTCGTGCAACTCGGCGCGGTCTTCGACGGCAAGGTCAGTCTCGTCGCTTATTGCTCGCCCGAAGCCATCAAAGCCGGCCTTGCGGCCGGCAAGCTCATCGGCGGCCTCACCGCCAAGCTGGGCGGCAAGGGCGGCGGCAAGCCCGACTACGCCCAAGGCGGCGGCGGCGATGCCACGAAGCTGGCGGGCGCGCTCACGCTGTAGTCTTTTTGGTGGGCCGGCCTGCCGGCCGGCCGCAGTCGGTCAAGCGACCGACCCGCCAGCAACCCCTACTCGTCGCGCAAGGCGACCAGCGGATCGATCTTCGCCGCGCGGTGCGCCGGGAGGTAGCTGGCCAACCCCGCCACCAACAGCAGAACAGCCGAAACGGCGATATAGACGATCGGATCGGTGGGCTTCACCTCGAACAACAGACTCGTCATGGAGCGGCTGAGCAGCACCGCCCCCACCAAGCCGATTCCAACGCCCAGGCCGGCCTTCCATAGGCCCTGCCGCAGAATCAACCCGACAATCTGTCCCTGCGAGGCGCCGATGGCCCCGCGGACGCCGATTTCCCGCGTCCGCTGAGAGACATCGTAGGCCAGGACACCGTAGATGCCGAGCGCCGACAGGAACAATGCCAGCACGGCAAACGCCACCAGCAGCAGCATCACCGCCCGGCGGTTGTCGAACGACTCATCCACGGCGGACTCCATCTTCGCCGTGGCAAAAATGGAAATGCCCGGATCAATCTCCCGGACCTTCGTCCGCATCATGTTCGTAATGTCCTCGAGCGATCGCTGGGTTCGCACGTAGAGCGCGAATCCGCCCGGCCGCCCTCCCCGCATGACCTGATAGACGAATGGATTGCCGGTGCGCACATCCACTCCGTTGTGCGGCACATTGCGCACGATCCCGACGATGGTCGGCCAATCCGCTTCCTTCTCCGGCCGCTGGCCAAATGAGAAATGACCGCCGATCGCCGATTGGTTCGGAAAGAACTTCCGCGCAAAATCCTCGTCCACGACAAAGCGTTCGATCTTCGCATCCATATCCGTTTCCGCGAGGAACCGCCCCTCGACGAGGCGCAGGCCCATCGTCGCCAGATAGCCCGGGGTTACGACCACGCGATAGGCGCCGGGCTGCGGGGAACCCGCGGGCAACGGATCGTTGGCTAGGGTCAGGGCGTTGATGGGCAGCCCGCCCTTGTAGGGCGTGGAATAGGACAGCGCCGCCGCGTCCACCCCGGGAATCTCGCGCACGGCGCGCAGCATGCGCTCGCGGACGGATTTCGCCGCCTCGTCGCTGGCCCGCTGGGCTGCCGGCAATGCGACCCCGCCACCGACCACGTGGGTCGGATCAAAACCTCGGTCGACTCTGAGCGCCCGGGCGAAGCTGTGGATCAGCAACCCGGCGCCGGTAAGCAAGACGAGCGCCACCGCCACCTGCGCCACGACCAAAATGCCGCTCAAGGCCCGGACCCCGCGGCCGGACGAAGCGCTGCGCGAACTGCGCTGGATGACCTCGGCCAGATTCGTCCGCAACACATGGAATACCGGCACCAGGCCGATCAACGCGCCCACCAGCACCGCCAATCCGATGGCAAAGCCGAGCACCCGCCAGTCCAGGGTGGCCGGCAGCGCCTGCGGGAGCATCTTGGCCAGGTAGTAGTTGGTCACCCGCAGGATGCCCCAGGCCAGGGCCAAGCCGAGCGCGGCGCCCAGACCGGTGAGCACGATGCTTTCGGTCATCAGCTGCCGGGCAATCATACCCCGGCCGGCACCGAGCGCAGAACGAATGGCGAGTTCCGCCTGGCGCGCATTGGAGCGCACCAGCAGCAGGTTGGCCACATTCACGCACCCGATCAGGAGCACGAAGGCAACTCCGCCTTGGAGCAGAAGCATGGTCGGACGGACCGGCTCCACGCGCTGCTCCTGCACCCCGCCAACGTTCATCGTCATTCCGGAACGCTCGACGAACTGCTTCAGCTGCACCGGACCGGAATCGACATAGCGTTTCTCCATCAGCTTCGCCTCCGCATCCGCCTGCCCGGCCGTCACACCGGGCTTGAGGCGGCCAAACAGCTGGAGACCGACTCCGTAGCGTCCCTGCGGGTTTTCCGCGGCCAGCGGCCAGGACAGCGGCGTCACGAACTTCACCCGCGCGTCGAAGGCCTCGAACAGACGTGGCGCCACGCCGATCACCTTGTAGCTATCGACGTCGATCCGGACGGTCTTGCCCAGCACCGCGGGATCCCCTCCGAACTGGGTCTGCCAGAACGACTGGGTCAGCACGACCACCTTGTCGGCGCCCGGCCGGTCCTGCTCGGCGGTAAAGAAGGTGCCGAGCACCGGCTGGACCCGCAACAGGCTGAAAATCTCATGAGTCGCCCTCGCGCCCCAGAGCCGCTCCGCCGCGTTGTCCTCGCCGAACATCAGTTGGGATTGGGTCCACAGTCCGAGCAGTTCATACGATTTCGCGTTCTTTGAATAATCGATGTAGAAGGGAATGTTCGCCGGCATCTTGTTCAGCCCGGCCTTTGCCGCGGACGTGTAGAGTTCCACGATCCGTTCCGGCTCGCTGAACGGCAGCGGCTTCAGCATCAGAGAATACACCGTCGAAAAGATGGCGGTCGTCGCCCCGATGCAAAGGGCCAGCGTGACCAGCGTCGCCGCCGCAATGCCTTTGCTTTTCCCCAGCAACCGGAACGCCTGGCGAACGTCATTCCACATGCCCGGAGTGAACAGCTAACGGGCCGGGACACAACTTAGAATCGGACGCATTGCGGCTGGAACCAACCGCCCCGGCGGGTGTATAATTCTCTCATGGAACTGAAGGCCATCGTCTCCGAGATCTGCGACGAAGCAGATGATTTTCTCGCCGGCGTGCAACGACCGGACGAGGCCAAGGCCGGGATCGCGGAGTGGCTAACCATCCACTACTCCATGCTGCTCCCGGCCGACCGGAAGGCGGTCACCGAACAGGCGCTCCGCATCCTCCGCAACGAGGGTTTCTTCGATCGGCCGGCGGGGGATGATGAATGACTGTGCCGGTTCGCGATCGCGGACCAAGGCGGAAGGGAAATTTGCCAGGAAGTCTGAGTGGCGCCAGTGTCGGGCATGATCTCCTTCAAGGCACCTGATCTGACCCAGCATCCGCCCCGCAGCCCGCGCACGCGTCTCGGCGGCTACGTGCATCTCCCGCGCCTGCTCGACAAGGCGCGCGCCCACCTCGCCGGCAAGATGGGCGAATACAACTGGAACTGTCCGCTGGACCAGCGTTTCTTCGCGTTCGCCGGAGTCACCGCCGACGCGCTGCTTGCTGCCGTGAAAGCAGGCAGGAGCGACGCAGAAATGCTCGAGTGGCTGGCGACGAACCAACAGCCGGCACGCGCCGCGTGGGAGATCGCCGCCTGGTCCCAATGGCTCGAGGGCTTCGCCCCGGGCGATGCGACGCGCCACCAGACTTTCGCCGATCACATCAAGGCCATGGGCCCGAAACGCGACGACATCCGCACGATGTTCGACCGGCTCGAACTCGACGACTACGTGAGCTTTGGCGGGGCAGCCTAAGGCATCAGGCGCTCCACGGTCCAGTGGCCGTCGGCCTGTCGCGCATAACGGAAGCGGTCGTGCAACCGGTTCGGGCGACCCTGCCAGAACTCGAAGGCGGCCGGCGTCACACGATAGCCGCCCCAGAAGTCGGGCAACGGCACCTCGCCGCTCAGAAACTTGCGCTTCATCTCGGCAAACTTGGTCTCAAGCAGCGAGCGGGTGGTGATGACCTCGCTTTGCCGCGAGGCCCACGCGCCGATCTGGCTGTCGCGGGGCCGGCTCAGGAAATATTTCAAGGACTCGGCCGTGGAGATCTTGGCCGCACGGCCGGTCACGATCACCTGCCGTTCCAGCGGCAGCCAGGAAAACAGGAGGGCCACCGCCGCGTTGGCGGCAATGTCCCGCGCCTTCTTGCTGTGATAGTTGGTGTAGAAGACCAAGCCACGGCCATCGAAACCCTTGAGCAGCACGACGCGCAGGGCCGGCGCACCGTCGGACGAGACCGTGGCGAGCGACATGGCGTTCGGCTCGAGCAGCTTCGTTTCGATGGCCTCGCGCATCCACGTGTCGAACTGCCCGAACGGGTCCGGCTGCAAGTCGGCCAGGTCGAGCGACCGGCTCGCGTAATTGCGGCGCATTTCCTCAAGGTTCACCCCGGCAACGTGCGGGGTTTCCGCCCCAACCGCAAGCATGCGTCCGGCCCACGCCGCCGTTGACGCATCCGGAAGATGTGCTTCCGTGGAAGCGTGATTGCTGCCCCCACCGACGCTCCCGCGCTGTGCGTGCTGCTCGCCTTCAATGCGAGCAACCAGCTCGCTGTGCGCCGCACCGGAACCCGGCTCGGGCACGCGTTTGTCGGCGATGACGAGGCCACGGCCGCGGGCCGGCTCGCGGGCAGCTTCCCGACGCACACGCCGCCGGCGGAATATTTCCAATGTGCGGTCGACGGCCCGGTCTACCGGGTGTTCTTCACGCAGGTGAGCGGTGTGCCGGCGGACACCGGGGTGGAATTCCTCCCGCTGGAGCAATTGCAGCGCGAACGGGAGTCCCTCGCCCCCGCCCTTGCGGCCGTGCTCGACGGGCTGGAGCCCTACCTCATCGAGATTCCCTACCTGCATCTCGGCGAGAACGACTATATCTACAAGTTCCGGGTCGAACGCGATCGCAACCGCGACATCTACCAGCAGGACGACGCGGCGCGGGCCCTCTACCAGAGCCGCTTGTGCGAGGCCATCAAATCGCTCGCACGGACCAACGAGCGCACGGCCACGCATCCAGCCACCTTAGACTTCGGCGCCGTGCGCTATGTCATTCCCAGTCATTTCGGTTTCTGTCTCGGTGTGAAGAACGCCATCGAGCGCGCCTACGAGACCCTCGCCGACCACCCCGGCAAGCGCGTGTTCATGCTGAGCGAGCTGATCCACAATCCGTTTGTGAACGAGGATCTGCTGCGACGCGGCCTGCGTTTCCTGCAGACCGACAAGGGGCAGCCATTCGGCGCTGACGGCAGCGCGGCCCCCGCGGGCAGCCCCGCCCCGCTGCTCTGGGACACGCTCACCAGCGACGACATCGTCATCATCCCGGCCTTTGGCGCCACGGACGAAGACAAGAAGAAACTCGTGCGGAAGGGCATCCGCGTCGCGCAGTTTGACGCCACGTGCATGCTGGTGGAAAAGGTGTGGAAGGCGGCGCGCACGTTCGGGCGTGAGGGCTACACCGTTGTCATCCATGGCAAGAGCGAGCACGAGGAGACGAAGGCGACTTTCTCCAATACACGCCGGCACGCCCCCTCGATCATCATCCGCAATCTGGAGGAGGCCCGGTTGCTGGGCGACTACATCGCCGGGCCGTCGGACGAGAAACGCGCGCACCTGCTGCAGCGCTTTGCCGGGCTGCACACCCCGGGCTTCGATCCGGAGCGGCACCTGCACCGGATCGCCGTCGTGAACCAGACCACGCTGCTGATGAACGAGACCGCGGCGATCATCGATTATTTCAAGACGCTGTTCGTGGCGCGCTATGGTGAGTCCGCCGGACCGGCCCATGTCGGCGGCGCCAGCAAAAAAGACACCCTGTGCTACGCGACGCAGGTGAACCAGGACGCCCTCCAGCGCGCCCTCGGCGAACCCCTGGACGCGGCCTTCATCCTGGGCGGCAAGAACAGCTCCAACACCTACCAGCTTTTCCGGCTGTGCGAGCAGAAACTGGGCAGCCGCGCGTTTTTCATCCAATCGGAGCGCAACATCAGCTCCCGCGACGAGATCGAGCATTACGTGTTTCCCGCCGCCGGCGCCGGCCAGGGTGGCCGCACCGAGGTTCATCCGCTCTGGCCCGGCGACGACACGCCGAAGCGCGTGCTCATCACCGGCGGTGCCTCCTGCCCCGACGGGCTGGTGCAGCAGGTCATCACACGGATCAATTCGTTCTTCCCGCCGCAGCGGCTCCGCAGCATCAACGCCGTGCTGGCCGAGCTGACTGCCAGCTGAGCCCGTCAGAACTTGATGCTGATGCCGCCCCGCAGGCCGACGGCGCTGCCGAGGTCGATGTCAGCCGCACGGCTGCCGAGCATCTGGACGTAGCTGCCCAATTTCTGGGCCGTGACCCCGGCATACAGGGCGGTGGTCTCGTTCGGGGAATAGTCGAAATTGCAGTCCGCGTAATATCCGCCGAGAACTTTGTTCGCGCTGGACCCCTCGGGATCGGCGGTGGAGATGGTCGTACCCATCTCGGGTATATCCAGCTTTTCCGTCGCGGTGTATGAAGTGCCTGCGTAGACCCCGGCGACCCCAATGCTGGCACTCACGCCAAACCGTTCGGACAGCTGCCGGTGGACGGAGGGGCCCAGCTTCAGCATGAAATAGGCGCCTTTGACCTGATAGAGACCATGCACCGTAGCTCCGCCGACCGTGGCGGTATCGGTATGGTCAACCGGCAGCGCGCTGACCGGCACCGTAGCCTCCGTTACGGCGTCGGGGGTATAGGGCGCCACATAAGGCGTCGCTACGGAAGTATCCGGCGCCGCCTGCCCGTTGAGCGAATAGTAGTCGGTACCGGCATGGAGTGTGGCGGTGAAATCCTGCGAACTCTTGACGTTGATGGTGTTGATCGAGATCCCGGTCGCCACGCTCCACTGCGTGCGGCCGGTCCCCTTGCCCAGGGTCCGGGCAAACTGGAGCTCGACGCCACCGACGAACCTCTGCTTTTTGTCGAAAGCCGCCCCGTCGCTGGTGGCGCTATAGTTGCTCATCGCGATATAGCCGGGACGCAAATCGGCCTGCGAGGGCAAGCTGTAGGACCAGTTCCGGGTAAGCCCAGGGGTATAACTGAGACCATCCACGCTGGTCGCCGGGGCATTTATCGTCCCGACGACATTGCCGTTGGCATCGTAAACGTAGGTGGGTTGCGAACCCATCACGGTATATCTGCTGCCGGGGATTGAAGTCTGCACGCCGTCCCCGTCGGACTCATTGGCGCGCGGGGCGTCCGTATGGACATAACCGTTGTCGTATGTCCGGTTGATCGAGCCGCCGGACAAATCGGCCGGCGTGTTGTCAACAGGCACGTTGCCAAGATTGGAAAAACGGACGTGCGAATTCGAACCTAGCAGGCGAAAGCCGACGCTCACGTTGTTGCGCGGGACGTAGATCTCGGCCTCGGCCCGGGCGAGCGCCTCCAGACGCTGCTCCTCGGCGGAGCTGATTTCCTGGGCAAGCAGGAGGGCTGGAGTGGAAAGAAAGGCAAAGATGGCAGCTGTTTGCAGCCGGCGGGCAATCATGGTTCGGATGGGCATAGGGGCCGTGTCGTGACTTGGAAAGGCGAAACTCCGGAAGGTTCCTTTTTCACGCCTTCTCCATCGGCTCCTGCGGCTCCGCCTTCGTCATTCCGGCCCGGAGCATGGCCTTTTTGAGATCCTCGGCCTTTTGCTCGAGTTCCGTCTCCTTCTCCTGCTGGGCCTGCATCTTCTCAAACAGGGCGGTTTCGCTCTGATTGAGGAAATCCTCGCGTTCCTGCAAGGCCTGCCGCTGCTCCTTGATGGAGGCCTCCTGCTTGTCGAGTTCCTCCTTGAGCTTGCCCAAGGCGGCCAGTTCCTCCGGATTGACCGAGGTGGCGGCCTGGGCCGGGGCCTGCTTGCGCATGGCATCGATGACCTTTTCGCGGGCCTGCAGCAGGGCCTCGGTCTCGGCGAGGGCGCGGTCGCGCTCGACCAGTTTGTTCTCGGCGTCGGCCAGGGCCATCTCGCGTTCTCCCACCTTGGCCTCGAGGGCACGCAGGGCCTTTTCCAGTTCCTCCACCTGGGATCCGCTGAGCATGGGCTTGCCGCCCCAGGGCGGGCGCGACTGCGACATGATCGCCCCAATGGACTTGCGGGCCTCTGCCGTGGCCTGGGATGCTTCCTGCGCGCGCTGCAGTGGGCTCGCCCGGCGGGGGAGCACTAAGGGCTTCAGTCCGCCACCGGGCTTGGCGGGGAACCTTACCCCTCCGGGCGGAGGAAATGCCGGGCTCGCGCCAGTGGGCCGGCCCGGCGGGGGCGGGAAAGAGGGCGACGGTGGACGAGGCGCCCCGGCGGAGGATGGCGGCGGGTTTTCCACTGCAGGGGAATGTCAGGATCAACCCTTGCCGAAAAGCCGGGAGAACATGCCGCGTTTCTTGGCGTCCACCGGCGTTGCCACCGGGCCCTTGACGCTGCCTTTCAGAGCGAGGCCGGCCAACCGCACCGCGATGGATTCGCGGGCATGATCGTTCAACACCACAAAATAGCGTTCCAGGGTCCCGCCCTCGTTCAGATGCTTGAGCAAGGCGGCCTGCTGGTCCTTGAACCAGTCCAAGGCGGACGCCACGGTGCCGCGCATCACGGCCTCATGTTTGTCGACCTGCTCCTTGGTGATCGACTTGGCGGCGGCCGCGTCGGACGGAGCCAGCTTGGCCCCGTAATACCTGGCCAGCGCGAGCTGCTCAGCCCGAGGAAGTCCGGCGGCAACGAGGCCGATGGCTTCCGCGAGGTGCAGGCCGGTGTGGCCCTTGCGGTAAGGGAGAAACTGGGCGATGCCCTCCTCGTCGCCGTGCGTCAGGGCGTTCAGGGCGGTGCGGAAATCGCCACCGAGCACCACGCGGGTGGACATCTGCTGCCCGAGGTTGGCAAATTCGCCGATGGTCTTCACCCCTTCGGAATTGCAGACCATGCGCGTGCCCTCGCTGAAGTTGGCCAGCAGGAGCGGATAATTGTCGGGGATATTCAGCCGCGCGAGGGTCTTGAGAATCGGATTCTCCTTGGCGGAGGTCTCCTCGACCTGCGCGACCATGTCGCCGAACGGGTCGTCGAAGGCGAGCGTCTCCTTCAGGATGCCGATGAGGTGGTCGGCGCGCTCCTCCTTGCCGGCAATCTCCGGAATCATCAGCAGCTCGTCGTAGGTGAAGTCGATGTATTTCGACGGTTTCTCCTCCTCGCCCTTGTGCGGCCATTCCTGCGTGTCGAGATTCTGCGCCAGACTGACCAGCGAAGTGTCGGCCATGATGGAATGCCGGAATTTCTTCCGGATCTCATCCCATTCCTTGGAATTGAATTTGCCCATTTTGGTGTCTCCTGAAAATTGTTACGGTGGTGAGTTTTCGATGATCTCGTTGGCGAGCTTCATGTAATCGTTGGCCACCGTATCCTCCTCATTGCCCTCGGTGCCAACCAGAAAGACGGGCAGACCGAGGGTGACGGCGCGGCGCACGATCATCGCGTCGCGGATCTGGGTCGTGCAGATCTTGGCGCCCGGCGCGCAGCCGCGCTTCTGGGTCTTGAATTGATTCAGCCGAAGCTGCATGCGCATCTTGGGCACCTCGATGTCGGTGTTGCTCTTGATCGAGTTGAAAACGATGCCGTAAACCATCGAGGCCGGCCCCATGGCCGTCGTGCGGAAACTGGCGGAGGTCTGCTGGAACCGCATGAGCTTTTCAATCAGCAGCGTGAATCCGATGAGGCTGAGCGCGTCGGGATTGGACGGCACGTAGATCTCGTTGGCCACATAGACGCCGTTCTGGGAGGCGCGGAGGATGTTCGGCGGGCAGTCGAACAGGATGAAGTCGTAGTTGTTCTCGATCTCGGCCAGTTGCTCCTGGAAAATGACGTAGGAAGGCCGCTTGGGGTCGGGTTTGTACTCACCTTCGAGATCGACGAGATTGAAGGTTGTCGGCACCAGGTCGAGGCCGGGCAGAAGTTTCTCACCATCCTTGCCTTCGACCACATCCTTGATGACGCAATCCTTCAGGCGGCCGGTGCCAGGGTCAAAGATCGAATAAATTGCGCCCAGGCCGGTGGCATTGATCTTGTTCCAACGCTCAAGCCGCATAAGCCAGATGCTCGCGTTGGACTGGGTGTCAAAATCGAGCAACAGAACACGCATGCCGCGTCGGGCCAAGCTTGCCGCCGTATTTACGATCAGCGAGGTCTTGCCAACACCGCCCTTGTAGTTGAGGAAGGCTATCTTGCGCGCCATTGGGTTGAGTGGATAATTTCCGTGACAACATGGCAGTCCGCTCACTGGGGGCGAGTTAAAAATCTTACGAACTTTTATTGTTCCTGCGGGAACAAATATCCGACTCTATGCCGCGATGAACGAACCCAGCCTGCAGGAAACCTATGCCCCGGCGAGCATTTGCTTCGGCTGCGGCCCCGCCAACCCCAAGGGACTGCGCATCCGGAGCTTTCTCCGGGGCCAGGAGGTCGTGGCGAGTTGGCTGCCGGGACCGCATCACGAAGCCTTCCCGGGCATGCTGAATGGCGGCATCATTGGCACGCTCCTCGACTGCCACTGCAACTGGGCCGCGGCATGGCACTTGATGACGAACAATGGTCTGGGAAGGCCCCAATGTACCGTCACGGCCGAATACGCCATCAAGCTGCTGCGCCCCACTCCGACCGACGGCCCCGTCGAACTAACCGCCCGGGTCATCGAGGCGACGGCCGACCGGGCGACCATCGAAGGCGTGCTGACCGCTGCGGGCAAGCCCCGCGCCACGTGCCGGGGCACCTTTGTCGCGGTGCAACCGGGCCATCCGGCATACCATCGTTGGTAAGGCCGGCCCGTTGTTGCCCAATCGTCACACGGCGCCCACCTGTTCGTGACGGAGCACTGCCAACCTGTGCCATGCCTTATGCCGCAAATATCCTGGCCGTTGACGACGAGCCTGCACTCACGGAGCTCATGCACTTCCACCTCGTCCGGGCTGGCCACCATGTCACCGTCGCCGCCAACGGCTGGGAAGCCCTCGATTGCATCCGGCGACAACGCCCCGACATCATCCTGCTCGACCTGATGCTCCCGGACCTCGACGGTTTCGGCGTCTGCGAAATTCTTCGGCGCGACCCGCTCACCGCGACCATTCCGATCATCATCGTCTCCGCGTGGGCTTCGCATGATTCCCGCAACCTCGGCCTCGAACTCGGCGCGCTCGATTACATCACAAAGCCGTTCAGCCCGCAGGAACTGATCGAGCGTGTCAACCGCCTGCTCCGTGTCCGCGCGGGCTGAGCGCGATCGGCAACGCCCGGCGGTCCAGCTCTGGTGAAGATGGAGCGCCCGCGGGAACGTTCCGCGCGATGGTCGTGACGCCCTTCGCGGACGCCGGGATGACCGGATACTCCGGCGGTTTCGGGACACCACCAGTCTGGCGTTGCCTTCCGGGCGCCGGCACGCGGAATCCAACGCGATGAAGGTCACCGACCTCGCCCTTAACCAGCTCCTGGGGATCCGGGCGGCACCAACCGGCGTATCCCATCTGCTCGAGATGCCCTTCACCCTGCCGCTGCACAACCATCTCGGTACCGTGCATGCCGCCGCCCAATTCGCTCTCGCCGAGGCCGCCGGCGCCGAGTGCCTGCATCGGGTTTTCGGAGAACTGGCCGCACAGGTCTTCGCCGTCGTGCGGGGCGTCGAGGTCAGATACCGTGCACCGGCCCGCACGGACCTGCTGGCCTTCGGTGCGCCGGACGAGCGGACGCTGGCGGGACTGCGGCTCGAGCTGGCGAATCGCGGCCGGACCACCGCCGTTATCCTGATTGATCTGAAGGACCGCGCGGGCACGCTGACTTTCCATGGCAAGTTCGATTGGTTCATCTCACAGGTGCCCCCGCCCGTACTCTGAGTTGGGGCGGAACCTCCGACACGGGCTGGCCGTGGTGGCCCTGGGCGCGGCGCTGTGGAACCAAGCCGCCGCGGCCATGCCTGACTATCTGCGCGCGGCGCTTGACCACTTCAGCGCCGAGGTGCCCGCCGGATGGGCTTACACCCAGACAACCGTGCGCGGCGACGAGTCCACCACCGAGCGCTTCGATCCGTCGCACCCACCGGACGGTCAGTGGACGCTGCGGTCGCACAACCACCAGCCACCCACCGCGGAGGAGCTGGAAAAATACCTCAAGTTCAAGGCCGCCAGCGCACCGCCTCTCGTCCAGGCACCGTTCCAAAAGACCGACATAGATCCGGGCAGTTTCGAGCTCGTCCGCGAGGATGCCGATCGCGCCGAGTTTTCCGGCGCATTTCGCGCCGAGTCCAGCGGGGCGGACAAGATGCTCGGGCACCTCCGCCTCATTCTCACCGTGCACAAGCGTCCGGCCTGGATCGAGAAGTTCTCCCTGGAACTCCGCGAGCCCTACTCGCCCGTCCTCGGAGTGAAGATGAACTCGTTGGTTGTCCGCATGAGCTTCAGCGCACCGGGGTCCGACCGTCCCAGCCTGCCGGCGCGGAGCACCTCGCTGTTCAGCGGGCGCATCTTCTTTGTGCCGACTGCGGAAGACCTGCGCGTCGACTATACCGAATTTGCCCCGGCGGCGGTGTCCAAATGACGGCCGGGTCGAATCGCGTTTGACAATATTCCCCAATGCTTTGCCCTAGGAATCCGCTGCATCCACTCTCGTGAAAAGCCTCCCCTTTCGCTGGCAACTGACCCTCTTCATCGTGATGATCTGCGGGCTGACGCTGTCACTGGCGTTCGCTGGCCTCTATCTCTACGATGTGCAGCAGTTCAGGAACGAGGTGGAGCGGCGCCTGGAAAAGACGCGCGTGGTGCTGCTCGGCAAGCTCGCGCCCCTGCTGGAACAGAATCCGGCCGCCACCGAACTGCCGCTGGACCTGCTCGAGCCCGACGCCCAGATCGTCGCCGCCGCGGTCTATTCCGCCGATGGCAAGCTGCTTGGCAGCTACCTCAAGTTCGGCACGGCTGAGTCCATTCCTGTGCTGCAGCGCGGTCTGCCCCAGTTGTTGCCCGACGACCGCAGCGTGGTGCGAGCGCCGATCCGGTCCCCGTCAAGCAACCATGTCCTGGGTACGCTCTATCTGCGGGCCGAACTCACCCAGGCCGACGACGACCGCTTCGCCTATCTGCTGCGTGGCTCGGCCATCGTGTTCCTGGCTTCCTCGCTGCTGGCCTTCATCGCGGCCTACCGGCTCCAGCGGCATATCACCCAGCCGATCACCGAGCTGGCCGCCGTCTCCGCCAGCGTGCAGCGCCACCGGGACTATGGGATCCGTGTCGTCAGCTCGGCCAGCGGCGAGATCGGCAGCCTGATCGCCTCCTTCAACTCCATGCTGGACACCATCCAGTCGAACACCACGGCGCTCGACCACGCCCGCATCGCGGCCGAGGAGGCCCGCGAGAAGATCTACGAGGCCAACGACCAGCTGGAGGAGGCCAACCGTACCCTCGAAGCCCGCGTGGAGGAACGCACCCGGCTGCTCGTCAAGGCGAGCAAGGACGCTGAGGAGGCCAGCAAGGCCAAGAGCAGCTTCCTGGCCAAGATGAGCCATGAGCTGCGCACGCCGCTGAACGCGATCATCGGCTACAGCGAGATCCTCAAGGAGGATGCCGACGACGACGGCAACACCCGCGCCGCCTCCGACCTCGACAAGATTCTCAACGCCGCCCGGCACCTGCTGGGCCTCATAAACGACGTGCTCGACATTTCCAAGATCGAGGCGGGCAAAATGGAGCTCTACCTCGAGAACTTCGAGCTGCAGAAGATCCTCAACGAGGTCGTGTCCACCGCGACCCCGCTGGTCAGCAAGAAGGGCAACACCCTCAGGATCGACTGCCCGCCGGACATCGGCTCGATGCACGCCGACGCCACCAAGCTCCGCCAGATGCTGCTCAACCTTCTCAGCAACGCGAGCAAGTTCACCGAGAACGGCACCATCACCGTCCGGGCCGTGCGCACCCCCGGCCTGGTCGCGGACAACCTCGAGATTTCCGTCATCGACACCGGCATCGGCATGAACGAGGAGCAATTGGGCCGGCTCTTCAAGGCCTTCAGCCAGGCTGATGCCTCGACTTCCAGCAAATACGGCGGCACCGGCCTCGGCCTCGCCATTTCGAAGCAATTCGCCCAGATGATGAAGGGCGACATCACCGTCACCAGCTCGCCCGGCGCCGGTTCCGTCTTCACCATCCGCCTGCCCGCCGATGTGCAGATCAAGCAGCCGGTGGTGGTTCACACCGGACAGCGGCTGACCAAGTCCCCGTTTCCGATCGACGCCGTCAAGCCGCGGGTGCTCATCATCGACGACGATCCCGAGGTCCGGAAACTCATCGCGAATCTGCTCAAGGAAAGTGACTATCTGACCACCGAGGCCTCGTCCGGCCAGGAAGGCCTCGATCTCGCCACGCAGAAGAAACCCGACCTCATCATCCTCGATGCCATGCTGCAGGGTGTCGACGGCTGGACTGTGCTCACCCGCCTGCAGGGCAGCCGGTTGCTCGCCGACATCCCGGTCGTCGTGCTCAGCGGCGCCAACGACACGGAGATGGCCATGTCACTCGGCGCCGCCAGCGTGCTGCTCAAGCCCGTGGACGCGGCCCGCCTCACCGCGGAGATCGCGATGCAGCTCAGTCCCCTTGCTCGGTGCTATGTGCTCGTCGTCGAGGACGATCCCGACGCGCGTGATCTCATCGCCCGCATGCTGGACAAGGAGGGCTGGCAGTTTCGGGCCGCCGCCAGCGGCAACGCCGCCTTGCACGTCCTGAGGAAGGGTCGCCCCGGCATCATCCTCCTCGACCTCAAGATGGCCGGCATGAACGGCTTCGAGTTCCTCGAGATCCTCGGCCAGAACAAGGCGTGGGCCGACGTTCCCGTCGTCATCATCAGTTCCATGGACATCACCCCGGAAATGCGCGATTACCTTTCCTCGCGCGTCGTCGCCATCCTCCAGAAAGGCCGGTTCAACCGCGAGGATCTCGCCGCCCTCGTCCGTCCGGCCATCCAAACCTGCGCGCTTGCTGAAACCTGATTTATCCCCTTTTCTACCTCCACCGTCTCCCATGCCTAAAATCCTTCTCGTCGAAGACAACGAAATGAACCGCGACATGCTGTCGCGCCGCCTGGAGAAACGCGGCTACACCCTCAGCATCGCCGTCGACGGCGGAGTCGGTGTCGCCCTCGCCAAGAGCGAAAAACCCGACCTCATCCTGATGGACATGAGTCTGCCCGTCATCGATGGCTGGGAAGCCACCAAGCAGGTCAAGGCCGACCCCGAAACCGCGCGTATTCCGATCATCGCCCTCACGGCCCACGCCATGGACAGCGACCGCCAGAAGGCCATCGCCGCCGGCTGTGACGATTTTGACACGAAACCCGTCGAACTCAGCCGGCTTCTCGGCAAGATTGAGGAACTCCTGAAGAAATTTCCGCCCAAGGCATGAGCGAACCCAGCTCCAGTTCCCGTGGCGAGAGCGTCACCTCGCCCGGCTCGCTCGCGCCGTTGCTCCGGGCCCTTCGCTCGCGCGACATGGAGGCTCTCTCCAAGCTGCGCCATTCCCTGCGCACGCCCCTCAACCAGATCATCGGCTATAGCGAGATGCTCATGGAGTCGGCGGAGGAGCATAACATCAACTCGATCCTCGTCGACCTTAAGCGCATCCACACCTCCGGCGGCCAGCTTCTCGCCCTCATCAACGACGCCCTCGCCCCGTGGAAGATCGAGACCGGCAAGATTGACTTCGCCGGCATGCGGCGCGACATGCGCACGCCGCTCAACGCGGTCATCGGCTACGCCGAGCTCTGCCTCGACGAGGCGCGGGCCGGCAAGCACGACGACCTCGTCAAGGACCTCGAGAAGATTCTCCAGGCGGGCAAAAACCTCTTCGCCCTCTTTGAGAGCGAGTCCTACCCGGAGCAGCTCGACATCGGCAGCCAGTCCGCCGACATCGGCATCGCCGGTGACGCCACGCTCGGCGCCGTCAATCCTCCGATCATTCCCGTCACCACCGTCAGCGATTTCGGGGTCACGGCGACGCCGATGCCCAGCGCCCGCATCCTGGCCGTCGACGACGACCATCTGAACCGCGACATGCTCGTCCGCCGCCTGCAGAAGCTCGGCTACGACGTCTTTGAGGCCTCGACCGGGCGCGAGGCCCTCGCCAAGCTCAAGGACGGCAACTACGACCTCGTCCTCCTCGATATTCTCATGCCCGACCTCGACGGCTTCCAGACCCTCGAGTTCATGAAGGCCGACCCGCGCCTCAAGCATATCCCCGCCATCATGCTCACGGCGCTCGATGACGTCGAGAGCACCGTCCGCTGCATCGAGGCCGGCGCCGAGGACTACGTCCCCAAGCCCTTCAACCCGACGGTGCTGCGCGCCCGCATCACTGCCTCGCTCGACAAGAAGCGCCTGCGCGACCAGGAGCAGGCCTACCTCGCCCAGTTGCAGGTCGAGCGCTCCAAGTCCGAGCGGCTCCTGCTCAACGTCCTCCCCAAGGCCATCGCCGAGCGCCTCAAGGCCGGCCAGCGCACCATCGTGGACAGCTTCATCGACTCCACCGTGCTCTTCGCCGACATCGTCGGCTTCACACGCATCGCCTCCAAGCAATCCCCGCACCGCACCGTGCAACTGCTCAACGAGATCTTCTCCGGCTTCGACCGCATCGCCGAGACGCTTGAGATCGAGAAGATCAAGACCATCGGCGACGCCTACATGCTGGTCAGCGGCGTGCCGGTCATGCGCAACGACCATGCCGAGATCTGCGCCAACGCCGCCTTTGAGTTCCTTGAGGCCGTGCGCGTCTTCAATCGCCGCCACCAGCTCGACTGGAGCATCCGCATCGGCATGAACAGCGGCCCCGTCGTCGCCGGCATCATCGGCACCAAGAAATTCTCCTACGACCTCTGGGGCGACACCGTGAACATCGCCAGCCGCATGGAATCGCACGGCCAGCCCGGCAAGGTCCAGGTGTCCGAGATCACCAAGAAGCTGCTCGGCGACAAATTCGACTACGAACCCCTGGGCGAGATCGACATCAAGAACTCAAACCGGATGCCTGCCTACCTCCTCCGCCGGAAGGGCGAAAAGAGATAGGAAACCGGGGTGCCGGCCCAGTCGGCGGTCAGTGCTCGGCTTGGCCCGGGCGGCCGCGGATGACCGTGAACAACATGCCGTCGCGCGCGACGCGGTGCACGATCGGGCGCTCGGGAAACTTCCGCCAGTTGTCGTAGCGCACCGTCCCCACATAATAGTCGATTTCCCCGGGCAGGCCGGCGGCGGGCATCCGGCCGATGCCCTCAGGCACGATCCGGATCTCGGGATCGACGAATTCCACAAAGGCCGGCAGTGAAAAATCATTGCCCGCGACCGCCACTGTGAGCACCCGGGGGGATTGCTTCTGCTCCTGGTTGATCCAGGCCGCCGCCTCCCGGTAGCTCGAGATCCAGAAATCCAGCTCGAAGCGCTCGTGCAGGGTCGCGTGGTCGCCCCCAAGCACGTTGAAATACGAAGCCTCGTAAGGGTGCAACGCGACCATCGCCGGCACGCCCTCCAGCAGCAGCAGGCCCGGCGCCAGCGCGGCCCAGCGGCCCAGCCGGCGCGCCAGCCATCCCCCCACCGAAACGGCTCCGACACCCGCCAGCACGGCGAGCGGGGGCAGCACGAACAGGAAATGCCGCATGCCATCGTAGACATTGGGTCGCGCGACCACGAAGTACCCGAGCGGAAACCAGAGCACGAACGCCAGCATCAGCGCCGCGGGTCGCACCCGGGCCCGGCGGCCCGCCCGCCGGGCCAGCACCACCTGCCCCCAGGCGGCCAGCAGCAGCATCGGGATGGGGGTCGTCAGCAACAGATAGAGATTGAGATAGCTCCGGGGCAGCGCATTGCTCTGGAAAAGCTCGCCGGCAAACAGGACCGAATACGTCTCGACATAATTGCGGGCGAGCAACGCCGAGCGGATCGGGTGGAGGAAAGGCGACGCGTGCGCCTGCGGCCACAGCGCGATCATCATACCCCAGGCCAGGAAAAGCGTGACCACCAGGACCCAGACCGAGTTCAGCAGGATCGCGCGGACCGGGCGTCGCTCCAGCCGGCCGACCCACCACAGACGGGCGCCCGGCACCATCCCCGGCACCACCGCCAAGAACCACGCTCCGGGCCGGGCCGCCAGGACACAACCAAAGGCCGCGCCCAAGGCCAGCGCATGCCGCCACGTCAACCGACGGGCGGCGGCCGCCCAGGTCGAGGCCAGCAGCAGCCAGACGGCCGCGCTCGCCAGCGGGATATCCTTGGGATTGTTGCAGGCATGGCCCAGCAAGACGGGCAGCCCCAGCAACGCCAGGCCCGCGGCCCACGCGCCGGGCGGTCCTGCCACCCGCCGGCCCAACCGGCCGACGGGCCAAAACATCGCGACCCACAGCAGACCCTGCACGAGGTGGCGCACCGTGAAGGGCGCCAGGCCGGTGCGGTTGATCAGCACCGCGCAGGCGACATCCAGCGCCGGTGAATAGAACTCAGACTTCGGGATCGTATCCTCCTGGAGTTCCGGCATGGCGGCCCCGGCGAAGAGATACTTGCGCGCCGCCTCCCCCATCAGGACATGCGGGGTCTCATCCCAGGTGACGCCGAAATCCCGGTAGGTGCCCCACCAGACCAGCAACGCCACCAGGGTCAGCACGATCTCCGCGCCGCACCGCCGGCTCACTGCTCTCCCTATTCCTTTGCCGTCCACTTGAAGACCAAGGTCGAGAGACCGGGGAGCGTAAGGCTCAGCGACTGTTCGTAGCCGTCGGCCAGCGCCGTCGAAGATTGCTTGCCGCCGTGGTTGCCGAAGCCCGTGCCACCGTAATACGAGGAGTTCGTGTTCAACACTTCCTTCCAATAGCCGTGGTAGGGCACGCCGACGTTGTAGCGCGTGCGGGTCATCGGAGTGCAGTTGCTCACGACGAGGTAGGCCGACTTGCCGTGCTCGTCCATTCGCAGGAAGCTGATGACACTGTGGTCGCCGTCAGTGCAGTTGACCCAGCGGAAACTCGCCGGCCGGAAATCGTTGGCGCTGAGCACCGGATCGCCCGTGTAAAGCTTGTTGAGGTCCCGCACGAGCAGCCTCAGGCCCTCGTGCTCGGGCTGCCGCAGGAGGCCCCAGTCGAGGCTGGCATCGTGATTCCACTCATTGCGCTGGCCGAACTCGCAGCCCATGAACAGCAGCTTCTTGCCCGGATACATCCAGATGTAGCCGTAGAGCGTGCGCAGGTTCGCCGCCTTTTCCGTGATGCTGCCCGCTCCCATCTTCTCCAGCATCGACGCCTTCAGGTGCACGACCTCGTCGTGCGAGTAGACGGAGATGAAGTTCTCCGAATACTGGTAGATCATCCCGAAGGTCAGCTTGTCGTGCGACCACTTGCGGTGGATGGGGTCCTTCTGGAAATACGCAAGGGTGTCATGCATCATCCCCATGTTCCACTTGTAGTCGAAGCCAAGACCGCCGTCCTTGGTCGGCCGGCTGACCATCGAGAAGGCCGTGGATTCCTCGGCGATCATGACCGCACCCGGGTAATAGCGGTGCACGAGGTCGTTCACCTGCCGCAGGAAATTGATGGCCTCGATGTTCTCGCGTCCACCGTATTGGTTCGGGATCCACTCGCCCTCCTTGCGCGAGTAATCGAGATAGAGCATCGAAGCCACGGCATCCACGCGCAGGCCGTCGATGTGATAGCGCTCGAGCCACGAGAGCGCGCTGGCGACGAGGAAGCACCGCACCTCGTGGCGGCCGTAGTTGAAGATCAGGGTGCCCCAGTCCATGTGCGCGCCGAGCCGCGGGTCGGCGTGCTCGTAGAGGTGCGTCCCGTCGAACTGCGCCAGCGCAAAGCTGTCGCGCGGGAAATGCGCCGGCACCCAGTCGATGATGATGCCGATGCCGCGCTGGTGCAGGTGGTCGACGAAGAACTGGAAGTCCTCCGGCGTGCCCCAGCGGTGCGTCGGCGCGAAGTAGCCCGTCACCTGGTAACCCCACGAGCCCGTGAAGGGAAATTCACTGACCGGGAGCACCTCGATGTGCGTGAAGCCCATCTCGACCACGTAATCCGCCAGCAGCGGTGCCAGCTCGCGGTAGGTGAACGGCCGGCTGGCCTCCGCGTGGTTCCGCTTCCACGAGCCGAGGTGCACCTCGTAGATCGACATCGGCCGGTCCACCTGGCCGGCCTGCGCCCGGCGCCGGGCGATCCAGTCCCCGTCGCCCCATTCGTGGCGGCTGGTGTCGCAGATGATGGCGGCGTTGTTCGGCGGGGCTTCGAAGCACGTGCCGTAGGGATCGGTCTTCATCCGCATGTGGCCCTGCTGGTCCCAGATGGCGAACTTGTAGAGCTCGCCCTCGTGCACATCGGGCACGAAGAGCTCCCACACGCCCGATCCGCCCAGCGGACGCATCGGGTGGTAACGCGGATCCCAGCCGTTGAAATTCGCGACGAGCGACACGCGGGAGGCCGCCGGGGCCCACACCGCGAACGCCACGCCGGGCACATCGCCCATGCGGCGCACGTGCGCCCCGAGTTTCTCATAGATGCGGTGCTCGTTGCCCTCGTTGAACAGGTAGAGGTCCTGCTCCGACAGCGACGGCAGGAACGAATAGGCGTTGTAGACCTGGTGAATGTCGCCCCACGACGTCTCGTAGCGCAGCTGGTACCGGAAGACCTTCTTGCCCGGGATGAACAGCTCGAAGAAACCCTCCGGCGCGAGCTGCTCCATCGGGTGCGCGGGCGTGCGCGGGGCATCGAGCTCGATCACGGCACACTTCACGGCCGCGCGGATGAAGGCCCGCACGACCACACCGTTCCTCCGACCCTGCTTCATCGGGTGCATGCCCAGCCAGCCATGCGGGTTGGCCTGGTGATTCCCGAGGAAGGCGTTCAGTTCGTTGACGGGGATGATCACGGTAAGGGTTTACCAACTGTGCCGGGGTCTTCTGCCGCGTCTAGCCGAAACGGCTGTGTCAACCCCGCAAGATGGGGCGCACTATTCGGGTCGATTCGTGTCCATTCGTGATCAATCTGCCTTTCTGCCCTTCGGAATTCTCATTGCGCCGCCGCGCCCCCCCCGCCACTTCAGATTCATGTCATCCGTCCGCACCTGCCGCCGTCTTTTCGTCCTTGGGGCGGCGCTCGGCCTCCTGACGGCCTTTGCCCACGGCCAGGCGACGGCCCAGACGGAAAGTAGCGGCGACAAGTCGGTCTACGATATTGCAACCAAGGACTACATCATCACCGGCAATGCTCGGGTGACCAGCGGCGACACCGTCCTCACCGCCGACGAGATCCGCTACAATTCCGTCACCAGCATGGCCGTCGCCACCGGCCATTTCAACCTGACTTACGGCAAGCGCCGCCTCGTCGCCGACCAAGGCAGCTACAATCTCGCGACCAAGGAACTGCACGTCCGCAACCTGCGTCTCGGCGAGTTCCCCGTCTATCTGTCGGGCGACACCGTCGACGGCACGCTCGATGAGCTCGTTTTCACCAACGCCACCATCTTCTTCCGCGAGAACGCCGGCTACACGCCCTCCCTCCACGCCAAGCACCTGACCTACGCCAAGGGCAAGATCGTCCGGGCGGAAGGCCTGAGCCTTGGGCTGCTCGGGGGGCACTTCATCTCCTTTCCTCATTTCGAGCAGGCGCTCGATGCCGCCTACGTCTCCTACCTCACGGCCGGCGCCGGCTACCGGGGCAATCTCGGCCTCTTTACCGTGCTCGGCCTCCACCTGCCCGTGGCGCCGGGGGTGAACATCGGCGCGGACGCCGGCCTCTACACGTCCCGCGGCGTCATGATCGGACCTTCCGGCCGCTACCACGAGGCTTCCGCCGACGGCTCCGTCGACGGCTACTTCCGCTCGGGCTACATCTACGACACCGGCAACCGCAAGGACGACATTCTCGGCGAGCCCATCCCGCACGACCGCTCCTACGTCCAATGGGAGCACCGCCAGACCGTCGGTGACCACTTCACGCTCAACGGCCAGTTCAACTACTGGAGCGACTCCGAGATCATCCGCGACTTCCGCAGCAAGGATTTCAACACGGACCAGCAGCCCGACTCCTTCCTCGAGGCCGCCTATACCGGCGACAACTACTCCGTCAGCGCCTTCGCCCGCGTCAACCCGAACCCGTTCTTCCAGGTGGGGCAGCGCCTGCCGGAGATCCGCTTCGACCAGATGCCCACCGCCCTGCCGCTCGGGTTTTCCGAGCGGTTCAGCGCCAGCGCGGCCGTGCTGGAGAGCAAGGCCGTCGGAGCCCCCGGCCCCGACCTTCGGACCGACCGCTTCGACGCCTACTACGGCCTCGAGCGCCCGATGACCCCGACCCCGTGGCTCACGTTCACACCCGTCGCTGGCGGCCGGGTGACGCATTACACCGACGCCCTCGGCGGCAAGGACGACTACACGCGCACCATCGGCGAAGTCGGCTTCGACGCCAGCCTGCTCGCCAGCGGCACCTTCGACTACAAGAACCCTCTCTGGGAGATCGACGGCCTGCGCCATCTGCTCCAGCCCAAGCTGTCCTACCGCTACGCGCCCGAGGCAGCCGATGGCCGCGCCTACATCCCGCCCATCGACAGCCGCGTGTTCTCAACCTACCTCCAGCCGCTGTCCATCGGCGACTCGCGCAACATCGACGATCTCACCGCGCTCAACACCTTCCGGTTCTCCATCGACAACACCCTGCAGACGCGCGCCGCTGGCTACGGCTCGCGCAACCTCGCCTCCCTCAACTTCGCCGCCGACTACAACCTCGACCATGCCGCCGGCCAGCATCCGCTCTCCGACATCTACACGGAGCTCGCGCTCACCCCGGCGCCGTGGCTGCGTTGGGAGGTCTTCCAGCGCTTCGATCCGCATACCCCCAGCCAGCAGGAATTGAACACCGGGCTGACGCTGACGGATACAGATTGGTGGTCCGTCCGCCTCGACACTCACTTCCTGAAAAACAACTACCAGGAGTATCTCCTCGAATACCGACAGAAGCTCAACGAGGTCTACGATGCCACCGCACTCTGGCGCTACGACGCCCGCAACCACCGCTTCAACGAGCAGAGCTACGGCGTCTGGCAGCGGCTCGGCCAGACCTGGGCCGTCAAGTACGAGGTGTCCTTCTTCAACGGCAACACCCGCTCCAGCCACTTCGCCCTCAACGTCCAGGTCGAGCTGTTGAAATTCTGAGCGAAATCGCCGAGAAGAATTTTCCGCGGATCATACGGATCAATGCCGGATACCTGCACACTCCATCCGCGTCCATCCGCGTTATCCGCGGAGAATCTTTCTGCATGAACCCGAACATCGCCGCCAACCAGCAGCGCCTGTTCCTCGCTTTTCTCGGCGAGTTGCGGCCGCACGTCCGCCGCGACAGTTCCCTGCCCCGGCGCATCAAGGAGATCTTCGCCCGCCACCGCGCGATCGGCTCCCGCGACCGCAAGCTCTACCGCGAACTCGTCTACACCTACCTGCGGTTTCTCCCGTGGGTCGAGCCATACCTGGACAGTTCGCCAGACACGGCCGCCAAGATCACCGCTTGGCTTGCCCCGGAGTTGAAACCCACGTCGCACTTCCGCGCGGCCCTCTGCGCTGACTGGCCGCCGGTGCCCGACGGCATTGCCGACAAGGCCGCGGTTCTCACGCGTCTCCTTCAGGACCAACACTGCCCGCCGACAGGCGCCACCTCTCTTGCCGGAGAGGATTCAAGCCAATCTAGCTCCCCTCTGGAGAGGGGTGCACAACGGGCGGGGTGTGTCGATCAGCCCGCTGGATTGGCTCCTCGCTCCCCGCTCCCTGCTCCCAGCTTCACGCCGTCTGCTTTGCTTCCCTCCTGGTTCCGTTCCCACTGCCCGGCCGCCTTCGTCCCGCCCCATCTCGACGCCATCAACCGCCGGGCGAACGTCTGGGTGCGCCTCCAGTGCAACGACCGCAACCTCGTACTCGACGAGTTCCGCGCGCAGGGCTGGGCGTTTACCGTCGCGGAGGACTTTCCCGACGCCCTCTGCCTGCCGCCCAACGCCGAGGTCGCCGCCTCCGACGCCTACCGTCGCGGTTTCGTCGAGATCCAGGACCTCGGCTCGCAGATGGTGCTCGCCCATTTGGCGCCGACCGGCCGCTGGCTCGACGCCTGTGCGGGCGCCGGTGGCAAGACCCTACAGCTCGCCCGCCTGCTCGGCTCCGCAGGCCGCGTGGACGCCACCGACATCCGCCCGAAGATTCTCGAGGAACTCCGCGACCGGGCCAAACGCGCCCGGCTCGAGAATATCGACATCGTGCCAGAGCCGGCAGGCGATTACGATGGCGTGCTGGTGGACGCGCCCTGTTCCGGTTCGGGGACCTGGCGGCGCCAGCCGCACCTCAGATGGTATGTGAAACCCGAGACCATTGCCACCTTTGCCCGGACGCAGTCGGAAATCCTCACCAGCAACGCCCCACGCGTGAAACCCGGCGGTCTGCTCGTCTATGCCACGTGCTCGCTCAGCCGGCAGGAGAATCACGATGTCGTCGCAGCGTTCCTGAAAGCCCATCCGCCGTTCAAGGCCGAGGCCCCGGCCCGGAGCCATGGCGGTCAATTCGACGGTCTCGGCACGACTCTCCTCCCCGGGGCCAGAGATATGGACGGATTCTATGTGGCCATCCTACGTCGTCAGACTTAGGCCCCAGCCCCACGTAGGCCCGGCTTGCCTGTCAGGCCGTAGCCTTTGGCGAAGACTGAAGTGCGTCGAACGGGCCTGACCTGAGCGCGTCCAAGGGGCAGGTCAGTTACTGTCGCTATACCAGCACTGTTTCTTTCGTGGCTTGCGTGGGATTCGAAGAGCTCAGGTGCGCACCATACTCGGAACGCGATGGGATAATGTCGGAGGCCGCTCTTTGTCACCAGGAGCCCGGTCCCGGAACCGAAGATGAGAAACATCCATTGGGAATGAGGGGAAACGGAAAGGAAGCGCGGGTCGGGGTTATGTGTTAGGTGGCAGGTGTTAGAGCAGCTTTCTGTATGCAAATCACCAAGAGGCCTTCTCAGGGAAGTCGTTACAGCCAACTCGGACCTACGGTCCTCGCAGCTGATGTAACGTTGGACCGCTGGTTGGTGGTGGGCCGACACCTGCGGGACCGCGAGGCCCGAATGGGCTCGAAACCGGCGCCGCACTGATCCATTCCCTGCCGTGTCGGAGTGCAACGCAGTTCCAGCACAGACCACAACCCGCCAAACTGAATCCCCCCATGAAACGACGAGATTTCGTACAGAGCCTGTTGGCCGCGACCGGGGTTTCAGTTGCAACGCCAGCGTCTTTGCTGGCGCAGGCGGCCGATGGAAAAGACAACACTCCGGGTACCGATGCCAAACCAGAGGAATTCGCCTATGCGCTGGGCCCCATCACCGGACCGGTGGCGCGCGGACTGATGCCGCCGGTCACCCCCTGTCCGATGCCCCAAAGCCGCCGATTCAGTGGGATTCGCTACACCGGCCGCCACCGTGACTACCACGAGACCATCGAGGCGGACACCTGGTATCCAAGCTGGGCCGCCGACGGCTTGCTCTACACGCCCTTCGCCGATGGCCGCGTCAAGGGCGCCTCAGGGGAGTGGGTCGGTTCACGATGCTACTGGGACGCCGGCTGGTGGCCGCCCGAGTTGTGGCTCCGCAAGCTGGGCCGGCAATTCTACAAAGGTCGCCTCACGAGCGAGCTTCCGAAGCAGTCAAGCACCGGCAATGCCGTGCTGGCGGGTGACGATCCATTCGCCCTGACCGCCGCACCACTCGAAAGCTCGAACCACGAGAGCCCGCGGTATGAGGGCTATTATCCCTGTGCCAACCTTTTCCACGGGGGAGTATGGTACTGCGGACGCTACTACTGCCACCGCTGGCTGAACGACCACAACGTTCCTGTCACTTACGAACTCGGTGGCTTCGGCGGATTCCGCATTTCACTCGATCGCGGCAAGAGCTGGCGGGAAACTCCGTTGGACGATCAGCAGCCGCTCTTTCCCGAAACAGGCCGCTGTTCCGGCGGGGCGCCGATCAAGCTCGGCACGCCCCATTTCGTCGATTTCGGACGTGACCTCCAACACTCGCCCGATGGATACGCCTACCTCGTCGGCCACGGTACGCGCGATCCCGAAGGCACCTGTAACTGGTCCAGTGGCGACGCCGCATTCCTGGCCCGGGTCCGTCCGTCGCCCGAGACCATCAATCGCCGCGACGCTTGGGAGTTCTATTGCGGCAAAGACCCCAGCGGGCACACCCTGTGGGCAAACGACTTCACTAAAATCGTTCCCGTGATTGAATGGCCCGGTCACGCCGGATGCGTCAACATAACCTATCATCCCGGCCTGCGCAAGTACCTCGGCTTCCTGTGCTCCGGATGGCAAGACGGTGACGGTGGCACCTACGACACATGGGTCGTCGAGAGCGACGTGCTAACCGGCCCGTGGTCGAGCATTGCCTACCTGAAAGGCGTCGGCGAACAGCCTTACTTCGTCTGCGCGCCAAGCAAGTTTCTCGGCCCAGGCAACAAAATCGTGTTCTTCTATTCAGCCAACTGGCGAACAGAGCGTCCGGGCGTCAGCTCCTGGAAAGATCCCAGCGGACCTCCGGGGCGCTACTCGCTCTGCGTCGCTGAGTTTGAGTTGCTTGAATAATCGCGTCGCCAAGGGATCGCTCGATCCATAGCGGGGGTCAGGTCTGATATATTGCTGCCGATCGGCTGGGCGAGGACGGCATTTTTCCGGTTGCGCACCGCCCGACCGCGCCCTCGACTGGCCCCGTGGTCGCCGAAGCTGATTATCGCATCAAACTCCCCGTCTTTGAAGGTCCCCTGGACCTGCTCCTCTTCCTCATCCGAAAGAACGAGCTGGATATCTATGACATTCCCATCGCCAGCGTCACCAAGCAGTATCTGGACGTCATCTATGCGATGAAGGAACTCCAGATCGAGGTGGCGGGCGACTTTTTCGTCATGGCGGCGACCCTGATGGAGATCAAAAGCCGGATGCTCCTCCCCAAGCACCAGCAGGCCGTCGACCCCAATGCCGAGGAGGACGACCTCGACCCGCGCTGGGAACTCGTGCACCAGCTCCTCCAGTACAAGAAATTCAAGGAGGCCGCCGGCCACCTCGGCGACATGTCGCTCGAGGCCCAGAACATGCTCGCGCGTCCCGGCTCGGCCTTCGCCCCGGCCTCGGAGCGGCCCCTGCACCACGTCGACCGGATCGACCTGTGGAATTCCTTTAATCTCGTCCTCCGCCGCCTCGCCGAGAAGCTCGTCATCGGCAACATCCACGCCGAGCAGGTCACCGTGGCCGACCAGATGGAATTCGTGCTCGAACGCCTGAAGACGCAGAAGTCCTTCACGTTCTCCCAGCTCTTCGCCGAAAAGATCTCCTTGCGCCGGCTCGTCGCCACTTTCCTCGCCCTGCTGGAGCTGACCCGCCTGCGAAAACTGCAACTGGAGCAGACCGAGGCGTTCACCGACATCCTGTGCACCGCGGTCGAGGAAAACACGCTTGAAACACCAGCCGCGACGAGCACGTTGGCCTCGCCAGATGAAGAAAGCCACCCGTCGCCGTAAACCCAAGTCCGCCCATCTGCTGGGTGTCGGCCTCGACAATGAGGACGGGCACAAGCGCCTGACCGCCGCCGAGCAATTCACCATCGTCGGCGGCTCTGACGAGACCCACGGCCGCATGACCGAGACCGTCATCAAGACCTTCGAGGAGCTGAAGACCCGCGGCAAGCCGCTGCACGTGGTCGAACCACAAGAGCTGGCCGAGATCATCCACAAGTCCACGCCGAGATGATTTGTAACGGCGCTCACCGAGCGGCGCGGCAGTTCCAATCCAGCGCCCGGCTTGCCTTTTCCATCCCGCTAACTTTACTCCCACCCATGTCCGAAAAAATCGCCCAACTTGACACCAACAGCTTCAAGACCGCCATCGCCAGCGCGACGCCCACCCTCGTGGATTTCTGGGCTCCGTGGTGCGGCCCCTGCAAGGCCATCGCGCCGATCCTGGACGAACTCGCCACCGAGTTCGACGGCAAGCTGAAGATCGCCAAGGTCAATGTGGACGACAACGGCGACCTCGCCGCGGAATTCGGCGTGCGCGCCATCCCGACCATGCTGCTCTTCAAGGCCGGCCAGAAGGTCGACCAGTTCGTCGGCATGATGGACAAGAATTCCCTCAAGGGAAAACTCGCCGGGAAGATCTGAGGAGCCGGCTGCAAAGTCCCTCCCTGTAACGGCGCTCAATGAGCGCCGTTTTTGTTGGTAGGGCGAATCCTCTGGATGAGCCGGGGCTGGGCGGCTCGTCCGGAGGACTCGCCCTACCCACCCCACACCACGCCCGCGCCAAGCAGCACCCCGAACACGGCGAGAAACTTCGCCGTGTCCCCAAGCAGCGTGACCTGCTCCCCTGGCGCACGCGATGCGGCCAGCCGACGCGTGAGGGAGGCCGCCAACGGGGCGATCGCCAGCGGCAGCAGCACCGGCCAGCGATAACCGAACAGCAGCAACGCGGGCGGACAGAGCAGGGCGAAGGTCGCCGACAGGCCGTATTGCCACACGGCGAACTTCCTCCCGAAACGCACAACGAGGGTCTTCTTGCCCGCGCGGGCATCGGTTTCGGCATCGCGATAATTGTTCGCGACGAGTATGTTCGCCGCCAGCAGTCCGACCGCCGCGGCACAGGACGAGACATCGGAAGCGAGATGTCCCGCCTGGACGTAGAACGTCGTGTCCACCGCCACCAACCCAAAGAACAGGAAGACGAACAGGTCGCCGAGGCCGTTGTAACCTAGTGGAAACGGGCCGCCGGTGTAGGCCACCGCACAGCCGATGCTGAGGAGGCCGATGGGCAGCAGCCCCCATCCGCCCTCCCGCACGAGCAGCAAGCCGACCGCGAAGGCCGCGCCGAGCACGATCCCGGTGGCGGTGAGCATGGCGTCCGGTGTCACCAGGCCTGCAGCCACGGCGCGCCGCGGGCCCACGCGCGCCGGCGTGTCGGCGCCCTTGATGTAGTCAAAGTAGTCGTTGGCGAAATTCGTGCCGGTCTGCACCAGAAGCCCGAAGGCCAGGCAGACCGTGGCCTTCGCATAGTCCGCTGCATGGTGCGCCGTCGCGAGGGCCGTGGCCACCAGCACCGGGATCACCGCCGCAGAAAGGGTCCGCGGGCGCGCGGCCTCCACCCAGATGCGCCATGCGGGTTGCTCTGGCATCAGGCGGCCGTGGTGGTGGCAGTGGGAGACTTCGCCTTGCGGGAAAAGATGACCACTGGGCGCTTGCTAAGCAGGCTGAGAAACGGCGGCAATAGCGCCAGGCCGGCATTGACCGCCAGTAGCGGGAGATTGGCGTCAAAAAAGTAGCCGAACGGCAGCAGCAGCAGACCGTAGGCGGCGAGAAACAACCGCGGATTGGGAATCACCGGATTGATCGCAAGGACCAAGGCAAAGGCGAAAAGCCCGGTGCTGTGGCCGAAGGTGAAGGGCTGGCCCACGGAGGCCTCGCCGCACGTGCCGACACACTGGCCCACTAGGAAGAAAATCGCCGCGAAGAAGCTCAGCTTTCCGTCGAAACGGACAGTCTGGATGAGCCCGGCGACCAGCAGCACGACCGACTGGATGACGAAGACGGTCAGGCCGGCATCCCGGCTCTCCGGGGTGAACGCAAACTGGGTCAGGCAGTACCCGCCGGCGAACGCGCGGAACAGATCCAGGTAGTTGCGGAGATTGGCGAACTCCCGCGAGGGTTGCACGGAACGATCCTCCGGGTCGCGTGCGCCCATGCCGGCCAGGCGCTCAAGGGCGCCGTCGGGCTTGCGGCGCCGTTTCAGGACGGACCTGCCGGTGCGCATCCATTGCCGCGGAAACCAGAGCGCGGCGACAGCGACGAAAAGATAGGGCCAGCTGATATGGAGGGAGGCGAGCATGTGGGCGGACCGGCATTCCTAGTGCCCGCCGGGTTCATGTCAAAGGCATCGTCGAGGCTTATATTCGAAGGCCAAGGCCCTGCCTCCGATCATAACCTCCGCCACCGGTCACAATCCGGTCCGGCCCTCCGCCACCTCCCGCTCCAATGCCTGGATCCGCTCGGCCACGACCGCCCGGCAGGCGGCCGGATCGTCCTCGGGCAATTGCGGGAGGAGCTGCCGCAGCCAAGCCAGGGCCTCGCCCGGCCGGCCCATCTTCCGGGGAGGAGTTCCCCGTGGATGCGTGCGGCATAATACGGCGCCCCGGGCTGCTGCGCCGCCAGCCGGTAGCAGCGCGCCGCACTCTCGAGATCGTGCGTGCGGCGCAAATGGATATTGCCCATCTCGACGTAAAGCGCGGCGTCCGGCCCATGCCAACGGCTCCCCTTTTCGAGGAAGTCCAGCGCCAGACGGGCGTGGTCGGCCACCAGCCGTTCCCGCACCGCCGCCGGGGCCGGCGGCGACCATTCCGGCAGATCGTAAGCCAGCATCCGGGCTCCATTCAGCCAGAAGTAGGCCGGACGCTCGTCCGCGGCCACGGTCAGGGCAACCAGCAGACGGGTGGCGGCCGGGTCGCGTCGCTCCCAAGCCAGGTTGGCCCGCAACCAAAACCCGCTGGCCACGGTTGAGCGCATGCCGCCAAGTACCGCGAGAGTGGCGTCGTGCCCCGGGAGTGACCTCAGCTGCTCGGAGCGCAGGCCGCCGGATGCCAACCGGTCATCCAGCCGGTCCGCCAGGGGACGAAGGAGGAGGGCCGCCGCCGTCAGCAGGACGAGGCTGGCGCTGAGGACGACCGGCCTAGAGTTCACGATGCTTGAATGCATACGAGGAGAGGACGAGGAAGATCAGCACATAGGCGGCCCAATAGGCGGACAAACCGAGCAACCATGGGCCGGGGGGGGGATTTGCCCCGCCGCGAGCAGCGCGCTGGCATCGAACAGTCCGAGATCCGGCCAAATCCGCAGCCAAGCCGGCCCGCTGGCCGCCCCGGCCGCGGGACACAGGTGCGCGAGCAACGTGAGAAGAATCCCCGCGCAAGTGGCAAACAGCGCCGACCCGGCGTAACTGCAGACCAGCAGGGTCAGCGCCGCAACCAGCGTGATCTTCAACCAGACCAGCGCGCAGGCGTGGAGAAAGACCGGCAGTGGCACGAAGGTCGCGCGCAACTGGGCCTCCCGGGCGGCAATCACCATTCCCAGCACCAGCGCCGTTCCGGCGGTGAAAATCGCCAGCACCCCGGCCACCCCGGCAAACTTGCCGGTCAGATATTCCCAGCGGCGCACCGGCCTGGTCAGCACACAGTAAACCGCCCGGCTTTCAATCTCGCGGAAATACAGGTGAGCGGTGGCCAGCACGGCCAGCAGCGTCCCGAGGAAACCCACCAACCCGAGACCGAAATCACCCAGAAACAGCAGCTCGGTCCGCCCGAAGTTGAGTTCGCGCAGCCACCACGCCCCGCCGAGCAACCCGGCTCCCGTCAGCCCGAGCACGAACATCAGACGCAGGTGCAGTGCCTCGCCGAGAGTGTGCCGGGCGATGAGCCGGATGTGGCGCAAGGAGGCCGCGGGACCGTTGTGAGGGGCGTCATGCATCCCCGTTCACCTTCTCCAGATAAAGCTTTCCCAGCGGGCTGGCCTGGAGACCGGTCGCGCTCCCCGCGCCGAGCAACTTTGCCGGCGTACCCTCCGCCAGCAGCCGGCCCCGACCGAGCAGGGCAAGCCGGTCGCACAACTCGGCCGCCTGGGTGAGCAAGTGCGAGCTGAAGACCACGGTCTTGCCGCGCCCGGCGAGATCGCGGATCAGCTGGCCGGTTCATCGAGCAGCAGCAAGGGTGGCTCGTGCAGGACCGCCTGGGCCAGACCGAGCCTCTGCACCATGCCCTTCGAGTAAGTCCTCACCTGTCGCCCGGCCGCCTCCGACAGCCCGCTCCATTGCAGGACTCCCGCAATGCGCTGCGCAGTCCCGGCGGACCCGAGTGAGCTCAGTCCGGCGCAATATTCCAAGAGACCGCGGCCGGTCACGTGGGCCGGGAATTGAGGTGACTCGGGCAGATAGCCGATCAAGGCACGCGCCTCGTTGCTGCCGGCCCGGTGGCCGAATACCCGGCACTCCCCCGCGCTGGGCCCGCCGAAGCCGGCCAGCATCTTGAGCGTGGTGCTTTTGCCCGAGCCGTTGGGCCCGAGCAGGCCGAGCACGCACCCCCGGGGCGAGCCGTAGGTTGAGGTCGCGCACGGCGTGGATCCGCCCGCCCGTCCAGTCGGTCGAAAAGCTCTTGGCCACGCCGGCCAGCTCCACGGCCCAGATGTTGTCGGTGCTCATCGGATGCCGAAGCCCTGGAATTGCGCCGGGCGGCGGGCCTCGGATTGCTCGGTCTTGCGAACGAACCCTGTCATCCGTTCCTGCACCGCGGCGATGAAATCGCGAACCTGGCCGGCGACGCCCTCCACTTCAAGCAGCACGCGCCCATCGGGCAGATTCTGCACCCAACCGGCCACGTCGAACTCCCGGGCGACGTGCAGCGTCTGGTAACGGAAGCCCACACCCTGCACCCTTCCGCTGAAATATACCGTGGCATGAAGCACTTCGGGCATGCCGGTAGAAAAGCAACCGCCGACCGCGATTCAACACCAACCTCCGCCCGGGCCGGCTGAGAATTTTATTTGCCAGCGGCACCCTGCTGACCACTGTTCCCGCTAAAGCCGCAGGGCCTCTTCATTACATGACCAATTCTGATTCCGACGGGTTGTTCGATAACGACTGGGAAGACCGCGGGG